>CAIZGN010000001.1 GCA_903932505.1 Candidatus Hydrogenedentota bacterium
GTCCCGCTGATTGTCGATTCCTGGAATGCTGATCATCCCACGCTCTACGGTCGTTTTGATCTGGCCTATGACGGTTTTAGCGACCCCAAGCTGCTCGAATTCAACGCCGACACGCCCACCTCCCTGCTTGAGGCCGCTGTCATTCAGTGGAAATGGCTCGAGGATTCATTTGAGGCCGATCAATTCAACGCCATCCACGAGAAGCTTATAGAGGCTTGGGCTTGGTTGAAAAACAATCATTTTCGTGGCGAAACCGTCTTTTTTGCCTCCCTGAACGCCATTGAGGATGAAATTACCTCCGGGTATCTGCTCGATACCGCCATGCAGGCCGGGGTCAAGGCCAAACATGTGTACATGGAGGATATCGGTTGGAACATGACGAAAAAGTGTTTTGTCGATTTGGACGGGACATGCATACGAAACCTGTTCAAACTTTATCCTTGGGAATGGATGGCGAAGGATAACTTTTTTGATCGTGTACCCCAGTGTTTTGAGCAAATGGTATGGCTTGAACCGCCTTGGAAACTGCTGCTGTCCTGCAAGGGAATTCTCCCCATACTCTGGGAATTGAATTCCGGACACCCCAATTTGCTGGAGGCGCATTTCGGTACGGAGAGTCGGATGCCGGAATATGTGTGCAAGCCGAAATTCTCGAGGGAAGGTGCGAACGTCCGCATGGTGACGCGTGAGGGAACCTTTGAGTCGCCCGGAGATTATGGTGCCGAGGGGTACATCTGCCAGGCCTTGGCAAACATTCCTCAGTTTGAGGGGAATCGCCCCATCCTCGGGAGCTGGATCATCGGCGATGAGGCCTGTGGCATGGGCATCCGGGAATCCAGCACCCCCATCACGGACAACCACAGCCGTTTTCTCCCGCATATCATAGTCGCTGAGTGATAACGGTTTTGGGAGGCACTAATTAATCCCCTGCTTTCGTCGTCGCGTTTTGGATAATGATTGCGAAGGCTGCAATAATACCCGCTCGGTGCCGCTCTCTTTCGTTGCGGTATATGAATGGCTCGAATGTGTTTCTCAATCTCTAGCTTGGAGTAAATATAATGCGTGCTTTGCTGTTGGTTGTTCTGATGGTGCTTCTGTTTTCATTGGGACGCCGGGCCTTTGCCCAAGAGGCTTCCCCTGCGGCGAATGCCGCAGTCACCGGGGCTTTTGGTGCGGTGGCCAAGCAATTCTCGGGGGAATACAAGGTCATCCTAAAACCGGACAAGGATGCCGCCGAATGGTGGGCCGGTGCGCCTTCTGTTGTCCGTGGTGCCGATGGCGTCTATTGGATGGCCTGTCGGATGCGTACGGCCGATGCGCCCCGGGGATTGCGCGGTTATGAAGTCCGCATCCTGAAAAGCACGGATGGCGACAATTTTGAGACGGTACACCATATCAAGCGCGAAGATGTACCGATACAGGGTTTTGAGCGTCCCGCCCTGCTGATTGATCCGAAGACCGGTTTGTTTAAGCTCTACCTGTGCGGCCCTTGGAAAGAGGGTCCCTGGAGTATTATCAAGCTGGACGATGTCGCTTCGCCGGTGGACTTTGTCCCCTCCTCCGCCAAGCCGGTCATCGTTCCCCGTACACCCGCTGCCGAGCGGGACATCGTGCCCCTTGGCTACAAGGATCCCGTCATCTGTTTAGCGGAGGGAGCCTACCATTGCTACGTGATCGGCTACATCCGGCAAAACGAGCGCATTTTTCATTTCCGCAGTGTGGATGGAGAGGTTTGGGAAACCGTGGGTGATTTGCGCGCTCCCATCATGGACCTTTCGGGTTGGCACGACTTCTTCGTGCGTCCCGCTTCGATTGTCCCAGTGGGCGTGGGATATCTCTTTGTGTATGAGGGGTCGAAAAACACCTGGAACGACCCGGTTTATAATGTCGCCACGGGCCTCGGTTTCACGTTTGACCTCCACCAGGTTATTGATCTGACCCCGGATTCCCCCTTGGCGGTGAGCAGCACTCCCAGTGCTGGTTTTGCGACGTTCCGCTATTCAAGTTGGTTAAGATCCGGCGAGGAACTACGGGTGTATGCCGAGGTGGAGTGCGCAAACGGAACCAAGGAAGTGCGCCTCTATAAATTGAAGATGTAAGCGGGCGACTTAAGGCAGGAGTTGCGGGTATGACGCTATCACGCAGGGATTTCATGGCAATGACGGGCAGTGGTGCCCTGAATTTGTCCATCGTGACGAGTGCCTTCGGTGAAGAGTCGCTGCCTAAGGACGGGACCACCAAGACCGTATCGATGCACGCGGATGTGCTGGTGGCCGGTGGTGGATTGGCGGGGGTATGCGCGGCCATCGCGGCGGTAAGAAACGGGGCCTCGGTCATTCTCGTGCAAGACCGCTCTCGCCTTGGGGGGAATTCCAGCAGCGAGATCCGGATGCATGTCTGCGGGGGCAACAACTCGACTGCCACGGCTTTGTGGCGGGAAACGGGGATCATCGAGGAAATAAGACTGACTGAGGCCGCCATCAACCCCCAACGATCCTTTCCGGTGTGGGACCTGATTTTGTACGACAAAGTTGTGTCAGAACCGCTGATCACCCTTCTGCTCGACACGGCAGTAATTGGCGCGACTGTCTGGGCGTGAGAAACGAGGATGAAAACGACCTCGCACGTGGGGCCTCCGTGTCCTGTTCAAATGAAGAACCCGAGGCCCTTGCGGCCTATGTGATTGACGGATTCAATCGCGACGTGGGCGACGGATGTTCGCATCAATGGCGGTCGTCCATTCTGGTCGCGAATCCTTGGATCGTGCTGAGTTGGTCGTCCCCCAAGCGGATCGGGCTGGTACAGATTAGCTTTGACTCCGGGCTGCATCGTCGGCTGTTTCTAAGCGGAGAGGACTCCACCTATTTCGCGCAAACCCGGGGGCCCCAGCCTGAGTTGGTGGCCGAATACACGCTCGAGGGCCTAGTAGATGGGGCATGGCGAACGCTTGCTGATGAAAAGAATAATTTCCTGCGCCTACGCCGACACCCCTTTGACTCCCTCTCTTTATCGGCATTAAGAATTCGGGTGCTTCGAACCCACGGTGACGAAAAGGCCCGGATCTTTGAGGTGCGCTGTTACGAAGGCCAGCGATAAGTGCTCCGGGGACATATTTCAAAAAATTGCGTTTCGGGAATAGAATTTGCATAATGTGCGTTCTTTGACCGGAGAATGGGACTGTGTCCTATTCCTACGGGGATTAGTTTGGCTGGAAGGAGATTGCAATGGACCTGTTTCCTGCGGTAGATCCCATACCCTTGCCCGCGCCGGTGTGGCTGTTCAAGGTGCTGCATCTTGTCACGATGGCCCTGCATTTTCCCGCTGTGCATTTCATGGTGGGTGGGCTGTTCTGGATCGTCCTTTGGCAGATTCTTGGACGTGCGGCAGGCAACACCGCAGCCAAGGACGCCAGTGGCGTGGCTGCGTATCGTCTACCAATTGTTCTGGCGTACGTCATTAATTTCGGAGTTCCCCCACTCCTGTTTACGCAGGTTTTGTACGGCCGAGGCCTGTATACCTCCAGCGTACTCATTGGTGCCTACTGGCTTGGCGTGATAGGCCTGCTTCTCATCCTCTATGCCATCCTTTATTGGGTATCTAATCGTGTCGAGCACCGTCTCCCTGTTCTTATCGGTGGCCTCTTGTCCCTGGCGCTGGTACTGAAAATCGGCTACATCTACTCCTCCAACATGACCCTGATGCTGCGTCCCGAGGTTTGGCGCGAAATGTACCGCGCGCATCCGAGCGGCACGCAGCTGCCCACCGGCGACCCCACCTTGCTTGCCCGTTGGATTTACATGATGGTCGGCTCGGTCTGGCTTAGCGGGGCTTTTCTCCTGCTGTTGGGGATGAAGTCTAATCTGAAAAGCGAAACAGCCCAGCTTCTGCGTCGTCATGGCGGTCTGGCCCTCGCAATACTCACAATCCCCCAGATCGTACTCGCGTACAACGTTTATCGCGTCCAGCCAGGTGCTGTGCAGCAGGGTCTGTCCGGATCACTGGTCTACAACGGGTCGGCGCTTCTCTGGCTGCTGACTGCGTTGGCTGTCGCAGCGTTGGGGGCTCTTGCCTGGAAAAGTTCCTCCACGCGTTCGTGGGTTCTCACCGGCGGTGCCTGCACGGCCGGATTTCTCAACGTGTTGAGTATGGTCGTGTACCGCGACGGGATTCGCGACCTCACCCTCGGGCAGCATGGCTATGACGTCTGGAACCGTCAGGAGTACTACAACCTGCCTGTTCTGGTGCTCTTCCTCATTTGCTTTGTGCTTGGTGTTGTAACGGTGGCCTGGCTCGCATCCGTCGTGTTGCGGGCGAAACAAACGGAAGAACAGTATGTCTGAGCAAGAAGAACGGCATGATTCCGCGGTAGTTCCGGAGCCGCCGCACGACCTTCCTCCGGAGGAACCAGGTGCTTGTTGCTCCCGACGGCGCTTTATAGGCATGGCCGGGCTTGGGGTGGCTGGTTTGGGTTATGCGGCTGGCATGGCCTATCCCGTGTACCGGTACCTCGCTGATCCCGCCGAGCGCGCTGCCGCCGAGGCAGCAGTAAAGGAAGTCACGCTCGCCAAGGCGGACGCCCCCGCAGTGGGACAGGGCAAGAACATCAAGTTCGGGATTCGTCCCGCCCTGCTGATCCACCATGCGGAGGGGAAATGGTCTTGCTTCATCGCCACCTGCACCCATCTGGGGTGTACCGTAGCGTATAAGCCTGCGGAAAAATCGATTAAATGTCCGTGCCATGGTGGAATCTATGATGCGACCACCGGCGCGAACGTGTCTGGTCCCCCCCCGAAACCGCTTACTCAACTCACCGTGGAGGAAAACAATGACCAACTCATTATCCGCCGCGTGTAAACTGCCGGCCCTCAAAGAACGTGGCAACCAGCTTTACGCCTGGCTCAACGAACGTCTTGGACTCGATTTCTTCGTTGAAATAGCCCGTCATAAGACCGTGCCGGAACACCGCTACTCGTTCTGGTATTACTGGGGCGGTTTGTCGCTGTTCTTCTTCAGCGTTCAAATTATCACCGGTATTTTCCTTCTCATGTACTACCATCCGGGCGATGGCGCGTATGACTCGGTTCGGGTCATCACGAACGAAGTCGCTTTCGGATGGTTGGTGCGTTCCTTCCACTCTTGGTCCGCCAATTTGATGGTGTTCTGCCTCATGGTGCACATGTTCTCCGTCTTTTTCATGAAGGCCTATCGTGCGCCGCGTGAATTTGGCTGGTGGACGGGCCTAGGGCTGGCCGGGATGACGATGCTTTTCGGCTTCAGCGGTTACCTGCTTCCCATGGATGATTTGGCCTTCTTTGCGACGAAGGTCGGCATCGAGATTCAAAAAGCGCTGCCTGGTGCCGTGCCAGCTTGGATTCCGGGTTCAGCCTTTGCGCAGAACATGACCAACACTCTCATTGACAATCTCGTTCAGGGTGGTCCGTCTGTTTCCGGAATGACCGTAGGGCGTTTCTTCTCGTTGCATGTTGTGATTCTGCCGCTGATCTTTCTGCCGCTGTTGACCGTGCACATTCTGCTGGTGCTTCGTCATGGTAATGCTGCTCCCCCATCGGTCGAGGCGTTGCCGGAAAAAGAACGTCGGTCCATCCCGTTCTTCCCGAATTTCTTTGTCAAAGATTTGGCAATGTGGCTGATTGCTTTCAATGTCTTGCTGTTTCTCTCCGCAGTTTCGCCGTGGCCTTTGGGCCCGCAGGCGGATCCTTGGGCGGCCGCTCCTGATGGCATCCATCCCGAGTGGTATTTTATGAGTCAATTCCAGCTCCTCAAGGCGTTGGGAGAGGTTTTACCGGGTGCTATTGGCGAGGCGGCGGGTGCCACCATGCTTGGCGTGGGCGGCCTGCTTTGGGCCCTTATCCCCGTGTATGACACGCGCAACGGCGGTCAGACCCGTGCCAAAGTGGCCACGGCCTTCGGTTGGTTTGCCATTGCCGTGCTGACCTTCTTAACCGTTTGGGGTTATGTGGGCGTAATGGGCGCGGGAAAGTAAGAGGAGTTACCCATGAATTATCCATCTTGGGACGTACCCGTCATCGGCGGGGTCTGGGTTATCGGCGGAATGGCGATCATGCACATCATGATATCGCATTTCGCGATTGGTGGCGGTCTCTACCTGCCGTTGGCTGAATACCGGGCCTTGCGCGCCGGGCGGCAGGACTGGATGCCCGTGCTTAAGGGCCACGCCAAGTTCTTCCTTATTCTGACAGCTGCAGTGGGAACGGTCACCGGCGTCGGTATTTGGTTCTCGATTGGACTCGCAAACCCCGAGGCCACCAGTACCCTCATCCACTATTTCGTGTTCGGGTGGGCCATTGAGTGGGCCTTCTTCCTCATGGAGATTACCGCAGCCGCTGTGTATTTCTACACGTTCGGCCGTGTTTCTGATGAACTTCACCTGAAGGTTGGTTGGGTATATTCCATAACGTCCTTCTTCACCCTGTTCATCATCAACGGCATCCTGACTTTCATGCTTAGCCCCGGCGACACTTGGGTCAGCCTGGCTGGGTCTGGAACAGAAGCAGGTGCTTTCTGGAGTGCCTTCTTCAATCCAACGTTCTGGCCGAGTTTGGTGCTTCGCGTCGCCGCTTGCTGTGCCCTTGCCGGTGTGTGGGCTTTTTTCACTGCCGCCCGTATGGACGAGACCAAGCAAGGCCGTCTGAAGGAAGAGTTCGCCCGCTATTCCGTGAAGTGGCTGGTGCCGGCTTACCTCCTTATGCCGGTTTGCTTTTTGCTGTACATCTATCAGGTTCCGGTCGGACAGCGTCTGCTGCTTGAACTGGGCACCCACACGATTGGTGCCGGGCTGTTCACGCAAGTCACGCGTATGGCGACCATGTCCATTGCAGGCTGCTTTTCCCTCGCGATCATTGCCTACCTCCTGGCCTGGTGGTCACCGAGAGAGTTGCGTTTCTGGCAGGCCGTGGCGATTTTTCTCGTCACCTTTGCGTCCTTCGGTGCCACCGAGTACACCCGCGAAATGTTGCGCAAGCCCTACGTCATCGGTCGGCACCTGTATTCCAACGGCGTTCGTGTGAAGGACGTGGCTAGGATTAATCAAGAGGGCTATTTGACCAAGTCCATCTGGACCCGTCCCGAAGAAAAGACCGGCACTTCCCCCGAGGCGGTTCTCGCGCGCGGTGAAATGATGTTCCGGGGTGCGTGTATGTCCTGCCACACGGTGGATGGCTACCGTGGAATCCGCCGACTTAATGCCGCGCGTGATTTCAAGGCTATCGGCTCTATCCTGACCCTCCTGCATGATCAGCCGGAGGATTCCAAGTACAACGCCTTTATGCCCCCCCTCGTCGGTACCCCCGATGAAATCAACGCCTTGAACACCTATTTGTACTCTCTGGTTCAGCCCCTTCAGACCCCGGCTGAACCCGCGCCTGCGAAGTAATTCAACGGAGCCTATCCATTATTTTGGGTAGGCTCCGTTTCTCTTTTTAAGCACTAATTTCGAAAAACCGTCGAAAAAAGTCGCCGTTTCACCTCTTGACAACTCCTTTCCCCTCCGTGCTACACTATGCCTACTGAACGGTAGATTTGTTTTCAATGGAAACTCAGAGCCAAGGGACTAATTCATGAGCAAAGAGAATACTTCCGCTAAAGACACCACCATGCAGATGGCCGAGGATGCCCGGGAAGCCGAATGGAGATTCCGGAGTTTTACGGCTGAAATGTTTCGGGGAACCTTCTGCTGGGATTTGTTGCACCCCTATCCCGTGCAGAGCGCAGAGGACAAGAAAATTGGTGATGCGGTCATCGAAAAGACTCGCACGGTCCTTGAAACTTACCTTGACCCTATCGCCGTTGACCGCACCGGCGAATATCCGAAGAAAGTCCTCGAAGAACTCGCCAAAATCGGCGTAATGGGCATGAAAACCCCACCAGAATACAGCGGTTTGGGCCTTTCCTTCACCAACTACGCCCGCATCCTTGGTTTCATTGCCAGCTATTGTCAGACCACGGCGGCATGGGTCTCCGCCCACCAGAGCATCGGTGTTCCTGAACCGCTCAAGGTTTTCGGAACGCCGGAACAGAAGAAAAAGTACCTGCCGCGTCTGGCCACCGGCGATATATCCGCTTTCGCGCTTACAGAACCCGAAGTGGGTTCCGACCCCGCTAAAATGTCCACCACGGCCATCCCTTCGGAGGACGGCCGCACCTACAAGATCAATGGGCGCAAACTTTGGATCACCAACGGGCCTGA
>CAIZGN010000002.1 GCA_903932505.1 Candidatus Hydrogenedentota bacterium
TGCTGAATGATGCGCAGATACTCGTTGTCTTTTTCAAGGTTCTTGCCCGGCCCCCGCGAGACCATCAATTCAGACAGGGTAATCACACTGTTGAGCGGGGTGCGCAGCTCGTGGCTCATGTTCGATAGGAACTCGGACTTGAGCCTATCCGCCTCCTCCAACTGAATCCGCTGTATGTCGAGTTCCATCGTCTGGGCCTTGAGTTCCTGGGCTTGGGCCTCAAGCTCGGTGTTCGAGATGCGCAATTGTTGGGCGAGCACGCTGGATTTCCGAACCGAAGTCAGATTTGCCATCGCAATATTCAGGCTCGGCCACGCCCGCCGCAGCGCGGTGACATGTTCCTCCGCAAAGGGGTTCACACTTGCCAGGGCAATTACGGCTTGCACTTCATTCCCCGCCATGAGCGGGATGGTGAGCATTTCCACCGGCAGCACCGGGCCGGACGCCGTTCGATAAGCAAACCGAATATCAGAGGGAAGGTTCTTGACGTGGGTAATCTGCTCGAGGGCAACCGCCCGCCCGATGTCACCTTCGCTGATTGAAGCATCGAAGGGTTGCAGCAACTCCGGATTGGCCCCGACCGAAGCCAGGTGTTCGAAGGTCTTACCACCCACCGCGCGCATGTAGAACACGCACAGATTCGCACCGGTGATTTCCGAGAGCTGTTTGACCATGGACAGTGCCACCGAAGGCAGATCCGTGTTGCCCCCCATACTGTCGCGAATCAAGGCGATGGCATCAAGCATCCCCATCAGCGACTCGGACTCTGACGCCATATCATTAAAGCCTTTCGCAAGGACACCCAATTCGTTTTTCAGGTCAACCGTGTTGCGGGCGGACAGGTTTCCGCGCTGAATTTCTGCGGCCGTCGCGGTCATGGCGGCCACGGGCATCACGATCGTGCCCGCCACATAAAAAGACAGAACCGCCGCGCCCACCACCGCAAGGAGAAATAACAACGACAGCTGCGACATCAGCGAATACACGTTCGCATAGATCTCGCCAATATCCTGCTTCACCACAAAACCCCAGTCCATCTCATCGACATGGGTGTACGCAACCACCACTTCGACACCCCGGTAATCCAACGTCTCCTCTGTGGCGGTGTCACCTCGCGCTGCGGATTCCGCCGCTTTTGTTCTAAGTCGAAGCGTCAGAGGGGCCCCTTCCCGCCACCGCAACGTGCTCAGGGCGAGCACATCCTTGTTGACCAAGAAAGACTCCCCCGTCTCCCCCATGCCGGCCCGGTTCAGCAACAGGCCGTAGAGTTTTTTTGCCGGATCCACTTTCACCACCAAGATTCCCGCCAACGCCCCCCCGGCATCGCCGGAAAACACCGGCTCAGCGAAGAGCATCACTGGATTCACCGAACCACCCGGAATAAAAATATCCTTGATGAATGACTTTCCGGTCTCCTTCACCTTTTTGAATGTTTCATCGCCAAACCAATCCTCGCCCTGATGTTCCGGACTGGACGAAAATCCGACTTTCCCGGAAACCGGATTCAGGATGAGGAATTCTTCGTAATCGCCCAGTTCCCGGATGTAGTCCTCCAAATGCCCACGCGTACTCTCTTTCACTTGTAGTGCTTCCGGGCTCTCGTCACCACTCAACACCAGTTTGGCGGTCGCGCGTATCGTTGAATCCCCGGCCAGCACACGAACATCGCCCCGGCGCTCCTGAATCCAATTGCGAACCTCACCCACCTTGATGTCGCGGATGCCTTCAAGTTTGGAGCTCGCCGCACTCCGCAGTACGGCGGCCCGCTGCGCGTAGACGATACTGATCACGACCGCGAGAGGGATGAGCGACACCAGCATCACAGCCACCGTCAACTGGGTACGCAAACGCTTGAATTGAAATCTTTTCATCGTTTTTCCTGTGCAATTCGAACGCCGCTAGCGATGCGTCGTCACGCTTTTTTTTGGTAAACAGGACTCCAATGATCCACCGCGCGAAAGCCTCCGCGCAATTCGGAAGGAAGCTTTTCAGCTTCACCAAGCACGAGATACCCCCCGGCTCTCAAACTACGCGCTATTCTTTCGCACACCTCTATTTGCAGCGAACGCTGCAAGTATATCAGCACATTCCGGCACAAAACTACATCAAAATCACCGAACACGCTCTCGGTGGGCGCTGTAAGAAGCGATGATGTCAAATCATCATGAGAAAAGGAAACCATGCTCCGAATCTCGGGCCCGACCATATGGCGACGGCCCTTGCGGGGCAGAAAACGCTTGAGAAGCGCGAACCGCACCGTGCCAAGTTGTTCCTCGGCATAAACGCCCGCCTCGGCGCGCAGTAGCGCATCCTGATTGATGTCGGTAGCGAAGATATGCGTGGTAAAATCCGCACCGCACCGCTCGATCACCTCCCGCAGAACCATCGCCAGCGAATACGGTTCCTCCCCCGTGGCACAACCGGCGCACCACGCGCGGAATTCCTGGTTGCCGCTCTGCCGCTTGCGCTCGAGAATTCCGGGGAGTATCTTCTCGCCCAGAATTTCAAAAACAATGGGATTTCGGAAGAAAGACGTTACGTTGATCGACAGCGCACGAACCAGTTCGTCACATTCATCCGGGGCGTAGCCGAGCTGGGTCAAATAGGCCACCCGGCTCGCGCATTGCAGCGCCGCCATGCGCAAGGCAATGCCATGCTCCACCGATGCACGCCGGTAACGTTCAAAATCGATACCGGTCCGCCGCTTCAAAGCGGTCAGGATTTCTTTGGTCAGACCATCCATGCCATACCTTTCCCGCACCCTTGGGAGAGACAGCGGAAGTCTCAGGGCTATCCCAATTATACCCAACTCCAAACCACGACGAAACACCACCAAGGCCCCGAAGGGGCCGGAAGCCATGCTCCCCTATATCCAGCCCAAAAAACAATCCGGAGGGCCCCGAAGGGGCCAAACAACAATAGCCGTGGGTGAAACCCACGGTTCAGGGTCACCCAAGTCATCAA
>CAIZGN010000003.1 GCA_903932505.1 Candidatus Hydrogenedentota bacterium
AACTAAATCCGAGATATTGATGGGCTCGATCACGAATTTGCCCCGACCGGAATAGGCCAGCATCTGCCGACACAACTCTGCGGCGCGACGAGCGGCAATTTCGATCTCGAGAAGGTTCTCGCGCACGGGTGCCCCGGCGGGAAGATCCGACGATCCCATCTCTGCATGTCCCATGATAACCATCAGTATGTTGTTGAAATCATGCGCAATCCCGCCAGCCAGCACCCCCAAACTCTCCAGTTTCTGCGTATGCAGCAGTTGACGCTCAAGCTTCAGGCGTTCCTGCTCCGTGCGCATTCTTTCAGTAATATCAAGAATGATTCCGCTCCAGGTGACTTGTTGTCCCTCGGCAGCCGGGTTGGGCAAAGACGCCACCTGTATCCATTTGCGCGCCCCGGAAGGTGTCTTGATGTGCACCTCCGCAGCAAAGGGCATCCCCGTCCGGTTTGCGATGGCGTCGGCCTCCCGCAGTCTATCGAAATCCACGGGGGAGACCATTTTTGCGAGCACACTGGCATCACCCAGTAACTCATCCACACCGCATTCGAAGATATCCGCCGCGCGTGGGCTTAAGTAGAGAAATCCATAGCTGCCATCCGCCTCCCGGACATAGTCATAGAGCGCGCATGGGACACGCTCCGCCATACGCTCAAAGCGTTCCTTGCTTTCCCGGAGTGTCTGCTCGATCTGCAGGCGTTCCTGCACTTCGCGGGTAAGCTTCTCCTGCTTGTTCACAAGCTGACGATTCAGGTCAATAACCTGAAATAAACTGAATAGAATTGCCAGCATAATGCAGGTGACCAGCCAAGCGGTGAGTGCGGCCGCGAAGAACTGGCGTGCATAGCGTAGATGCTGGTAGATGCTTCCCTCGGCTATGCCCGTTGAGCGGAGCAGAAGATCCAGAACACACCACAAGAGAACAAGAAAAGCCGCGCTGAATACGAGAGCCCGGACAATACGCATGGAATGGATAAAGCGCAGGGTGAAGTGGAGCACCGCAAGCAACGATAGCGCGCTTATCGCGGTGAGAACCGTCGAGACCCCCTGCGGGGTGATTGCAAGCCGCCACAACAACTGCGAAACGACCTCAAGCGTGACAGACATCAAGATGATGGTCACCACGGCACGTCGTTGCTTTTGCGAAAGAAAATCGAGCGTCGCCTCCCCGATTCGGGGGCGGCTTGAAGACGAATCCGGCATATTCGAACTCCTCAAGGAATCGTAGGTATTCTTAGGCCTCGTTCCCGCAGGCCAACGGCCAGCCAAGTGATGAAACCCCGCCACCCCGCCTACTCTACCATAGTCCCCAAAGCGTGGCCAAAAAGCGCAATCCAAAGCCTACCGTCATTTTCCCTTGTGGGGCAGACATTGCTGTCTGCCCAACCTTCAGAACCCACCCGACCTTCCAAGTTATTCGGAGCGGCTAGCCTTGGGCGGGGGTGGCCAATGTGCGCAGGATGGCTTCCGCGAAATCCGCCGCGTTGGCCACGGCGGGCTCGTCTACCTCGCTGATCCGGTCTGTGTGCCAGTTCCAGTGCGGCGGGAGCCCCTCTTCGTTCAACCCCATGATGGTCATTCCTCGGTATCCTCGCGCAAGCAGGCCGTGGAGTCCGGTGGGCACGCTGCGAAGTTCAGCGGGGGTGGCCTTGTGCGTGCGAGCCGCAGCATTCGCTGCTTCGATCATTTCCTGGTCGCAGGGCAGGTACTGGAGCATGCCCTCCCCGGTGAGATAGTGCAGGGAACCGGCTCCCACCGATTCTATGTTCAACACGCAGGCGTTAGTCTTTGGGATGCGGTGTGTACTCATCAGGTGATGCGCCCCGCCCATCCAGGATTCATTGCTTCCCGTGGCGACCAACCAGACGTCTGCACCGTCTACGGGCTTCGCCGCAAGGCGTTCCGCAAGTCGCAACAGGGCCGCCACCCCTGAGGCGTTGTTGTTGGCACCTCGGACGTCTGCGCTGTTGGGCGGGATCCTGAACAGGGCGAAAGCGGCGAGCAGCAGTGGGGCGACGGCGCACCAGCGCAGGGGCTGCGTGTAGGCCGATTCGGTGCCTGTGAGACTGCCGATGGCATCCGCGCCACAGGTCGCCACGATAAGCGCCATGCAGGCGAGAAGTCCCCAGTGCAGCGGCCTTAACCACGGAAGCATGGCGGGGTCCGTGAGGGATGAAGCCCGACCGCTGTCGTAGTGGGCGGTGATCACAATGAGTCGTGTTGGAT
>CAIZGN010000004.1 GCA_903932505.1 Candidatus Hydrogenedentota bacterium
ACCGCGCGGTGCTGCTTTGCCTCAATGAGGCGGACGGGGCGTTGTTGTGGCAGTTGGCCGTTCCCCGTATTGGTGGCGACAAGTATCTCGACTGGCCCAGCGTCGCCATGTGCTCCCCGCCCTCTGTCGAGAAGGATCGGGTCTACATGGTGACCAACCGTTGCGAGGTCGTCTGTCTGGATATCGACGGCTTGGCCGATGGCAATGATGGTCCCTATCAGGATGAGGGGACCCTGCTCGCTGACCCCGAAAAACCTGCCAAAACCGGCCCGCTTGATGCCGACATTATCTGGCGCTTTGACATGCCGACCCAGGCGGGCACGTATCCGCACGACGCCACCCATGTTTCCATCCTCATTGATGGCCCCTATCTCTATCTCAATTCCTGCAACGGGGTCGACAACACCCATGCGGTGGTGCGCAAGCCCGATGCTCCCGGATTGATTGTGCTCGACAAGGCCACGGGGAGCATGATTACCCGCGATCAGGAAGCCACCGGCTCCCGCGTCTTTCACTCCATTTGGTCGCCCCCCTCCATGGCCACGGTGAACGGACGTTCGCTCGTCTTCTTTGGCGATCCCGGCGCGCAGGTCTTTGCCTTCGCTGCCCTTTCTGCAAAGAAACTTCCCAATCCTGTGCCGCCGCTGGAAAAAGTCTGGCACTTTGATTGCGATCCCACCGCGCCCAAGGCCGAACTGGCCAAGTACCTCAAGAACAACGAGGAAGGCCCGAGCACGATTTCCGGCATGCCGGTCTTCTACAAAAACCGGATTTATGTCACCTGCGGCGGGGACATCTGGTGGGGCAAACGCTTCGCCTGGCTTAAGTGCATTGACGCCACCAAGACCGGCGAACTCCCCGCGACTGCGGAGCGGTGGTCCTACCCCCTCGCAAAGCACGCCAGCTCAACACCCGCCATCGCCAACGGGCTCGTGTTCGTCACGGACTGCGGCGGTTCGCTGCATTGCGTGGACGCTGAATCCGGCGCGCCTTATTGGACCCACCCCGTGGGCAACGAAATCTGGGGATCTGTGCTCGCTGCTGATGGCAAAGTCTTTGTCGGAGCACGATCCGGCGATTTCGCCATCCTCAAGGCCGAGAAAGAGAAACAGGTGGTCGCTTCGATCCCCTTTGGTGCAGAGATTGCCTGCACCCCCTCTGCGGCCAACGGCGTACTGTACGTATCTACCTTGGAGAAGCTCTACGCCATCAATGGCGTGCGTTAGCACGGAGACTCAGAATTCCTTTACCAACGCTAATGTAGTCGCCAGATCCGTGATGCGTGCGCGGTTCCAATAACGATGGGAGATTGAACCGATGAACACTCGCACCATTCCCCTGACGCTCCTTCTGGGGCTGTTTTGCGCGACCGGACATGCGCAGACAACCTACACAGACGGACGACCGGTCGCGACCCTGCGAATGCAGGCTAAAGACCGGGGGGTGGTGCTCAAACATGGGGATGGTCCCGGGCAGTGCGACCAACTAGGGGCGCGGGATGTGTGGGTCTATGAGGCGGACGCAACCTATTACCTGCACTACGACGGGGCCGGCCCGAAGGGCTGGCTGGCCTGTCTGGCGACCAGCAAAGACCTGGAGCACTGGGAAAAGAAGGGGCCGATTCTGGATTTCGGGGCGAAAGGCGAAATGGATTCCGCTTCCGCATCGTATGGCGTCACCTACTTTGACGGTGGTGTCTGGCACATGTTCTACCTCGGCACACCGAACGCCTCCCCCGCCCCGGACCTTGTCCCATCATTCCCGTATCTGACCCTCAAGGCCAAGGGAAAAGGCCCTGCGGGACCGTGGGTCAAACAAAAAGACATCGTTCCCTTCGGCACGCAACCCGACACCTATTATTCCATTACCGCCAGCCCGGGGCAGGTGGTTAAGCAAGGGGACGAATACCTCATGTTCTTCAGCAGCACAACGAAAAAAGCGGGCAACCCCTGCGTTCAACGCAGTCTCGGCATCGCGCGCACGAAAAATCTCGACGGTGCTTGGACCCCCGACCCGAAATCCATGCTGCCCATTGAGGAGCAAATCGAAAACACATCCCTCTACTACGAACCGGCGAACAGTACGTGGTTCCTGTTCACCAACCACATCGGAATCACCGAATATGAATACACCGACGCCATCTGGGTGTATTGGACCAAGAATCTCAACACGTGGGACGCCAAGAACAAGGCGGTTGTTCTGGATGGCACCAACTGTGGCTGGTCAAAGCGGTGCGTGGGGTTACCGTCTGTCGTGAAGAGGGGGAAACGCCTCGCGATTATTTATGACGCCCCCGGAGGCGAACGCATGGACCACATGCGCCGCGATGTGGGTTTGGCCTGGCTGGATTTGCCGCTGTTCACGCCGTCGGAAAAATGAACGTAGTCTGTTTTTCTATGGTGGGGTCATCGAAGAGCCTTCCACGCTCTTTGAGGTTTGGGGTATTTGTGGTGATGCTATCTCAGCCAAAGCGCCGACTAAGGTCGGC
>CAIZGN010000005.1 GCA_903932505.1 Candidatus Hydrogenedentota bacterium
CTTCATCAACTGACGCTTCATCAACTGACGCTTCATCAACTGACGCTTCATCAACTGACCCTTCATCAACTGACCCTTCATCAACTGACCCTTCTAAGGTCGTGCAATCGGAAACTTCTTCTGCTTCGTAATCTTCGTTGGGATTGTTTGCGGACGCTGAATCCTGTACGGGTTCAATGGCGGCCTCACAACACGGAGCAGCGGTTACAGGATTCTCAGGAGGATCCTGCTTTTGTGTTTCCTCGGGGACGACTTCTATCACCTCATCTAGACCGGCATCCTCCTCCTCGCGTTGCCAAATCCCTGCCTCGACGCCGGCTTCAGCAGGGTCACCATTGCCGCGAAAAAGAACCCAGACCACCGTCTCCTTGTTATTTAGAACCTTGAGCATCTCCTCGCGGAGCATCCGGTAGCGTTCAAAAAAACCGGGTACGTGCGGACGAGGTTTGGCCGGTTTGACTAGGTCGCTCGTCCGCACCATAAACACCTTCTTCGCGCTGGCCGTTTTTGCAAGTGTCTTTACGGTGGCTCGGCCCACGGATTCAAACATGGAACCGGCCTTGCCCGCCACATTGGCAGAGTAACCCGCCGCAACCCCGCTGCAACGGCCCAACCATGAAAGGCTGGCATCCGTCCATTTTCGTTTCGGGGGAGCACTTGCTTCCGCTATGTCGATTTCGGGTTCTACAGGCACATGATCCATGTTAGTGTTCTCCGCTGAACTCATTCCTTGACAACTCATACCTTCGCTTTCGGCGCGGTCAGTCCTTGAGGTGCTCCCAGAACAACTCTGGCATTTCGATGGCAACCTTTAGTGCGCCGTTGGCCCCGGCATAGACGGGCTCATCGATGATGCGAACTGCGCCACCGCCCAATTCATCAAGCGATTTTTCGATGATGGCGGCGAGGCCGGCCATCTGGCTGCCACCGCCTCCGACAACGACATTGGCCCGCAGGCGTCTTTGAAATTCCGGGTCGAAGGAGCCGATAAGCTTGTAGGTCGCTTCGGTGAGGTCGGGGACGATCGACAGGCAGGCTTCTTTCAGTTCCTTCGTGATATCGAACATTCGCGGCCGACCATCAACGGTAAATTGCACTTCGATACGCTCCTCCTTGTCGGAGACATAGCCATAACGTTCCTTGATCGACTTGATCATGTTGATGGTGAACTGTGCCTCTGGATAGCGTTTTTTGATGAGGTCGTAGAGGGTGCGGTCGACATAATTCCCGGCTTTGTCGATGGTTTCCTGGTCTTCTTCGGTGGGCAGACTACCGTGCATTCGGCACAAATCCATAGTGCCGGCACCAATATCGAGCACCAAGGCATCCGTGAGAATATCGAGTCCATAAGCGACGCTGAAGGGCTCGGAAACGATCATGACGGCCTCGAAAATACCGCGCATGGCCTCCACGAGCAATCGCTTGTTCGACACACTTGCTCGCGCTGGCATGCCGATGACGCCGTAAATGACCTCGTCTTCTTTGTTGGAGGCCTGCGACAACAAATGGCGCAACAACGCCTGTACGGCGGCGATATTCGCTTCCTTGACCTCTGGGGATGTGTCGATGACGCCATCGCCCAAGGGCTGAATCAGTTCGACGGCCATACGGTTGTTCAGTGCATCGTCCCCAAACAGGAGTCGCTTTCCGAACAACTTTTCCGATACCGCATCCTTGGGTTTGCCCACACAAGTGCTGATGCATATGCGGAAACCGTTGTTTGCGGCCAGCGCGGTTCGCGATGTGCCGAGGTCGATGCCCACCAGC
Source organism: Candidatus Hydrogenedentota bacterium (assembly GCA_903932505.1). GTDB lineage: Bacteria > Hydrogenedentota > Hydrogenedentia > Hydrogenedentales > CAIZGN01 > CAIZGN01. The sequence continues at coordinate 1,768 of CAIZGN010000005.1, forward strand.
AGTGTCGGTTTCTTGCGCTCGCCGGAAGCGGAGTCCGTCGTCGTTTTCTTGGTCTTGTTCGTGTCACTCATGCGCCATTTCCTCTTCTTTTATCTCTTTTTGCAGACGGACATTCTCCGCCAGAATTTGCTTCAACATTTCCACCCTGGCTTCGGAAAGTGGCCCCGCCGTCTTGAACAAGGGCGTGACGAAATCCGCAAGCGCGTCCTTGGAACGGAGCATTTCCATCGCCCATGGAATAGCGTCCACGCCAAGTTCGCCGCTCAGCACCTTCTCTAGCAAGGTCAGTATCTTTGTTACCAGTTCGTCGATTTCCTTTTCGCTGAGGTTGCGTCCGCTTCTTTGCGATTCGGTGAGAATCGCTTGGCGAAGAACGGCCTCAAAGGAGCGCGGGGCTCTGGAAAAGAGCTGCGGAAAAGGCATGCGGCGAAATATGTTCTTGATCGAACCCCGAGCAGCGCGGTAAGCCTGCACGACATGCCCGATCCCTTTTCCCGCCAGAGTGGCGACATTTTCAGACGAATAAGTATTCGCTACGACGTAAAGCACCTTCATGATAATTGTGTCTCCATGCTCACCCTAACCCGGGAATCCCCCGCCATGTCCCCCCCCGCAGCGTTGTCTGCGGGGCGTCTTTCCGCCTTATTTCACGGGAAAAGCCCGGAATCAAGGTATTTGCTTGCATTTATAACCAGACTCGCCAAACAACCGGCATCTGGAGTCAGGTGTCGCGACGCCAGAAACGCCACTTACTGCCTGTTTTCGCGGCCCCTACTTTCGTGGCTACCTCTTGTGCGGACGCGGCCTGCTGTTTCCACAGGCATATCCGGTTGGCCACACGCTCATCAATGGCGATCATGCCTCCCTCGCATTCGACCACCCAAGCGGGGTATTTCTGGTGAACGCGGATTTCTACCCCTGGCTTGATTTGGAGTCCGTTCAATCGGTGGATCTGTTGGTCGTCCTGACAATCGAGATAGGCCACCCGACCGACCTCGCCCACCTCCAGTTGAGACAGGTGGGTGATTGCGCTTTTCATGACGTTGTCGCTCTTGGCGCAACAGGGTCCTTCGGGGATGGGCAGTCCGTGCGGACATTTCCGGGGGTGGCCGAGGAGGGTGCAAATACCGTCCACCACATGGGGGGCAACGAGATGCTCGAAAGTACAGGCTTCGGTCTCAAAACGCTCATCGGTAAAACCCAGCACATCGTAGAGCAGGCGTTCGGCGAGGCGATGCTTGCGGACGAGTCCGCGTGCGTAATCCATACCCTGATCCGTGAGGGCGACCTTTGCTATTTTTCGATCCAGAACCGCCATGCCTGAAGATACCAGACTGTCCAGGCGTGCCTCGTCCAAGGGGGCACCCAGCACCGTGGCAAAATCCTCAACAGAGTCCTTGCCTTGCTCCTGTAAGTGCCACAGCGATTCTAAATATTCATCTTGCGAAGCGTTCATATTTTCACCCTACAAATAATAACAGAATCCAGTGAACCAGCACTAGCACCACGCCGGCAGAGAGACACATGGCCCCGACCATAATAAAGCCCATGCCCCAGCCCAAACGCTTGCACATGGCCACCGTGCTCGCCAGGCACGGCACGAACATGGTGGTGAGCAGAACCGCGAGAATAGATTGGGCCACATTGAGGTTGCCGCTGTCGGCCATTTTTATGAGAAAACCCGCCGCTGCCTCGGGGCGGGCGAGGCAGAGTATCATCGCTTCGACCGTATCCAGCGGCATGCCGAGGCCTCCGACTACCAGCGGCTGGAGCGCAACTTCGATCACACCCAGCAGGCCGGTTCGATGCATAAAGAACATGACGAGCGCCGCGCCGAGAAAGACCGGCAAAGCCTCCTTGAAGAACCAATATAAGCGATAGTAGGTCTTGACAATAACGGCCCTGGGGTTGGGCCAGCGGATAACAGGAAGTTCCTGAACGAAAAATCCCGAGGTCATGTCCGGCAGAAACCGATTCATGATTAACCCGGACAGGACAGCCATGGTGAACACTATGCCATAGGTAAAGATGAGAGCCCAGAAGGTATAGCGTCCGAGAACGCCCATGCTCATGGCCATCTTTGCCGAGCACGGCACATAGGCGGAAATGAGATAGACGGCGATGAGCTGCTCCTTGCGCGGCAAGCCCACGGTGGTCAGTGTCGCCATAGTTTTGCAGCCGAAGCCGAGGACGACAGACATTGCGGCGTTCCCATTGAGACCAATTCGGTCAAAGATTCGTTTGGTAAGCACACAGAGGCTGGGGACATACCCCATGTCCTCCAAGGCACCGAACATGAGGAAAAAGACCGATAGAATCGGGAGTACGGTGCAAACCGCGTTGAAGAGGCCCAGCGTCAGCAGGCCGTAGTCAGCTCCCACGATGAGCTCATGAAAGAAACCTGCGGGAATGAGGGAGGCAATCCACCCTGTGACAGGTTGGGCAAGGTACAGGTTGAGATTTTCCTGAAGCGCGCCCGCGACATAGACCACGAGGAAATAAGTGAGCGCGAGAAAAAAGAAGAGGATGGGGATGCCAAACACGGGGTGCAGGCACAAGTGGCCAAAGGCCTCGGCAAACTGGCCCTGATGAACCTTCTGGTGTTTGATAACCGTCCCGGCAACCTCGTCGACCCAGCGACTCCTCACCGCGCCGATGGCGGCGGCCACGTTTCCCTTGTACTGCAGGTGGAGGTTTGCAATTCTGGCCCGCATCTTCGAAACGCTTTGCTCCCCCTCAATGGCGATGACCTGCTGTTCGATGAAGGGGTCGCCCATGGCCAGTAGCGAGGCCATCTTTCGGGCATAGGTGTCTGGTTTGGTCATGAGTGCCGTCAATTCGAGAATCGTGTTCTCAATAGGCTCTGGGTATTGCAGTTTCAGGGTGGAAACCTGCGGGTGGGCGATGGCTTTCTTCAAATCGGAGATTCCCCGCCCTTGGGTGGCGATGGTCTCGATGACGGGAATCCCCAGAATCCGGGACAATTCCTCGCTGTCAATCCATATGCCCTTGCGTGCCGTTTCGTCGATCGCATTGAGCGAAACCACCATGGGCACACCCAGCCCCACGAGGTCGGCCGTCAAGGTCAGGGACTGCTTGAGTTGGTTCGCATCCACACATTGCACGATGACATCCGGCCGCTCTGAGAAGATAAGGTCACGAATGGACAACTCCTCGGCGGAGTGAATGCTGAGGCAGTGCAGTCCGGGCGTGTCTATGACTTCGCAGTGACATCCCTGAATCCGGCATCCGGCGCGCTTGGGCTCCATGGTAGTGCCGGCATAGTTGGACACCAC
>CAIZGN010000006.1 GCA_903932505.1 Candidatus Hydrogenedentota bacterium
CTTTATCCCGTTGGCCAAGCCCTCCCTCGGCGAAGAGGAAGAACGCGCCGTGATCGACGCCTTCCGCAGCGGATGGCTGACCTCCGGACCGCAGGTCTCCGCCTTTGAGCGCGCCTTCGCGCAGACAGTCGATGCACCCTATGGCATCGGCGTGGCCTCGTGTACGGCAGCCCTGCACCTTTGCCTTGTCGATGCCGGGGTAAAACCCGGTGGCGAGGTGATTACCTCCCCCATCACCTGGGCCTCCACCGGAAACACGGTCATAAACATGGGCGCGAAGGTGGTATTTGCCGATGTCAATCCGGATACGCTCAATATCGAACCTGCGGCCATAGAACGCGCGATTACGGAGCGCACACAGGCGATCATGCCGGTGCACATGGCTGGTCTCCCCTGCCATCTGGACGAGATATATGCCATCGCCCGAAAACATGGCATTCCGGTGATTGAAGATTCCGCACATGCGATGGGTGCCGCTTACAAGGGAACCCCGATCGGAAGCTACGGCGACATGTCCTGCTTCAGCTTCTACGCGATCAAGAACATTACCACGATGGAAGGCGGCATGATCTCGTTGAGCGACCCCGACCGTGCAGCCCGCCTCCGGGTGCTGGCCACCAACGGAATGGAAGCCTCCGCGTGGGATCGCTATGGTCGCAGCGCGGTGCCCGCCCCCCAAGAGGTCGCGGTGCCGGGCTACAAGTATGCGCTGGGCAATATCGGGGCGGCCATCGGTCTGGAGCAGTTGAAAAAATTCGGCTCGTTCAAGGCCGCCCGCAGGCGGCTGGCGCTCATGTATCAGCGGGTGCTGTCCGAGGTCGATGAGATCATTCTGCCCAGTGAAATCGAGGATCGCGAGCACGCCTGGCACCTCTTTGTCATACGCCTTCGCCTCGACCGCATCACCAAAACCCGCAATGAAATCGCCTATGAATTGCGTCGGGAAAACGTGGGGACCGGCATCCACTTCCACGCCCTCCACCTGCACAAATACTATCGGGAGGTGCTTGGAATGAAGCCGGAAGACCTGCCTCAGGCCACCCGGGTCTCCGATGAAATATTGTCCCTTCCGCTGCATCCGCAGATTACTGATTATCACTTGCACCAGGTGGTCGCCGCCTTGAAAAAAGTGCTGGCGCACAGCCGAAAGGTGCGATAGCGGATCCGGAAAGGGAATCATCATGCCCGAATTCGACGCTTGGGCGCCTTATTACGATTTCATCCATCACGGCTTGCCGGGCGAAGTCGAATTCTATGTCAAGATGGCCAAGGCCCACGGGAGCAGGGCCTTAGAGGTGGGCTGTGGCACGGGACGCATTTGCATCCCCATGGCAAAGGCGGGCGTCGCGGTGACCGCTTTGGACATTTCTTCTGGCATGCTCGCGCTCTGTCAGGAAAAAATTGCGATGGCTGGCTTCCTCCCAGCGGAAATCGAATTGGTGCGGGCGGACATGCGGCGCTTCGACTTGGGCTGTACCTATCCTTTTATCGCGATGGCCTATCGGACCCTGATGCATTTGCTCACCCCCGATGATCAGGCGCAGTGCTTGCGATGTATCCGCCGTCACCTTGAGCCCGGCGGTGTGTTTGCGTGTAATCTGTGGATGGCCAAACCCTCCTCCATCCCTCCTGCCGCCATTACCGGGGTGGAGGTGCCTCTGGAATTGGTGGGGCAGCACCCGGTGCCCGGTGAAAATATCGTGCTTTTTCATTTTCATGCGGCGCGGTACGACGAGTTTGAGCAGCAGATCATCGAGCAGCATCGAATTCAGGAGCGGGACTTGCGCGGGCATATCTTGCGTCAACAAGAATTGCATCTGACCCGTGCATGGTTGACCCGCCGCGAAATGGAGCATCTGGTTTATCGATGCGGTTTTCGGGTCGAGGCGGTGTACGGGAATTTCGATGGAGCGCCTCTGGGGCCCGACCACAAGGAAATGATTTGGGTGCTGCGGGCCGTTTAGCGACGCAGGCGCAGCCCTGAGATCAAACGATCAGCCCCCCGCGTGCTTATGCAGGCGGGGGGCTGTTAGGTTCTACAATACCTCCAAGGGAGGGATTAGCGCAGGCAAGGA
>CAIZGN010000007.1 GCA_903932505.1 Candidatus Hydrogenedentota bacterium
GGGCGATGGGGCGCTCGACAACTTCAATGCCGAGCTTCTCACGCGCCAACTGCATAACGGTGTTGCGGGTAATGCCCACGAGGATATCAGAGGTCGGCGGGGTGGTGATGAGCTTGCCATCCAGCACCATGAAAATATTCATCGCGCTGCCTTCCGCCACGGAACCGTCTTCCCGCAGGAAGATGGCTTCATGGAATCCGGCCTGCTTGGCCTCAGTGGCCGCCAGCGAAGAATTGATGTAGCTTCCGGTGCTCTTCGCCCGACTCGGGATTGCATTGTCAGAAAGACGCCGCCAGGACGACACGGCCACATCCAGACCCGATTCAATATCACAATAGTCGCCCAGCTTGATCACGTAACAGCAAAAACTGCTGGTCACACCCTTGACCGCCGGGCCGAGGGACAGGTCGCTCTTATAAAGGATCGGCCGAACATAGACACCTTCCTTGAAACCACTGCGGCGAATCAGCTCAACACAGATCTTCTCCATGTCCTCGGCCGTTTCCGGTACATCCATGCAAAGAATCCGGCCATTGCGCATCATCCGGTCCACATGCTCGCGCAGGCGAAAAACAAGAATATTGTCCTCATCCTTCGAGTAGTAGCCCCGGATTCCCTCGAACAAACCAGTGCCATAATTGAAGGTATGCGTCATCACGCTTACCTTGGCTTCCTCGGCGGGAACATAGGCTCCCTCAAAATACACAGTGGAACCCGGAACCATCTTCGCCATGGTAAAAAATCTCCTGCATCCCCTGCTCGCCCGACCACCGGGAAAGCGAATCCCAGTATCGCTCTTTTATGGGTTTCGATGCAACCTGAGAGCACTCAAGATCCGGGACTCATTCGCGTTTTTGTGCAGCTTATGGTACAATGCCGGTAATTATGCTTGTGTAATAGTTCCTACAGGTGCGTGTATCTTAGCTAGCGGGTGCTGCTTTGTAGTAGAGACACGCGGGTGTTTGAGTCAGGGTGTGCCGAATGATCGACCACCGTGCTGTTGACGGAGGCAACATGGGTTGCCGGAAATACGAGAGGCTGAGGATGAGGCATGGGGCCTCAAAAAGAAGGAGAAAAATATGAATAGCAAGGGTAAGATTAGCGGATGGAAGCGGAATTTAGTGCTAGCGGGCATCGTTGCCCTCCTGCACACGGTGGCGATGACCGCTGGAGCGGTTGAGGTCACTTTCCCAGATCCCGGTCTGGATGCAGCGGTTCGGTGGACCCTCGGTCTCACCTCAGAGCCGATTACGGACAGCGATCTCGCAACCATTTCGGGCTTGGATGCCTCTTATTGGGGTATCTCCGACTTAACAGGCATTGAATATTGCACTTCCCTGACGTATCTCGACCTGATCGGAAATGCGATTACGGATCTGACGCCACTCGCCCAACTCAGCGGTCTGGTCGAGTTGTATTTGGACTTTAATCAAATTCAGGACATCGCACCACTCGAAGGCTTGACCAATCTGGATTTCTTGACCTTTATGGGTAATTACGTGAGCGATTTGACCCCGATTTCGGGTCTTTCCAATTTGATATACCTGTTTGCAGACAACAATTATGTTAGCGACCTCACACCCTTGACCGGTCTGCAATATCTCTCCCTGCTAAGCCTCAGTTCAAACAGCATCATCGATGCAGCGCCCCTGACCTCCCTCGCCGCCCTCACCGGCGTGGATGTGAGCTGCAATCCCCTGAGCCCAGAATCGCTGAACGCGGTAATCCCCGCCTTGCTTACTTACGTGCCCGAAGTCTACTTTGGTAATGATGCCTGCACCGTCAGCAGCGAAGGTGAAGTCGTGGTTGAAGGTGAATGGATTCCCGAAGGCGAATGGGTGGTTTACGAGGGCGAATGGGTGGTTTACGAAGGTGAAGTACTCCCCGGCGAGGGTGAATGGGTTTACGAGGGTGAATGGGTTTACGAAGGTGAATGGGTTTACGAAGGTGAATGGGTTTACGAAGGTGAATGGGTTTACGAAGGTGAAGTGCTCCCCGAAGGTGAATGGGTTTATGAGGGCGAAGTGGTCTCCCAGAACGAAGGCGAAGGCGAGACGGATGATTCCGGAATCGACTGGAATCAAGGTGGAGACGACAGTGGGTCCGACAACAGCGGTTCGGACAATGGTGGACCTGATGACAGTGGGTCGCACGAAGGCGAGAGCAGCAGTGGGTCGCACGAAGGCGAGAGCGGCAGTGGATCGCACGAGGGAGAAAGCAGCACTGGTGGGAATACGCCGTTCGACCTTGGCGCGCTCAAGCAGCAGTTTGGTTGCGGCAGCCAGAGCATGACCGTGGACGGCTGGGCGATGGATGCAGTCCTGATGCTTGGCACCGGTGCCCTGCTCCTTGTCATGCGCCGTCGCACGTCCAAGACCCGCTAATCGCACGTATCCCGCAGGGATGACCTTTTTCCCGGGAAGGGCACTCGTCTGGGTGTCCTTCCCGTTTTTCTTTGGCTTTGGGCCTGGTTTTGTGCGAAAAAGCCGGATGCGGGCAGACGGAATTTTGACAGAGGTAATTAGTTGACTTTTTTCGGAAAAATCGGCACACTAGACTCTGGTATCTAGGGACTTGTGTGCCTTGGAAGGCTGCCAACGCGGCCGGGGGCTGGGCCCCGTAAAGGATCAACGCGAGAGAAGGGTTTCTTCGAATGCAACGCTATCGCTCGACGCTATATGTCGCAGTCACGCTGTGGGCCGGGATCGTGCTTCTTGGTTGTCCGCAAACAACCGAGAAAGACGTAGCCCCAAAGGCCAATTTCAAGGCGGATCGGGTGGACGGGAATTCACCGTTGACCGTCAAGTTCACCGATCTCTCCACGCCCGGCTCTTCCCCGATTGAGTCGTGGTATTGGGATTTTGGTGGAGATGGCGGCACTTGGAGCACCCAGCACAATCCCCAGCAGATCTTCAAGGTGCCGGCGGGAGAGACCTCGAAAACCTTCACCATCAGTCTGACAGTCACCAGCGCACGCGGTGGCAATACGAAAAAGATTGAAAAATATATCACCGTGCGACAGCCTGCAAGCACCCAACAGACCACATCCGGGTCAACGGTCAGCCAGCTGGGCGTCACCGTCACCCTGCCCAAGAACTTCCCGGATCAGCCCAATTCCTCCATTGGCATATCGCTGGGCGCCCTCAAAGGTTCTCTCGATTCGCTCGAAACCCTCAAGATTATCTCCGATGTCTTCACCATTCGGCATACCCGGACGACCGAAGCCTTCTACGCGCACGACGAGAACGGTTACGTCCTTCCCACCACGCTTTCGGTCCCTGTCAGCGCACAGGCCCTGTCGGGCGTGACGCTTAATTCCCAGTCCGTGTTCATCCTGGCCCTTCTGCCCGACGGTGCCTGTGTGCCGATTCCGGGCGAACTTCAGGACAACAAAGTGGTCGCATCGGTCATACGCCTCCCGAAACGGGCCGACTATGTCGTGGTTGACCGGGCCGACGCCTATGACAAAACGGTCGGCTACTATGGCGGCGCGTTGAACTTCGCGGGGAATGAGGCCGAGAATCGCTGGCGCGTGAGCTTCAGCGCCCTCACCCTGCAGCAGCTCACCGCCATTCGCCTGGGAAGCATTGAAGACGCGACAGGATTTGATGTCGCGAATTATGATCAAAGCGAATTGGATCTGACAGAAAGTATCGTCCTGTCCGCTTTGGATGATTTGCGAAACCAGTTTGTGGATGCAAACACGCACGCCCCCCTGCTTGCCGCCACCAAGAACACCTTCTCCCTGCTCTTTTACAACATGGGTTCCGCCTACACGCCCGAATATACGAAATTCCGCAATCTGGTCACTGCTGATCGCCAGTTCGGACACATCGTCATCGACCCGATGCAGTTGCTGACCGTCTGCCAACACAACGCCATCGCACTTGCTGCCACGCCAGATGCGCAAGACCTGAACCAGAAAGTGTCGTTCGAGGGAGCACTCGCCGAGCAGCTCACACTGGCCGTGGCCGAAGCCTACGAATTCCCCGACCTGTCCGCCCCCGGCCCGGCCGATGTGGATTCCTACGGTACGCCGCAGCCGATCCAAGCACTCGCCGGTCTCTTTGCCGGTTCGTCCACCGCACTGGGGCAATGGGCCGATGGTTCGGGATATGCCCGTGGCCTTGATGCCAACGAATACGCTTGGCTGTCACAACCGCTTTTCAAGCCCTTCCATCCGACGGTGAGTCGCTATGCGGTGGCCAGTCAGGAGTTCTTCACCTTTGTGCGCAATGCCTACGCAACGGGCGACCCGCTGGGCTATGTCGTAGCTGACGCGCCCAACGGCATACTCTTCTCGGTTCGCAAGGCCATTCAGGACGAGGCCGACCGTCGCGCCTCTGTGCCCAACCCGATTCCCCTGCGCTTTGCGGATATTCTCCCGATTACTTACCGCGCCGTTGACGGCGTGATAAACAGCCGCTTTGGCGTCTCCTTGCCCCAGGCCTATTGGCGCATGGTGCGTGAGCGGGCAGTCGAGCACACCAGTGCCGCCCTCCTTCGCCCCGGCGACCGGAATTTGGTGCCCTTCACGATCGACGACCGCAGCTTTGAGCCGGGCACCTTGGTGTCCCGGGACATACAAAACACCGGCAGCACATTGACCTTGTCCCCCTCGGGCTATCCGGCCTTTGGTGACATACCGCCCTTTGCCGCTCGTGCACTTCGCCTTACGCTGGATCCACGCGCCACGAGTCTTGATTTGGCGTTCAACACCGACGAATGGGTCACTGATGCACAAGGTAACGGCGTTTCTGTCGCCGTTTACAAAGGCGGGGAAGGCTTGGTGGATGTACTCGCATCGGATGCAAATTCCTTGACCGTTCCCGGTTTGCCCGGTAACGCCGTGGCCGCCTCCCCGGAGATTATCGTTGTGTTTGCAAATCTGAACGCCTCCGCGGCAAATTCAGTTCGTATAACCGTGCAACCCCAAGGTGCCGCAACCGGCGATCTGGCATCGGCCCTCTATGAATACACCCATACCCCAGACCTGGAATACACCTATACCACCCCGACTCCCTCGCTCGACCCCTACTACAATTCGACGGTCTATTGGACGGAGATGACCTCCGGTGCCTGGCGCACCGCCGCCGAAGTAGGTGAGAACAGTCGCCTTTGGAAGCACATGGTCGGAATCGTTCGACCCTCCGTAATCCGCTCCAACACCGCCCTGCTGGTGGTAACGGGTGGAGACACAGGGTCGGTTCCAGAGGAGTATGTTAGCGGTTTGCTTCTGCCCTTCTCTGTGTCCTCCGGCTCCGTGACCGCAGTGATTGGCGCGGTTCCGAATGAACCCTTGGAGTTCAACGGGGACGGATTGCAGCGAAGCGAGGATGAAATTATCGCCTACTCCTACAGCCAGTACAAGCTCACGGGCGACACCACTTGGCCAGCTCTGTTCCCAATGGTCCGCGCCGCCATCCGGGCGATGGACACGATTCAGCAGCATATGATGGATGTCGCGGGCGTGAGTATTGATCACTTTGTGGTCGTAGGTGCCTCCAAACGCGGATGGACCACATGGTTGACCGGTGCCTCCGATGCACGGGTCAGCGGCATTGCGCCGATGGTCATCAATATCCCGAACATGAAGCCGCAGTTGGAGCACCATTACGCCTGCTACGGTGACTATTCAACCGCAATCCAGGATTATTGGGACAATAACGTATTTAAGGCACCCCCGATATTCAACACGCTGATGGAGGGTAAGCTGCTCCAATTGGTTGATCCTTATTCCTATCGGAGCGTGTTGACCATGCCCAAGCTCCTCATCAACTCCACGGGCGACCAGTTCTTCCTGCCCGATGCAACTCAGTTCTATTTCGATGACTTGAGTGGCGACAAGTACATCTACAATGCCCCGAACACGGAGCATGGCTTGGACGATCCTGATACAACAACGTTCTCGCCATACTCGCCTCTCGACCGTGGCGTGGTGGAATCGCTCTACTCCTTCTACAGCTCTGTGGTTCGTGGTGTCTCTCGTCCCCAGATTTCCTGGCAATTCGACCCGCAGAACGCTGGGCGTATCATTGTGGACACGAACGTGAAGCCGAAATCCGTGCGCCTGTGGCAAGCCACCAATCCCGAGGGCCGGGACTTCCGCCTGAATCCGGAAAACATTACCCGACCCATTTCGGTGACTAACCGTGCCTCGGAGTGGACATCGATTCCTGTGACATCCGATACCAACCAGTACGTGGCGCAAGTGTCGGCACCGGCCACCGGTTGGACCGCCTACTATGTGGAAGCGGCGTTTGCCAACTATGGGCAAATAGTCAATCTTTACTCGCAGAACCGGATCACACAGACCGATTTCCGCTGCACGACAGAGTGCCGGGTTATCCCCGACAACTATCCGCAGTGATTACTGCATAATCGTGCGAGTCTATCGCACGGAATTTCACGGCGGGACATTTTGTTCTTTTCCGGGGAAGGGGTTCCGTGCGCTCGAAAAGGTTTCGGAGTCGCCGGGCAAATGTGCTATTGAGTACGGGGAAAGGACCGAAACTTGAGCGAGAGTGTGCCTGCAAATGCCTACCAGGAATGGTTGGACAAATTTAATTCTCTTCTGGAAGAGAAGGGACCGGAAACCGCAGTAGAGTTACTTCGTCTGCTGCGTCTTGAGGCGTATTCGCGGGGGGTCAGACTCCCCTTTTCCGCCACCACGCCCTATTGCAACACCATCCCGGCCCATCGGCAGCCGCCCTATCCGGGCGATCGAGCCTTGGAACGAATCAATAAGTCCATCATCCGCTGGAACGCTATGGCGATGGTCGTTCGGGCCAATCGGGACAGCGACGGTATTGGTGGTCATATTTCAACCTTTGCGTCCGCCGCGACATTGTATGAGGTCGGCTTCAATCACTTCTTCCGCGCACCCTCGCCGGAATACGGTGGCGACTTGATGTATATCCAAGGGCACGCCGCACCCGGCATTTATGCCCGCGCATTTCTTGAGGGTCGAATCTCCGAAGACCAGCTGAACAACTTCCGCCGCGAATTGGCCGAAGGTCCCGGACTCTCCTCCTACCCGCATCCGTGGTTAATGCCGGACTTCTGGCAATTTCCCACGGTATCGATGGGCTTGGGACCGCTCATGGCCATCTATCAGGCCCGCTTTAACCGCTACCTCGAGGACCGCGGTCTGAAGCCCAAAAACGGGGGCCGGGTATGGGCCTTCCTGGGCGATGGAGAAACCGATGAACCCGAAACCTTGGGTTCAATCGAACTCGCAGTGCGCGAAAAGCTCGACAACCTGATTTTCGTCATCAACTGTAACCTGCAGCGCCTCGATGGCCCCGTGCGCGGAAACGGGCGCATTGTTCAGGAACTGGAGTCCATATTCCGTGGCGCGGGCTGGAACACCATCAAGGTGCTCTGGGGCAGCGATTGGGATCCCATTTTCGCCAGAGACCCGCAGAACCTCCTGCTCAACGCACTGGGCAAGTGCGTGGACGGCGAATTCCAGAAGTTTACCGTGGAAACCGGCGCGTACATCCGCGAAAAACTCATCCAGCGCGATCCCCGGGTCGCAGAAATCCTGAAGGACATTTCCGACGACCAATTGCGCCAACTCCGCCGCGGTGGGCACGATCCCGAAAAGGTATTCGCGGCCTATCAGGCTGCAGTCGACAACTTCGGCTCCCCCACCGTCATCTTGGCGCAGACCGTAAAGGGGTTTGGCTTGGGCGAGAGTGGCGAAGGCCGCAATATCACCCACCAGCAGAAGAAAATGAATGAGGATGAACTCCGGGAATTCCGTAGCCGGTTTGCCATTCCAGTTTCCGATGACAGGGTGATGCATGCCCCCTTCTACCGCCCCGATGAAGACAGCCGGAGCATGCAGTATCTCCGCGAGCGGCGCGAAGCACTCGGAGGCTCCCTGCCCCGGCGCAGTGTCCGCGCCACCCCGCTTACCACACCCCCGGTCTCCGTTTTTGAGGAATTCCACGGCGGCAATGAACGCGCCGTATCCACCACCATGGTTTTCGTCAAGATTCTGTCCAAGTTGCTGCGCGAGCCGGAGCTGGGCAAACTGATCGTGCCCATCGTGCCGGACGAGGCCCGCACCTTCGGCATGGACGGACTCTTCCGACAAATCGGCATTTATGCATCCGCCGGACAGCTTTATGAACCGGTTGATTCAGAAGCGCTGCTGTATTACCGCGAAGCGAAGGATGGTCAGCTGCTTGAGGAAGGCATCAACGAAGCCGGAGCCATGTGCTCCTTCCTTGCCGCAGGAACGGCCTATGCCAGCCACGGCATCAACACCATTCCCTTCTTCGTCTACTACTCGATGTTCGGCCTCCAGCGCATTGGCGATCTAATCTGGGCCGGAGGCGACTTGCGCACGAAGGGATTCCTCATCGGTGGCACAGCCGGACGCACCACCTTGGCGGGCGAAGGGCTTCAGCATCAGGACGGACATAGTCATCTCTGGGCAAGCGTGATCCCCTCGCTGCGCTGCTACGATCCGGCCTACGCCTACGAAATGGCCGTCATCATCCGCGATGGCATTCACCGCATGTATGAATTGCAGGAAGACGGCTTCTACTACATCACGGTAGGCAATGAAAATTATCCGATGCCCGAAATGCCCCCTGCCGAGAATGTGCAAGACGGCATTCTCAAAGGCTTGTACCTGTGCCGTCCCGGCCAGCTGGCCCCGGGCAAACCGCAGGTTCATCTCTTGGGCAGCGGTTCAATCCTTAATGAAGCAGTCAAAGCCCAGAAAATCCTCGAAGAGCGATACCAAGTGGCCGCCGACGTCTGGAGCGCCACCAGTTACAAAGAGCTGCGGATGGACGGTCTGGAATCCGAGCGCTGGAACCTGCTGAATCCCAGTGAGCCGCAGCGTGTGCCCTATGTCACCAAGTGCCTTGCCGAGGGTGCCCGACCGGTCGTCGCCGCGTCCGACTATGTAAAAGCGCTGCCAGACGGTATCGGCAAGTGGGTGCCAGGCGGACTCACCAGTCTGGGCACCGACGGATTCGGTCGTAGCGAGTCGCGTGAGGTCTTGCGCGACTTCTTTGAAATCGATGCAAGATACATTGTGCTAGCCGCCTTGCAGGCGCTTGCCCGCCGTGGCGAATGGCCGGGCGAAAAATTGCAGGGCATCGTGGAAGAGTTGGGTATCAATCCGGGAAAGAAGAATCCGCTGATATCCTGATCGGCAGCGGCCCGCACACTCGTGCGGCTGACCGATTTTTCCGGATTGACGCGTTTCATGGAAGAATATCGCTGATTTTGTGGTTCTTAACAGCAAAACAACGCCGCCCAAGGATGGGCGGACTTTTGGATAGGAGAATACAATGGCCCAGGAATTTAAACTTCCGGAACTCGGGGAAAATGTCGAATCAGGCACAGTGGCCCGACTGCTAGTGGCGCAGGGCGACACCATTGCCGCGAATCAGCCCGTCATTGAGGTCGAAACCGGAAAAGCCGTCGCGGAAATACCATGTCCGTACAGCGGCATCATATCCGAATTTCGCGTGAAAGAGGGACAAACGATCAAACCCGGCGAGGTCATCCTCGTACTGAATGCCGGAACCAAGGCAGCATCCGTACCTGCGCAGGAAAAGGCGGCACCGGAAATCCTGCCCGAAGCCGCGATTGCTGCCGCGCAGGCCAAGTCCCCAAAGCCCGCGCCCAAACTCGCCGCCCCAACCGTACGGGTGACCGAATTTCCCGCCGTTTCCGGTTCACCGTCCGCACGACGTCTTGCCCGAGAACTTGGTGTGCAGGGCGAAGCAGCGCCTGCAACCGTTGCCTCTGCATCCGCGCCTTCAGCGGGCATGTCGCGCCCGGAACCTGGCACAGTCACCCCCGATCCGATGAGTGCTATCCGAAAAATGACCGCGCAGCAAATGACGCGTGCTTGGACTACCATCCCCCACGTCACGCACTTTGACAAAGCCGACATCACGAATCTCGAGATTCTCCGTGCCCAATACGCAAAACAGGCGAAGCAGGCGGGTGCAAAAATTACCCCCATCGCCTTCGTCATTAAAGCATTGGTCGAAGCACTGAAACGTTTCCCGAAATTCAACGCCAGCATTGATATGGAGAATCAGCAGGTTCTGCTGAAATCCTTCTACAATATTGGTGTGGCTGTGGATACTCCCTCCGGTCTTCTTGTCCCGGTGTTACGAGACGCCGACCGCAAGTCGGTCGTCGAAATCGCCGGTGAATTGCCGGTGCTCGCGGATAACGCACGCTCACGCAAACTCGCCATTGAGGATATGCAGGGCGGCACCTTTACACTCACCAATCTGGGTGGAATCGGCGGCACCGCCTTCACCCCCATCATCAATGCCCCGGAAGTCGCCATCCTCGGCATGTCGCGCAGCGTGGTCGAGCCCGTATGGCGCGACGGAGAATTCGAGCCGCGCACCCTGCTGCCGCTCAGCCTGTCCTATGACCACCGGCTGATCGACGGAGCCGAGGCAGCTCGTTTCACCCGCTGGCTTTGCACCGCGCTTGAACAACCATGGACGATGTTCCTGGGACTCTAGTCCCCCTCAGGAGAATAACAATGAAGAAAACTACACGCACGGCCTTGGCCGTGATTGGCGCGGGGCCTGGCGGTTATGCAGCGGCCTTTATGGCGGCCAGTCTGGGGCTGGAAACCACTTTGATTGATGTCGAGCCCACTGCAGGCGGCGTATGTCTGCTGCGCGGCTGCATTCCTTCCAAGACCCTCCTGCACGCCGCCAAACTCATTCGCGAGGCGCGTGAGGCCGAGTCTTGGGGCCTCACCTTCGGCGCACCGGCCATCGACCTCGACAAACTGCGTGCCAGCACCCAGAACGTCACCGGACAGATGACGGCCGGACTCGCCCAGCTGATCAAGGCTTGGAATATCCGACAGATACAGGGCCGTGCCGTGTTTGCCGATTCAAACACGCTGGTGATTTCGAAGGAGGACGGCGCGGAGGAACGGCTGCGTTTCGACCACGCGATTATAGCGGCGGGCTCGCGCCCGGCCATCTTCGGCAAGCCCACTGAATCCCCCAAGCTCATGAACTCCACGGATGCCCTTCAATTGGAGGATGTCCCCGAAAAACTGCTGGTCGTGGGTGGCGGCTATATCGGCCTGGAACTCGGAAGTGTTTATTCAGCGCTTGGCTCGAGTGTGACCGTCGTGGAAGTCACCGACGGACTCCTTCCCGGTGCCGATCGCGATTTGGTCAAGCCCTTGGCGGCCCGTTTGGAGACTCAGTTTGAGGGCATCCTGCTCAATACCAAGGTGCTGGACTTCAAGGATCAGAAAAACGGCCTCAAAGTCACCCTCGAAGGCCCGGGCATCGACAAGCCGACCCGCGTCTTTGACAAAGCCCTCGTTTCTGTCGGTCGGAAGCCCAACAGCAGCGGCCTCGGCCTAAAGAATACCGGGGTGAAAGTGGATGACCGGGGCTTTATCCAGGTGGATCCCCAAGGGCGCACCGCCGATCCCTCCATCTTCGCCATCGGCGATATTGTGGGGGGGGCGATGCTCGCGCACAAAGCCTCGCATGAAGGCCGTGTGGCTGCGGAAGCCATAGCGGGCCACCCCTCCGTCTTTGACCCCGTTGCCATTCCCGCCGTGGTCTTCACCGACCCGGAAATTGCATGGTGCGGATTGACCGAGATCCAAGCCAAGCAGCAGGGACGCGCCGTTGAAGTGGGCCGCTTCCCGTGGGCGGCCTCCGGGCGCGCCACATCGCTCCACCGCACCGAGGGGCTCACCAAAGTCATCTGTGATCCCGAAGACCAGCGCATTCTTGGCGTGGGCATGGTGGGCGCGGGTGCCGGCGAGCTGATCGCTGAAGCCACACTTGCCATCGAGATGGGTGCCAATGCCCGTGACCTCGAACTCACCATCCATCCCCATCCCACGTTGTCGGAAACCTTGATGGAGGCTGCCGCCTCGGTGTATGGTACCTGTACCCACTTATACCGGCCGAAAAAAGGCTGAGTGAAGGAACCGCCATGAAACCGAACCGCCGCGATTTTCTAAAGGCCTCCTCCCTGGGGGCCGCCACATTCCTCCTGGCCCAACCGCGTGTCTTCAGCGCGCCCGCATGGCGTTTTAGTGCCTGTGACTGGTCCTTGGGCTGCGGAAGTGATCCCGGGGCCATGGAAGTGGCAAAGGCTGTCGGTTTGCAGGGGGTGGAAATTTCGGCGGGTTCCCCGGATCAGGATGACCTTCAAATTGCCGACCCGGCGTTTCGTCAGCGATACAAGGACCTCGTTGCCAAGACGGGCGTGGTCGTTTCCTCCGTCGCCATGGGCCTGCTTAACAATGCCCCCCTGGCAACCGACCCGCGCGGTCCCAAATGGCTGGAACAGGTCATCGCCGCTACCCGGGATCTCGATGCCAAAGTCATTCTTCTCGCCTTCTTCGGCAAGGGCGACCTTCGCGAGAAGGGTGTCCTCAAGAAAAAGGAGGTGGATGCCGTGGTGGACCGCGTCAAAGCGGTGGCACCAGCCGCAGAAAAAGCGGGGGTAATTCTCGGTCTGGAAAATACCCTGTCGGGCAAGGACAACCTCGCCATACTCGACCGCATCCAAAGCAAAGCTGTCGGAATCTATTATGACGTGCGCAACTCGACGGACAACGGCTACGATGTCCCGAAGGAAATCGTCGAACTCGGGAACCGAATCTGTCAGATTCACTTCAAGGATGGTGCCGACTATCTTGGGGAGGGGAAGGTGAAGCTCCCGCCCATCGTCGACGCCGTTCGGAAGAATGGCTATGCCGGTTGGCTGGTGCTGGAATCCTCCATCAAGAACAACGACCGGGAAGCCAGCTTCAAGAAGAACATCGCCACCCTGAACAAGGTCTTCGAGACCGCATAGGGAACGACTACTCCCCCGTCGATGGCCGATTGCTTTCGTGTCGCCCCACCGTGATCGTCACAATGGTGGCCATCGTCTGCACGGGCATTGCCGGATCCAGCAACCAAGTCTTAAGGTCGTAGGGAGTCGTACTGTCATTCACCGCCCATCGACTGAGCACCGCACAGACCAGACTGAGCGCACCCGCGATTACAAAGCAAACCCGAAATCCCGTCAGCTCCCACCAGTCAATGGCCAAGCCCGCCAGAATGGGCGTCCCGCCCAAGGCCAGAGACGTTCCCAAAATCCATAGATTTGTATACGCAACACGTCGGTTTTCGTCAACAAGATTCATCATCGCCCGGTGAACAGCTGCCCAAAAAGCAGTGCTAAATATCGCCAAACCAGCAGATAACGCCACAATAAGATAAATACCGGCATTTATCTTATTGTGGCGTTATCTGCTGGTTTGGCGATATTTAGCACTGCTTTTTGGGCAGCTGTTCACCGGGCGATGATGAATCTTGTTGACGAAAACCGACGTGTTGCGTATACAA
>CAIZGN010000008.1 GCA_903932505.1 Candidatus Hydrogenedentota bacterium
CCAAGCCCTTGCGCAACCCGACATCTGCAATCCCCGGCAACTGATGCGCCCGCAAGACCGCCCAGACCGGCTTTTTTGCCTCCGCCCAAGTCTTCCATCCAGGAGCCACAGCCAGCGGCTTTATTTTCCCGTCCGCCGCCTCAAATTCCCCGGCCAACACCATGAAAACATCGACCGACGCTGCGGATTGCTCGACCGCCGCATCGACAGGAGGCGTCCACACCCGCTGCCAGACATAGACCGCCTGCCGGGGAACCGGGTGTGGGGGAGACGGTCCCCGGAAGACCACCCCCACGCCCAGCAAGATCAAAATCCCCAGAATCGGCACCCAATAACGGGCCCGCGCGATAGCAAGAGGCCCCTTCACACCTTCACCCCGTTTTCGATGAGCGCGACAAACTTCACCTTGGTCTGAAAAACCGATTCAAAGAGCGCCTGCTTGCGTGCCGCCCCCAGCAGGTCGGTGGGGGAAGGGTGATCCTGATGCACAGTTATTTCAAGGCACTCGCTCGTGCAGTCAACATCCAGACGGATCACCGAGGCCCGGTGCGCCCGGTCAAGACCATCCGCAACGCGCAGCAGCGCCGCCAATCGCGTCACCATCACCTGCGCGTCAGCATCAAGCTTCCGGAAGACCGGGTGGGAGGGCGCAGGATCTGCTTTACGGTGATACCGGGCGATGCACGCCACCATGTCCCGCTCGAGCGCCGAAAAACCGGGCAGCTCGGTCGTGCGGATAATTTCCAGGGCGTGTTTGTGGTGGCGGCTCCCATCAACGGAAAGGCCGACATCGTGCAGCAAAGCCCCCGCTTCCAATAGGCGCTTGGCGGGCGGAGAAAGCCCGTGTAAGAGCGACAACTGGTCAAACAGCCCAAGGGCCAGCCGACTCACCTGAAATGCATGCGCGGGATCCGGATCAAGCGAGCGCGTTATCGCCCGTATCGCTTCCATGCCCATACTGAAAACTCCCTTTCAACGGAACCTGTTGCAAGGGCAACGCGGAACCAAGCACCCGCATTCCCGCCCAGCACCAGGCCATTGTCCGGTTTTTTGCCTTCGATGTAAAGAAATGCCCCGGGATGCCGATAGTATTAGGCAGAAGCCAAGCCAAGGATGGCGCGGTCCAGAGGACACGGAAGTCCAATAGTTTAAATAGAATACGACGATGCATCGCGTGAAAGTCCCATCACCGCATCGTCGAATTCGAGAGTCCCATGACTCGCCTCGTGAGTGGCGCCATGACACGTCCCATGTTATGGCGTTTTCTTTTTTTCGCCTGTTATTTTCCCCAATTCCTACCCGAAATCCCGCCTGTTTTCACCCTTCCGCTGAATGTTTGCATAGGGCGGTTTTTATTTGTTATACTCCGGAACTTCAAGCCTGTGTTTCGGGGGAATTTTGCGACGCGGCTGTGCGCGTCTTCCCGGAGTGCAGGTGTAAATCCACGGCGGTCTGGCATTGGTTCAGGCCATGCCGGGCACCCTAAGGAGGATAGCCGAGTGGCTGGTGGACGTAAAGCCCGCAAGGCAAAGATTAACAAGCACAAGCGGAAAAAAAAGAGGCGGTTGAACCGTCACAAAAACAAGTAGCCTGGTCTACTTGATTCCGCGTTTCGTTGCGCATTATGCGTGGCATGTGTCGATACTCCCGGCCCCGTCTAACGGGGCCGGGTTATACGCTTTAATTCGCGCGGCATGCGCCGTGGTGGAGGTGTATGATGGCCGACGAACCTGCTATCTTCATTGATGAGGACTGGAAGGCGCAAGTGCAGCGCGAAAAAGAGCAAGCTGCACAAGCCGAACCGGAGGGGCTCCCCGCAAGTGTGGAACCTGCCGATGCTGTCCTCGCTGATTCCGAGGTGGAAGAGGAAAACCCTCCGGCGAGTCTGGAAACCTTGGTGGCCAGTTTAGCCACACAGGCCATGCTCTCGCTGGGTCTGGTTCCCCAACGGGGCCAGGAGCAGGTTTACATCGACCTCGACAGTGCAAAGTATGCCATTGACATGCTGGGCATACTGCGCGACAAAACCAAGGGCAACCTCACGCCCCAGGAAGAGGGTACGCTGTTACAGGCCATTTCCGAGATGGAAGAAGTCTATATCATCCGGGTACAGCAGTATCAGGAGTATGCCCTCCAGCAGGCTGGCATCGATCCCCGCAACCTCACCGGAAAATAACCGCGCGTTCCCGGATGCCTGGTTGGACCTCTTAGGGCCTCCGCGAAGCCACGCTGGATAGATACCTTATGGCCAAGCAAAAGCAAGCCAATTCTGCAGAAGGGGCGCAACCCGCCGGGAAAAAAGGCATCATGGCCTATCTGGGCATTGCCGTCGCCATAGGCGGGATTTACCTCATCCGCCGGGCCAACGAGGACCTGCAGGGTCTCTCCGATTGGCTATGGTACACCGGGGCCGTCGTGGCGGCCGCTGGGGCGATGATGTGGTTCCTCGACGGCATGAATCGCGAAGAAATGCTGTCGTGGTTTCGCAGCGGGGCGGTCGCTATCGGCATCGCCCTCGCCGTACGATGGAGCTTCGCAGAACCCTACCGCATCCCCTCCGGTTCCATGGAACCCACCCTGCACGGCGATCCCGGCTTTGGCAAAGGGGATCGCGTCTTCGTCAACAAATGGATCTTTGGCGTCCGCGTTCCCTTCATGAACAAGCGGCTTTGGCACGGACAAGAACCCAAGCGCTGGGATATCGTGGTCTTCAAGGCGGTCGAGGAAAACGCGCGGCACGGTACGCTGGTCAAGCGC
>CAIZGN010000009.1 GCA_903932505.1 Candidatus Hydrogenedentota bacterium
ATCCGTCGATGCTGCGCAGTGGGGCGCGCAGGTCGTGAGACACGGAGTAGGCGAAGGCCTCCAGCTCCTTGTTCGCTGACTCCAACTGTGCGGTGCGGGCGATGACCCGTTGCTCAAGCTCTTCGTTCAGCTTCTGGATTTTTTCCTCCGCCTGCCTGTGTTCGATGACGACGCTGGTGAGACCCGCCATGGATTTCATCAGATCTAAATCCCGGTCAGTGGGAGCATAGGGGATCCTGTGATACATGGCGAACGTCCCGATGACGCTCCCCTGGCTGCTGAGAATCGGTTCGGACCAGCATGAGGCAACGCGCGCCCGCACCGCGAGGTCGCGAAACGCCTCCCAGAATGGGTGGGTCTGGATATTTTCCACCACGACCCGTTTCCCGGTAAATGCCGCGGTGCCACAGGAGCCGATACCCTGGCCAATCGGCATGCCATGAATCGTTTCATTATAAAACCTGGGCAGGCTTGGGGCGGCCCCCAGAAGCAAGCGCCCAGTCTCTTTGTCCAGTAACAGGATGGAGGCGATGATGTCCTTGTTTTCCTGCTCAATGTGCAGGACGATTTCGGTAAGGATTTCGCGAAGGGGGATCCCTTTCGTAAGATTTTCCAATATCCTGACCCGCATGAGCTCGCGTTTTTCCAGCAGCCGCCGTTCTGTGACGTCGCGGGCGACAGTAGAAGCCCCAACGACTTTCCCTATAGAGTCTTTTATGGGGGAGATGGTGAGGGAAACACAGATCAGCTGTCCATCCTTGCGCACGCGGGCCGTTTCGAAGTGCTCGATGGACACCCCGCATTTCAACCGTTCCATGATCCCGTCCAGTTCCTTGCGAAGATTCGCGGGAACCAGAACCGATACAGGGCGGCCCACAATCTCATCCGCCCGGTAGCCGTAAATTCGCTGCGCTCCCAGATTCCAGCTGAGAATTTTCTCGTCTAGGGCCTTTCCGATAATCGCGTCATCCGACGATTCCACGATGGAGGCCAGGTGCAGGATTTTTTCTTCCGCCAGCTTGCTATCGTGGATGTCCGTGCATAGTCCCACCCATTCTCTGATGGTTCCGGACACATCGATGACGGGCACCCCCTTGGCGGCGAAATAGCGGTATTCCCCGTCGTGGCGCCGGAGCCGGTATTCGATTCTATAAGGAGAGCGGTCTTTCACCGCCTGCTGCCAGACGGCAAGCGTGCGTTCAAGGTCGTCGGGATGAAGCGCCTTCGTCCACCCCGAGCCTTTTACTTCGTCGCAGGTCTGCCCTGTGTAGGCACACCACGTGGGGATGTCATCCCTCACGAGGCCCTCCGGCGTCGTGGTCCAAACAATTTCCGAAATGGCGGTCACGAGGGAGCGAAAGCGGGCCTCGCTTTCGCTCACGGCGCTCATGGCTCTTTCGAGGTCGGTGATATCGCGTGCGGCGGCAAACACACCGACCACAGCCCCCTCCTTGCTGCGGTAGACCGAAGCGTTATACAGGACCGATATCACAGTGCCGTCCTTGTGCCGCAGTTTCAGCGGGTAATCCCACACTTCGCCTTCGCGAAATGCCTGCTCATATCCTTCGCGGGCTTTTCGGGGTTCGGTAAAATAGATCGAAAAATCCGCCCCAATCAGTTCTTCCCGCGAATGCCCGGTCGCCTTTTCAGTGGCGGTGTTCACGTCGGTGATTTTCCCGTCCGGTCCGATGGTGACGAGCGGATCCAGGCTGGCCTCGATCAGGCGCCGATTGTAATTCCCGGCGGCTCGCAGGGCTTCTTCCGCCAGTTTGCGCCTGGTGATGTCCTGAACCGTGCCCACCATCCGGGTCGGCTTGTTCTCCTTGTCCAGGACCATGGATCCACGGCCGTAGAGATACTTGAAGCTTCCATCGGACCGCGTGGCGCGAAACTCAATGCCCCCCGGCTTTTCATCCGCCATGCAGGCACGGAGCCACTCCTTCATCAAGACAAGGTCGTCGGAGTGGATCAAAGAAAGGAATGAATCGACGGTGAGGGTAAACGATTCTCGGGAAACCCCGTAGATGTGGTAGGTTTCGTCCGACCAAACAATGCGCTGTGTTGCCAGGTCAAGTAACCAGCTTCCGATGTGAGCGGCCTGCATGGATTCGGCCATCAGAAGCTCCTCTTCCTTGCTGCCCGGTGGGTTGATCGTGTTACCTGCCGTTTTCATGGTTGGCTCTGTCTGGCACTGACAGGGAATTGGCCGGGGAGGAATGCAGACATCCGAGCAAGCTGCCTCTGTCGGCGGAGAGATGGAATGCGACATCTCATACCGCTAAACCCTACGTCTGAACGCATGGCATGGCCAGCTCAAATCCGGGGCTTCGTGGTGCGATGGAATTCCGGCGATCAGTTAGCACAATTCGCTTTCCGACGGACGCTTTTTGAGATAGGGAGTTGGGACTTCAACCGTTGGCTGACTCTCGTCGCTTTTGAATAACACCGCACCGAATACCAAACTGGAGTTTCCCGGTTCGCGCGAACGCACGGTCGGTTCCGGTGTCCGTTTGTTTGCCGCTGCATCTGGTTGGGGGTGGCCTCACTCCACGCGAGATCGTGGCCCCGGCTTCTCCCAAGTCCAATTCCGAGAAACTTAGAAAAGCCGCGACGAAGATCATGGACGAGGTGCTCCGAATTTTATTCATCGAAGACAGTCCAGCCGACGTCAAGCTTGCGGAGCATACGTTGCGACACGAGCGCATCGAATTCGTTTCCCAATGCGTGCAGAATACCGAAGGTCTTACGCTCGCCCTCCAGGAATTTCTCCCGGATGTCATCATCTCGGACTACGCCCTGCCGGATTACGACGGGCTGAGCGCACTCAGGCTGTGCAAAAAGGCCCGTCCGCGCGTTCCGTTCATTCTGCACACGGCTGCGCTGAAGGACGAGGCGGCGGTCTTCTGCATCAGGGCAGGTGCCGACGATTATGTGCTCAAGCAGAATCTCGAGCACCTGCCGTTCGCCGTGAAAAACGCGCTGGAGCGTCGCAGGGCCCAGGAGGCAGCGCAAGTG
>CAIZGN010000010.1 GCA_903932505.1 Candidatus Hydrogenedentota bacterium
GGCCTGGAAGCCTGGCTGATCCTTCCTGCGGGTTGAATGAAGTCGAGCGTTCCGGCCCCATGCCTTCCCGCCGCTGGGGCTCATGTCCATCATCATGAATGCATTCGAAGTCCGGATCGAGCATTCTGACCGCTCAGTCCATTCCCGTGCGGACAAACCGCGTCTCTTTCGCGCTCTGTAATGAAAGTCACCGACTAATAGTCTGTTTCGTGCTCAACTCAGCTATTTCTAGCATGTTCCGTTTCCCCGGTTGCCCTCAGATAGAGTGGAATTAAATGAAAATCGCCGTCACCAGCCAAGATCGCAAGACCATCACCGGACACGCCGGCAAATGCCGAAAGTTCTGGATCTACGACATAGATGGGAAAACAATCGTCAAGAAGACACTGCTTGAATTGCCGCTGGAGCAGACCTTCCACAAAAGCCATGGCTCGGGACCTCATCCGCTAGACGACATCAAGGTGCTAATCAGCGGTGGCGCGGGTCAGGGGCTGATCCGGCGCCTCAACCACATGGGCATCCAAGGGGTAGTGACTCCGGAGACCGAACCCGATGCAGCGGTGAGCGATTTCCTAAACGGCACGTTGAAGCTAAGCCAAGGCGCGTGTCACGAGGGACACGAAGGGCATGAAGCACATCAGCACGGCGAGCATGGCTGCTGTCATTGATTGACCGGTAGACATCACTTTTCTATCTTCAGCGAGAGGAAATAAAAACCAAGTGAATGGTCTCAAGCCCGTTTTTGAGATAGTGGCGTCGTATTTCGGCCTACTTTCCGAGCCTATTCGCCTGCAAATCATGCATGCCACGTGCGAAGAGGAAAAGAGCGTATCGAAAATCGTCGAGGAACTTGGAGCTACCCAGTCGAATATTTCGCGACACCTGACATTGATGTGCAAGGGCGGTTTGCTCACGCGTCGCAAAGAAGGCAAGCAAGTCTATTACATGTCGGCCGACCCTCAGATGGTTGAGAACCTGCGCGAGGTTTGTATTCGTCTCGCCACTCAGATGGACCCCAGAACGCCAATGCGCGGGGAATTCCTCCGCCGTCTGCATGAGCAAGTGCAGAAGCGGAAAGAACGCGCGGGCTGAGCAGTGTGCCAGTTCGATGGGCTAGCCGTCGGATGGATCTACCTATAGCCCTGCAGGTTTTTCAGGCGAAAGCCTTGATAAGTAAAAAGGAGCAGAAAAATGGCGCTGATGACCCCCGAGCAATTCGAAGAAAGTTTGAAAGCCCTCAAGCCCCGGGTATTCATGAACGGGAAGAAGGTCGAGAGCATCCTTGAAAACAGAAACACCCGGACGGTGGTCGAGGCCAACAAGGCCAGTTATGAATGGGCCCTGGACCCCCGATACAAGGACATCATGACTTGTTATTCCCCGCTCATAGACGACGTGGTCAACCGCTATACGCATATCAGTGGCAGCACCGACGATCTGATGAAGAAGGCGGAGGCCGGGACCTTCACCGCCGAAACGCTGGGGACCTGTATTTACCGATGCGTGGGCTACGATACTTTTCACGCCCTCGCCGGCACCTGCTGGGAGATGGATAAAGACCTGGGTACCGAGTATTACCCCCGGTTCCTCGAATATCTCAAGATGGTGCAGCGCAAGGATCTCTCGGTGGCCGGCGCGCTCACCGAGCCGCGTGGCAAACGCAGCCAGAAGACCCTGGACTGGCCGGACCCTTTCATGTCCTTGAAAGTGGTGGACAAGAATGAGAAGGGAATTTTCGTGCGTGGCGCCAAGATCAACATCAGCGGGGCCTATGCCAGCCATGAAATGGTGGTCCTGCCCCAGTCTTCGCATATTCAGGGTGAAGAAGACTACGCCGTTGCCTTTGCCACCCCCACGGATGCGCCGGGGATCACCTATGTTTGCCAGTATTCCGCCTATTCCGCTGAGAGAGATGCAGCCGA
>CAIZGN010000011.1 GCA_903932505.1 Candidatus Hydrogenedentota bacterium
GGCGGGAAAAGCGCAATGCAACGCTTTTCCCGCCGCGAGACTAACGACTAACGGTCTACAGTTCGTCCATCATCACGCTGAAGGGCGGGCAGATTGGGAAGGAACCGGGGTACTTGATGAATTCGACGTGACCGTCCATGTACAACACGTTCGCGCCACCGGGAAGGTGGTTAAAATCGCGCGTGCGGCCATTGCTGTCGTCATGCATGAGCATGATTTCGCTCTGGGACTTGGACGACGCTGCCGGATTGTTGATGTCCGTGATCAGGAAGCGCTCGATGCCTTCTTTGAGGCGATAGAGGGTCTTCTCGGTGCCGGAACCAACATGATTGAAGGTGAGGTCTTCTTCAAAAACGCCATAGTTGTTGCTCGTGAAAGCATTTTCGCAGTCGGACATGTAACCACCCAGAACGCCAATGAAGCCGCCGTCAATGGCGGTGGCCCAAGCCGGGTTGTTGATCTGGGAAATGTTGGAAAGCACGGTGTCTGCCGACAGCAGGATGCCGTAGTAGAGGTAGGAGGCGTTATCAAGCAGGCCGGGGCAGAACTTGCCGTTCGGATCCGCGAAGGGGATGTTCCAGTGACCATCGGTCGTGCGGGGTGCTGAGTCGGACGGGCAGACGAAGATCTTGATATCGGTGAGGTATTCGGGGTAAACCGCATAGCCGTCCGGCACCAAATCGACCTTGAAGGCCATGTCCTTATTCGGAATGCACTCTGTGGACGAGGCATTCGGGTTCACGGCACTACGCTTGATCGGGGGGAACTTCATGCCGGGGGATTCATTGGCGTACATCTTGAAGACCAGACCCCATTGCTTGAGGTTGTTCGCGCAGCTGCTGCGGCGCGCGGATTCACGGGCACGGGCCAGTGCGGGCAGCAAAATCGCTGCCAGAATTCCGATGATTGCGATAACCACCAGCAATTCAATCAGGGTAAAACCACGTTTCTTCATTGCTAATCACTCCATTGTTTCGTTAACCATTATGACACTGAGTTAAGAGACCTTTTCCGTCTCGCGACGGTATACGCAAAATCTGAATTTTCTTATTTCTCCTTTCCTGTTCCCAAGTATTTCCAGCAGTCAACTATCCCATACATGAACCCGGCCGCACGATGCCTTCTTTAGGTGCGATTGGCCATGGCGGTACCCAACTCAAACGGTTGCAGCGCTAAAACCCCTTCAAATGCCGGCGTCCCCGGTTCTCCGGCTTCATCCAACAACTTACGCACACGCTGTGAGGTGCTCGCGTAGTCCCATTCTCGAAACAGGGGGCGCCAACCGTGCCCGTCCATCATCCGATGTCCCGCACTGATAACGGCCGCAAAGGGATCAGGTATCCCTACCTCCTCCAATGGTGCTCCACCGTACAGAGACCCAAACGCCCCGTCCATCATCGCCCAGAAGGCATAACATACCCCGGCCACGGAGGCATCGTTTTCCGGGGGAAGATCCCCCACTCTGATTGCTTCCAGCACGGTTTCCTGAAGCAGCTGAAAAATGCGGAGATCGTATTTTACCATCTCGTCGCGCTGTTCTGCACTTACGCGGGACAGGAGCGTCTCTGCCTCGATGAGCTTCACCACACGCAGGTGCTGTGGATAGTGGCGGGCGTAATACCCGCTCGCTTCTCCCAGTGCGACCATGCGCTCACGGGGGCGACCGGACAACTTCATGGCGCGTTCTAGTACGGAATGCAGGATGAGCCGCGCTTCCATGCCGAGCGAAACCACTAATCCGTCCTTTGAACCAAATCGCAGATAAATGGTTCCCCGAGAAAATCCGGTCTGCTTCGCGATTCGCTCCACCGTCAGGCCTTGGTAACCCTCCTGCATGAGCAGATCCCAAGCCACAGACAAGAATAGTCTGTCGCGCTCAAGAATCTCCCGTTGTTTTCCTGTCAGCATGAATGGTGTCCCAAGAATGACGCTTGTCTAAAATTTGTCTGACCGAAATATATCTTATCCCAGTTCGCTCCGTTTGTCAAGGGAAAAAACAGCGCCAAACTAGAAAAAGATGGGTTTCCTATGATTGAATTTGGGGCTTGGGTGGCAATTCCCAAAGACTTCCTTGAAAAAAGCGGAAGCATGCAATTCGTGAGAAACGGGATTTGTTTGCGGTATGATGGAGTGGCATCGTCCAACATGGAACGAAACAATATGCGCGAAAACCGTTTTTTTATCTCGAAGTTCTGGCGCGCCGGGGCTCTTCTGGGCCTCGTGGTGCCGCTGTACAGTTTCGGGGAAATGCCTTCGGTTGTTCTTTCCGCACCAACACCTGACTTGCAGGGAGCGCTGCAGGTGTGGTCCTGGAATATTGCGGCGGCGAGCCTGCGGGAACTCCTGCCCGGTTTCCATGATCGATATCCTGGGGTTGGTGTGCATATTGAGATGAACGGAACCAATGCGGCGTCTCGATTTCTTTTGTCGCTGTCGGCCGGGGTGGGTGCGCCGGACGTCGCGCAACTTCAGGCCCGTGAAGTGCCGCGCTATACCCCCACGGGCAAGTTGACCGACCTCACCGAGATGGCGAAACCGTATGAGCACGCCTTTGTACGATCATTTTGGGAGAACTGCGTTTATGAGGGGCGCATCTATGCCATTCCATGGGACATTGCTCCCTGCGCAGTTTATTACAAGCGCCGCCTCTTTGAGCAATACGCCATCAACCCGGAATCCATCGAGACTTGGGATGATTATGTGGTGGCGGGCAAGGAGCTGGTCGCGCGCTCGAAGGGAAAGGCCAAGATGTTGTGTCTGCCCACCGGGGGGCTCAACGACCTGTTTGAGATTCTCCTGCAGCAGCGAGGGGCCCAAGTGTTTGATGAGTCGGGCCGTGTTGCGTTCAATTCTCCGGCTGCGGTCGATACCTTGCGCCTCATCCGAAAATTGATTGATGCGGATATCGGTGCGAATATATTGCCGTGGAGCTTCGAATATTTTTCCACGTTCAACACGGACACCGTGGCAACCTACCCGATGCCCTCGTGGTTCGGGGGTATTATCCGGGACTATGCGCCGAAAACCGCCGGGGATTGGGGCGTATTCCGTCTTCCTGCCTATGCCCCCGGAGGATTGCGCACCAGCAACTTGGGCGGTTCGGTGCTCGTGGTGCCCACGCAAAGCAAGCAAAAGGAAGCCGCTTGGGCCTTTATTCAGCATACCCTTTGCACGAGGGAGGCGCAGATGGAACAATTCCGGAATTTCGAGCTCTTTCCCGGGCTCATCTCCACCCACCAAGATCCCTTTTTCGATGAACCTGTACCGTTCTTTGGTGGACAGCAGGTGCGGCGGCTTTTTGCCCTCGACATCGACCGGATTCCCGTTTTGAATCGCACCACGGACTGGATGGAGGCGGTGCGCTATATTCAGCAGGCGTTGAGCCAGTGGACAGCGGGACGCAATGACACGGCGGAAGAACTCGCGGCGGACGTGCAGGAGCGCCTTTGCCGTCGATTGAACCGCGCCCCGGCGTCCGGGATTGCGCCATGAAAACACCGCTGAAAAAGAGACTGTGGGCCAGTCGCCATTTCTATGTCTTTATTGCCCCGTTCTTTGCGCTTTTTGCCGTGTTCGGATTGTACCCGCTACTCTTTTCGTTCTATCTGGGTTTTCTGCAGTGGGACGGCCTGAGTCCAAAGCAGTGGGTTGGTCTGTCCAATTTCGAGAATCTGCTGCACGATGAAATCCTCTTTGCGTCCCTGCGGAACACGGTAACTATCGGGCTGATGTATATCCCCCCCATGTTCATCGGGGCCTTTGTTTTCGCGCTGCTGCTGGATACGGCGTGGCTGCGGTTTCGCGGGCTCTTTCGCGCCGTCTTTTTTTTGCCGGTGGTCACACCGATGGTGGTGGTCGCGATTGTGTTTGGGCTTTTGTATGGACAGGAGGCCGGCCTGCTCAACTATGTGGTGGAAAAGCTCGGGTGGGAGCGTATTCCGTGGGTGGTGAGCGAATCCTGGTCGAAACCCTCGGTGGCGGGTCTGCTGGTGTGGCGATGGACCGGCTATAACATGGTGCTGATGCTGGCGGGCTTACAGGGCATCTCGCCCGGTTACTACGAGGCCGCCCGCATTGACGGTGCTAACGCTTGGCAGCGTCTTTGGTACATTACCCTCCCGCTCATGCGCCCCACCTTCGTCTTCTGCACCATCATGTCCCTCATCGGCACCGTGTACATGTTCGACGAGGTTTTTGTATTGACGCAGGGTGGGCCGGGCACGTCGTCCACCAATTTCGGGCTGTATCTCTTCAACACCTCCTTTACCGACTTCAAATTCGGGTATGCCTCCGCGATGGCTTACGTGGTCGCCCTCTTCGTTTTCTTGGCGTCCCTGCTGGTGTTGCGCCTGCGCAAACGGGAGGAGGGCACCGACCAATGAATGTGCGCCGTACCGCTTTGCGAGTTTTCACGCATGCCGCGCTGGCCTTGGTCGCGCTGGCTTTTCTCTTTCCCTTCTATTGGTTGCTCATTTCCGCGTTCAAGTCCAAGTCCGAGATATTCACGCTGCCACCCCAGTGGTGGCCCTCGCCGTGGCGGTTGGACAATTTCGAGCAGCTTTTCGCCACCATTCCCATTGTCCGGTGTTTCGCGAATTCGCTTATCGCTGCCACAGGGCACTGCGCGCTGGCCCTCTTTCTGTGTTCGTTGGCAGGCTACGCCTTTGCCAAGTTTCCCCGCGCACCGGGACACGGAAAACTTTTCGCCTTTGTGCTTGCCACCATGATGCTCCCCACGGCGATTACCCTTATCCCCGTCTTTCACGTGCTTTGCAAGCTGCACGCGGTCAACACGTATTGGGCGATGATTGTGCCGGGGGCAGCCAACGCATTTGGCATCTTCTGGATGCGGCAGTACGCCGCCGAAAATGTGCCCGATGAGTTGCTCGATGCCGCGCGAATTGACGGATGCGGAGAATTCGCGCTGTATCGCCGCATTGCCCTGCCCGTCATGCGTCCGGCCCTTGCGGCCTTGGGGATTCTCCTCTTCATCGGCAACTGGAACAACCTGATGTGGGCCTTCATTGTTCTGCGTACTCAGGATATGTACACCCTGCCCCTCATCATCTACTTGCTCAACGGAGAGAACCGCACCCCCTTTGAGCTCATCATGGCGGCCAGTCTCTTTGCCACGGTTCCCCTTGTGGCCGCCTTCATCCTCTTTCAGCGGCACTTCATCCGGGGCATCACGGCGGGAGCGCTCAAGGGCTAGGGATACCACACGACTTTGCAATCGAGCCTTGTAAACGGGCTTATGGGAGAATTGGCAATGAATGCACAAATGGATGGACTCTGGTGGACGGTGGCGATCCTGACCGGCGCATTCGGCAGCGGCATGCTCCTCTATGGCATGCGGCAAAAAGATGTGATTACGCTCGTTTTCGGTCTCCTGCTTAACGCGGTTCCCATGTTTGTCGATACGGGCGGACTCGCCATCCTGCTCACCATTGTGGTGGGGGTGCTGTTCGTTCTGGTGAAGAAATACGCCTGAATCGCGCGGGACGGGCCATCCAATTTTTGCGTTCCTCCGCTGTGCAGGGTAAAATGGAAACCGATCAACAAGCCTGAGCTGCCGATATGAACGGGGATGTGAACGAGACTATGTCTTCTATTCAATTGCTGCGAGACCGCTTCTGCAAAACTTATGCGTATGCCGGTGTGCCTGAAGTCTGCCGGGCACCGGGTCGGGTCAACCTTATCGGCGAACATACCGACTACAACGGACTGCCCGTGCTGCCCATGGCCCTGCGGCAGTCGGTACGAATCGCCTTTGCGCCCAAGAAGAACCGCCTCATTCAGGTGCGCAACGCAAATCCCCGCTACGCCGACGCCACCTTCCAGAATGGGCCCGATATTCCACCATCGCCACCGGGCGATTGGACCAACTACTGCAAGGCGGCGGTGCAGGGACTCAATGTCCATTTTGGCGTGCGCAGCTATCCGGGCATGGATTTGCTGGTGGATGCGGATCTCCCCGCCGCTGCCGGACTCAGTTCCTCCTCCGCGATGGTCGTGGCCTCCTCCCTTGCCTACCTCCGGGCCATCGGCAAGACCTTGGAAAAGGATATTTCGAGACTGGAACTGGCTGCTCTGCTTGCCTCTGCGGAACACTACGTGGGAACCCGGGGTGGCGGCATGGATCAGGCAGTCATCATTAACGGAAAAGCCGGGTACGCCTGCAAGATTGACTTCTTTCCCGTTCGAACTGAGCATGTGCCCTTGCTGGACGACCATGTCATTGTCGTGTGCGACTCCACGGTGCGCGTCGAAAAAAGCGGGGACGCCCTGCATGCCTACAACGCGGGCCCACGATTGAGTCGACTGGCCACCGCCCTCCTGGAGCAAACTGCCAAGGCCGAATTCGACGACGGCGTACAACTCGAGCGCATTGGCGACCTTTACTTCGGGCCCCTGTGCCTGACGCATCTGGAAGTTACGGAACTGTGCGAGCGGACC
This sequence comes from Candidatus Hydrogenedentota bacterium, assembly GCA_903932505.1. GTDB lineage: Bacteria > Hydrogenedentota > Hydrogenedentia > Hydrogenedentales > CAIZGN01 > CAIZGN01. The sequence continues at coordinate 6,457 of CAIZGN010000011.1, forward strand.
TTTGTCAAGCCCGGCATGATCCTCCAGGAGGCTGCGACCCGACTCCAATGCACGACCGAATCCATTCGGGAACGCTGGATCGGGGATTTGCCCGAACCGAGTGAAGGATTCCCCCTGCAGGCACGCGTCCGGCACCTCCGCACCGAATTCCGGCGTGTGGAAGAGGCACGCGACGCCCTCCAGGCCGGAGACCCCGCTGCCGTTGGCGCGCTCATGGACGAATCCCACCGCAGTTGCGCCGGGGACTACTTCATCAGTTCGCCGGAGCTCGACGTGCTGACCCAGGCCGCCAGAAACGCCGGAGCCGTCGGCGCACGACTGACCGGTGCCGGATTCGGCGGAGCCACCGTAAACTTGGTGCCGACGACCGAAAAAGACACCTTCATCGAGCGTATTACCGCCTCCTACTACCGCCGCTATCTAGATTTCAACGGCAACGTCCCCGTTTTCATTGCAGAAGCTGGCGATGGCGCGGGATATCTTCCATCATCCGCCGGTTGACATTACCCGGCGGGCTTGGATACACTATAACCGTTCGAGGCGGCATAGCCAAATGGTAAGGCAGCAGCCTGCAAAGCTGTGTATTCCCGGTTCAAGTCCGGGTGCCGCCTCCAATTTTTTTCTCTCCTTACCCACCTCAGTAATACGGTAATTTCTTTATAAATGGGGCGTTTTTGCGTCTTTTTGAATATCGTATTGTATTATAGGTATAGTACGCGCGGTGTATAGCGTACTGCCCGTATTACTGACAGAAAGTGCCCCGAAATCTCACTTTTTGCCGTTGTGAGGTGACCCAATAGGTGACCACTCAGACGGGGTATTTCCCGCCATTTGTGCGGCTTGTTTTTCGTTCGCTTGCCTCGTTGTGGGAAGCGCCGGAAGCATGCCCACCGCTCCCGAAATGGCCCCCAAGTCTAGGTGCGTGTAGTGTCCCATGGTTAGCGCCGGAGTGCTATAAGCATGAGCCGCTGAGCGGTGGCCACGCCGCGCAAGGCAACGCCAGGCGGTAGCGAGCGCGTGGCTTTTATGTTTTCATTGTGGAAAAACGCAGTGTACTAATTCAATACAGAAAAACACCTGGGAGAATAGGGGATTGTCAGGGTTGGGGGAATCTGATCCGCACGCGGGGGATGACCTCCCCCCGTATCTGCGTCGTACAGACCTCGCCAACGACGTAAGTACTTTGGGTGTTGCTGATATAGCGTAAAGAGCTCGAGGGCCCTCAGCTCTCTTGGAGCGATGTGTCGATAAGAGGGGGGCGGTAATGGTCTTGTTGGAATTTCCTCCTTTTTGTGCCTCATGCCGATGGAAGGGAGTGATAATGGCTGTCTCCCCGGGGTGCTATTGAGGGAGTCTAGCGAGAGTGCTGCACTTCTCGACCGCCACAAGGGGGGATTCACTTCTCGAACGGCGTTTACATTCCGCGCCAAAGTATTGGATATCTTCAGGAACAAGCACTATTTGCCCCCTACAGACACCATTTCCTGATACCGGCGCAAGGCGCTGTAATTAGAGCCGATGAACCGGTATATCCCCACCAGCCCCAGTACTATCGCCAATGGCAAGGCCACTGCAATCCATGGAAGGGTTGCCGTGCTGAAATCCATGGCGCAGAGAAAAGCGCCTCCAAGGAACATGACGGACCAATATAGCCCTCCCACCACAACGCCGATGCGCGGCAAGGTGAAGCAGGCCAGGCCCGCGAGGACAAAGCAAAAAACCTTTAATTCGAGCGTAAGGCTGGCGGCTAAGTCCAAATGAAGAAACGCTACGAGCGGAAGAATCGCGCAGGTCAGTCCCATGATTACCACTTGGGCTACGATCGGGCTGAACAGGATGTGGAATGCCAGATGGAATCGGGTCATGGGCAGGGCCCGCAGCGTACGAATCGAAAATATCCAAGGAAGCGAAACAATATATAGCAGCATTGTGACCGCCATTGAAAGGGCGAAGGCCAAGGTCTCGCTCTCAAGAACGAATTCAGTATTCGGATCGAGGAAAGCGCCTAGTGCCACGCCACAGAAGGTCAACACCAAGAGCGCCGCAGTGATTACGGATGCAGCGGCAGCCATAATGCATAGCAGGAAGCGTCCTGCAGCCCGGGAAGAATACTCCGCCGTTCGGATCCGCCTTGGGAAGAAGAATCCATCCGCATCGCTCTTTGACAAGGCGAAGAAGGCACCCAAGATTTGGTGGCGCTGAATCCATGACCAGAACGTGAAAATGGCCGCCGCAATCAACGCGGTCAGATTGGTTCCGTCAAACAAGAATTGACGTTTGCCAAATGCGCCGAGGATTCGTCCCAACCCGGGAGTGTTGAATAGGTCGTCGCCGGGGTTCACGCAGAATCGGACGATGAATATGATCGCCAGTGGCATCGGGGCAATGTGCAACATTCCAAACAGGATATTGCGCCGGATGCCGGTTCGTTTGAAGAACCACATCTGGAATATACACAGCATTTGTACCGCCCCCATACTGCCCACAAAGAGGAAAAGGCAGATGAGGAACAGATGGGGCGGTAGGAGGTCGAGCTTTGGGTTCCAGACTCGGACGAGATAAAGAATCGCTTGGTCAGCCGTGGCTAACGCTGGAGGCAGGACTGCGCATAGCAGCCACACCGATTGGCCGATCTGTTTGCGGCCGAGCGGGAGCGTCAAGAGCGTTTTCGACACGGCTATGATAAATCCGAAAGACAGAAAGGCGCTGTAGAACAAGATCCACAGAAGGGCTACTTGCGAGGTATTGCCATTGTCCAAGGCAGCAACCACAAGCGGGATCCCAAAGACAATGGGCCATAGCCACCAAAAGCGGTGCATCGTGTCTTGTATGATTCTTTTCATGGGTCAGTCCTCCTTCACCAAGGCGATGAAAAGTTCCTCAAGGGTGACGGGCGTCTTGCCGAGAACCGTCAAACCCTTGGCCTTCACGCATTCCAAGGTGCCGTTACTCCGATCGACCAGCATGCGCCAGCGGTTGCCATCGCGTTGCTGCACATATACACCGGAAATGTCGGCAAAGGAAGCTGCTTGGGCGGTTTCGCCATCCACCATACAGAATCGTTCGACCATCTCAGCGGTTTGCCCTTCCAATAGCATTTTCCCTTTGTGGATGATCCCGATATGGTCGGTAAAGCGTTCGAGATCGTGCAGGTCGTGCGAGGAAATCAACACGGAGCGTTTGCCATCACGCACGGCCTCGAGCAATTCGGTGAAAACCTCCTGTTTGGACACGGGATCCAGTCCGACGATCGGTTCGTCGAGCAGCAGTAAATCGGGGCGGTGTGAAAGCGCCAGAATCAGCCCCAGCTTGATGCGCGCGCCGAAGGACAGCGTGGCGATTTTATCGTCCCAGCCCACATTGAGGCGTTTGAGGAGATCCAAGCAATAGGCGTCTTCCCAGTTCGGGTAGAAGCCCCGGAAAAAATTGATGAGCCGCCGCACCCGTCCCCACGCAGTGAGCGGCAAATCCGGGCTGACGTAGCCGATGCGCATCTTGGCTTCGGCCTCTTGGCCGATGTGATCGAGGCCGAAAATCTTGATGCTGCCCGCATCCTTGAGTCCCATCCCCATTACCATGTCGATCGTGGTGGTCTTCCCCGCGCCGTTTGGGCCTATTAGACCGTAAATGGCTCCTTGCGGAACCGTGAGGTTCACTGGGCCAAGCGCGAACTTGGCGTAGCGTTTTGTCAAACCGCAAATGCTCAGTGCGTCGTTTGCCATGGTGGTTAACCCTCCGTTTTTTCCCGAAGAATCCGCCTCGCCATCGCGAGCAGGGCATCCTTGGGTATCCCTGTTTCGATTCCTTCGCGCAGCGCTTGCCGAAGGAGTACTTCCACTTCTGTTGAACGAACCTGCAGATTTCGAGCTGCTCCGTGTTCCGCCACGAAGGTGCCAAGGCCTTGCTTGCGATAAATAATCCCCTGCCGCTCCAATTCTTCATATGAACGCTTAACGGTAATCACGCTCACCAAGAGTTGGGCAGCCAATTCACGGAACGAGGGCAACAGCGCGTTGGACTTCAGACGCCCCGCGCTGATTTCGCGCTTGACGCCCTCGATGATTTGCTCGTAGAGGGGTTTACCCGCGGCAGGCGAAATCGGAGCCAGTATCATTGGTTTGCTCATACGCTTTTTCTCCTCGAAAGAATATATACCATATACACAGTAATTTGTCAAGGCACAGTGGAGGGTTTATTTCCGAAGCGGGAATTTTGGGGCGATGTTACCGGGCAAGCGCCGGAAGCACAGAAAACTTCGTGATCGTTGTGGGCAAGAACTTTAGCGCTATCTCCCTGAGACACGCAGCCCGTGCGCAGGGGAATGTGTGCTTTTCCTCACCCTCATCGCTCTCCTCACCCAATTGGTTGAAACGAGCGACGACCGCCAACTCAGGCAACTCCATAACCGCCTGGCGCCTTACCCCTGTGCTTGTCTTCAACGAGTTCGGCTATCCTGCTCCAAGACTAGGTCTGAATTTTTGTCCGAGGTAGCTGCAGGGCCGACGCGCGCCAGAGCATCATGTTGGCCGCCAACCTCCCATTTGAAAACTGGACTGAGGTAGGCGGCAATGAGCGGTTCTACCGCGCGTTGCTTGAGCCGTTCGCCCATCGCTTGCATATATCGAGACCGTCGGGCCTTCTATTACTTGCCTCGAGGGCACCACGGCTACCCTTCTTTTCCATTGCGCCAGCTGCCCAATGGGCCAACCTCTTGCGATGCGAACGACGAACTTCTTAGAGATATTGATCAAAGCCCTCCATTGTCTTGTCGGGATAAAAGCCGAAAAACTCCGCCTGTCGGCAATAGTTTTGGCGATTATTGCTCATTGACTAATTGGGGGATTTAAAATACAATGCGCTAACGGTTGCGTTGTGGCGCAGGCGAAAAGTTATAGGAGCTGTAACGCGAGGAGGTGCCTGAAAATGCGTCGTGCAGCATTGTTATTTCACGTTTTGCTGGCCGTTGTACTGTTTTTTTTGCTGGCCGTATATTGGGGCCTGTTGCTGATGTACGGACGTGGAGGATGGCTGCGGCTCGGACCTATTGCCTATGGTGAAGAGATTCTTATCTGCGCAAGTATTTTGTTTGCACCCGCATGTTTCTTCAGTTCCTGCCGCGTCCTTCAAATTCTAGGCTTGGAGCATGGGCTTTTCTTGCGGTGGAAAAGCCTGCGGGGAATCAGCAACGTATTCGCCTTTTTGACCGGGGCGCTCCTATCTTTTGTGTTGGTGCTCGATACCCCTTGGAAATCTATACGGCAAACCGATTGGAATGCGGCTATCCAAGAAATGCGAAATCCGCAAGCAGGATTCACCGTCAATGACGAGGAGATTGCTTACCCCGCGCTTCCATTACAGCCCCCTGATCCCTACGTGTGGTCGCTTTACGATATGGATGGCAAAGAGATTCCGATGGCTAAATTTAAGGGAAAACCGCTCTTCTTGAACGAGTGGGCGACTTGGTGCCCACCGTGCCGTGCGGAAATGCCTTCCCTGCAAAGGCTCTACGAAGCCATGAAGGATTCCGGCGTGGCTTTTGTCTTTGTTAGCAAGGAAACTCCTGAGGTTGTCAAAGAATTCGCCCAAAAGAACTCGTACTCATTCCCTGTCTATTGCGCAAAAGACCCTATGCCGGATTCCTTTGAGCGAGGTGGAATTCCCTCCACGTTTATTGTTGGCGCGGATGGACAGGTCGTCTTCTCGCATGTAGGTGCCGCTGCCTGGGATACCCAGAAAACCACGGATTTCCTCAAGAAGCTATTGTCCAGCGTAGCCAACTCTCCTGAACCAACCTCGGTCACTCCTGTAGGAGGTTCACAGCCGTAGTGGTATTTACAAAGCCCGTTATGAATTTGAAGAGATCCCCTCCCCATCCGGCTCCGCTTTGGCCTCAAGCCGAACAGAGGAGGCCCGAATCGTGGAGCGGGTCAGAATGGCGGATCGAGGATGAAACCTTTATGTTTTGCTTGGTTATCAAAATCGCACGGATGTTGGTTAAGGGAATGCCCGCAGTGTTTCGACAGGGCAGCCATAGCTGATGAACTACTTCGAAGGAAACAGGTGAGGGTCGATAATGATAGGTGCATTCTTGGTGACGTTTGCATTGCTTGGCTCCTTCGGGCAAGTTCCAGACCCATGCGCAACGCTTGTATTTGGCGGCGATGTGATGTTGGCCGCAAATCTGCCGCCATTCGCGCCCTACAATCCAACCCCCTTGCCGTATGGATTCCTCTTTGAGCGCATCGCCCCCTTTATTCGCGAAGGAGATCTGGCGTTCTGCAATCTCGAAAATCCGATTTCAGGACGCGGAAAACGCCTAAACAAGCAATTCGCGTTCAATGCACCACCCAATGCCGGAGCCGCCTTGGCGGATGCAGGATTCGACGCTGTTTCACTGGCCAACAATCACTGCTTGGACTTCGGTGAAGTGGCGTTGTCAGATACATTAGAGCATCTGTCCTTAGCCCATGTGCAATACTCTGGCATCGAACCAGAAACCCCCGTCATTATTGAAGCCAAAGGCTTGCGAGTGGCGTTACTATCCTATTTGGCCCCATCGGTCTACCCCATTCCCTATAAAGGTCTTTCACTACAGCCTGCGAAGGCCGACAAGAACCACATTATAGCGGACGTGTTCAATGTGCGCGAAGAATCCGATATCGTTGTAGTTTCACTGCATTGGGGTTGCGAATTTTCCCCGCAACGGGATCCCGCCCAAGTCACCCTTGCTCATGATTTGATTGATGCGGGTGTACATATCGTGGTAGGACATCACCCTCATGTCCAGCAAGAGGTCGAGTACTACCATAACGGAATAATCTTCTACAGCTTGGGCAATCTGGTGTTTGCCAAGTATTCAAAGCCGGTCTCCCGCAAGACACGCCTTTACCGTGTTGAAGTCGATAAATCCGGCGTGGTTTCTGCTGCGTATCTCCCTGTCCAGATACAGGAAGGTGGTCAGCCTAAGCCCTTGGCCATTGATTACGTGACCTTACCTCGGTAAATTAGGTGAAATTCCAATACCGCGAGTCGCGCTTCTGCGCCACGTTGGGTTTGTATCACGGCGGTTGATGTTGCTGTGGAGGGCACATCCCCCGGCCCTTCGGAAGGGGGATTTTTTTTGCGCTTCGCGCCTTTTAATTCACTGTGATTCGTGTTGCTGCGGAGGCTATATCCCCCCTTCCTTCGGGGGATCCCTTCGGAACGGGATTTTGGTTATGGGTTGGACGTTGGCGCTTTGACAGTCTTGGGTGGGGTTCCGTACAATGGCCTTGGAGTTGAGGGAAGATTTATGGAACTTGTGAGCGTGCATCAATTAAAGCCAGGCGACGTTGTGGGTGCCCCCGTGACGAATAGTTCGGGGGCGGTGCTGTGTCCGACCGGCTATGTGCTGTCGCAAGAGGCCATTGACCAGCTTCTTCACGCGGGTGTGGAGGCCGCAGCGATTATGGGCGGGCGTTTGGATGTTCCCTCGGTGGAAGACCGTCTCGCGCAGCTGGATGCCCGGTTTGAGGGGGTCAGCGACCCGGTGTTGCTGCAGGTGAAGGCGTGTATCGCGCAGTATCAGCGTGACCGGCATGTCTAGGGCCGTAAGGAAGGAATCGGTTTTTTGCCTATAACAGCGGAAAAAATGCAGCGAGAGATCGACACGCTGTTGAATTTGCCGACCCTTCCGGGGGTGTTGGACGTCATTACCGGCATGGTCGATGATGACCGTGTGAATGTGGATCAGGTTGGCGAGGTGATTGCGCGGGATCAAGTTTTGAGCGCGAAGGTGCTGCGTCTGGTCAATTCGCCGTTTTATGGTTTCCCGGGTCGCATTTCGAACGTGAGCCACGCGATCGTGTTGCTGGGGTTCAATGTCATCAAGGGACTGCTGCTTTCGACGGCGGTTTTTGACTCGCTTGCGGATGAGGTGCGGGGTTTGTGGGAGCATAGCCTGGGGACCGCAGTGCTCAGTCGGGTGCTCGCCAAGCAGAAGGGCATGCGTGATCCGGAGGAGGTGATGGTGGCGGGGCTTTTGCATGACATCGGCAAGGTCATCCTCTCCTTTGTTGCCAAGGACGACTATCTCGGCGTGATTCGGCTTGCGCATGGTTGCAATGTGCACGTGTCCAGCATCGAGTATGACGTGTTCGGGTTTACGCACACGACGGTGGCGGGCTGGCTTGCGGAGCGGTGGAGCATGCCGGAGCGTCTGGCGGATTCCATGCGTTATCATCACCGGCCGGAGTGGTCGAAGAATCATTATGAGACGGTGGCGGTGGTGCAACTGGCGGATATTCTGGCGCGTGCGCTTGAGTATGGTGACGGCGGGGATTCGAGCATGCCTCCGGTGGATGCTGATGCGTTCCGCAGTCTGGGGATTTCCTTCGATTCTTTGGGCGGACTGATTGAAAAGGCGGATGAGGCGTACCGCAGTGGTGTGGATCTTTTTGACACTCGAAGTGACGCTCAATGACCACCGAGGCCAAATCTCGAATCCTGGTGGTGGAGCACTCGGAGGAGGCGTGTCTTCCACTGGTTGCCGCTTTGGATGATGCGGGTTTCCGGGGCGTGGCCGCCTACACGGGCACGGCGATTCTTTCTACCATTTATGCCGACCCCCCGCAATGCGTTATCGTGCCTTATAATTTACCCTCGGCCAGCGGATCCGGCTTGCTGGTGGATCAGCTGAAGAATGACAACGTCTACGGGCATTTGCCGGTCATTCTGACCATTTCGAGTCAGGAAGCGGCGAATGAAATCGACTGGAGCGGGGTTCCTGCGGACGATTATGTGGTATCCCCGTTCACCCACGCGGAATTGATCTCGCGGGTGCGTTTGTGTCTTGCGCGCACGAGTCGCGATGTGAACGCCAATCCGTTGACCGGATTACCAGGAAACATCAGCATTCTGCGCGAGGCGGAGCGCCGTCTTTCGGCGGGGCAACCTTTTGCCATGGCCTATGCGGATCTTGATCACTTCAAGCCCTACAATGATAAATATGGCTTTGCGCGTGGTGACGAAGTGCTACGCATGACTGCGCGGATCATAGTAAACGCCCTTTCCATGATGAGCAGCGCGGATACCTATGTGGGGCACGTGGGCGGGGATGATTTTATCTTCATTACGCCGCCGACTTTGATCACCCGCGCCTGCGAGGATATCACTCGGAATTTCGACCTCATCGTACCCAATTTTTATGATGATCTCGACCGGGAGAAAAGTTGCATCCACTCGTATGACCGGCAGGGTAATCCGGCGGTTTTTTCGATGATGGGGCTGTCCATCGCCGTGGTCGACACGCACGTTTCCGCCATTGTTCATCTGGCGGACATCAGCGCGCGCGCGGCCGGGGTAAAAAAGGTGGCGAAGAGCATTTCCGGGTCGAATTACATCGTCGACCGTCGCAAGTGAGGTGCGCGGGGGGCGGACGGTTCCCATTGCTGCAGTACATCCTCGGGTTTGGCGGGAAAACCACTCACACCTCGCGAACCGTCGAATTGATAGAAGCGTTTGCGTTCCCTTGGTTGGTATGGGAAGCTCCGCAGTTGTCCGCCGTCTAACCCGCTTTCCGCGCCCGGTTGCCCGCAGGCTTTCACCGCAATTTCCCGCATTTGTTTCACAAGATCGGGTGTGGTTGCTGCAAGATTCACGAGTTCGCCGGGGTCTTTCTCCAGATCAAAAAGCTGCTCGCGCCCGCCGTTGGCTATGAAGATGTATTTCCATCGATCGCGCCGTACCATGATGGTGCTTCCTGCGGTGCCGGGCTGTCCATGAAAACCGATGAGGTGTTCCCTCGGCGCAGTTTCGCTTTGCAACGAGGCGAGTACATCGATGCCATCGCGCAGGTCTGAAATGCCGGCGGCGGTTGTGGCGATGCCAAACAGATCCGCCAGGCACACAAGTGTCTCCCTTCGCATGTCGGCGGGCACGCGGGTCGGCCAGCTCAGCAGAAACGGGATATGGCAGGCCTGCTCAAAGAAACTTTCCTTCTGCCAGGCGTGGTGATCGCCCAGATGGTCGCCGTGGTCGGAGAAGAAACAGATGAGCGTGTTGTGTGCCCGGCCCCGGGCCTCCACCGCATCGAGCAGACGGCCCAGACAGTAGTCGATGTAGGTGATTTCGCCATAGTATCGCGCCTTTAGCACGCGTGCCCACGGATTGTTGATGTCTTCCGCCCATATGGCGTGGTTCATCCAGGGAATCTGCTCGTCCATGTGGTCGGTGGCAAGGTCGCCGCAGACGGGGTTTGGCATGCGGTCGGGGTCATACATGCGGTTGAAGGGAATCGGTGGTGCCAGCGGCGGGTGTGGCCCGACAAAGGAGACGAAGCCGAAATAGGGCCGGGCATCCTCCTGATTCACACACTCAATGGCCCGGTTTGCCGCCCACCACTCCACGCCGCATTCGGCGGGCGTGGGGCTCATTTGCGGCATGTAATACATCTCAGTCCTCTCCCCCATCAATCCCTCGATGAAGTCATAGTAGGGGTGTTCCTTTGCAATCCAGGCGGCGTAGGCATCCTGTCCCCTACTTTCCTCCGAGTACATTTCCTCGCTGTGCAGGCATGTTTCAAAACCGAGATCTTCGTTCCAGGGCTGAGCGTGGAATTTCCCGATGCCGAAGGTGCGGTATCCGGCGTTCTTCATGACCTTGGCAAGGTAGGGGCCGCAACGATCCTCCATGGCGGGGGCCTGTCCCGGGGCGGGATTGGCGAGCATGTTCTCCCAGAGGGCGGTGCGGGGCTCGAAACAGCCGGTGCGGATGGTGTATCGCGAAGGGACGCATACCGGGCAGGTCGAATAGGCCCGGGTGAAGGTGACCCCGCGTCGCACCAGTCGATCGAGGTTGGGGGTGTAGATATCGGCATTGCCCAAGGCGCGGATGGTATCAAAGCGCTGCTGGTCCGTCATTACGAAGAGGATATCGGGGCGGTCTGCCGATTTTGTGGTCGCCTGCGGGGCCGCATTCGCCACGCCGCCTGCTGCGGCCGCGCCCGCAGCCGCATATCTCAGGAAACTTCGCCGATTCATCCGGGGTTATCCTCCACGTCTTGAACTCTGGTTTTTCGTCAGCTGCGTCAATATGGCGGAGTGGCGTCGGAAAACGCAAGTGTTGCCAGTGGGCGGTTTGATTAAGACGTGGCATGCAAGGCGGCTTGAATGGCCTCGAAATGCGTGGAGGGCATGCGCACCTTGCCCATTTCAGGCGTAGTCTTGGCGGTTCCGTGACAATCGCTTCCGCCGCTGATCAGGAGTCCCCGCCCGCGTGCAGTTTGCAGAAACTCGTCTGTGCGACCGGGGCTGTGGCTGATGTGATAGGCCTCAAGTCCGTCAAACGGGAGCGTGAGCAGTTTCGGGAGCATTTGTCGCAGGCTCTTGCTCAGACCTGGATGGCCGACAAAGGCGAGTCCATCGGCAGCATGGACCAAGTCGATTGCCTCTTCCACGGACATCATTTCCTTGGGGACATAGCCGGGACATCCGAAATTGAGGAAGCGGTCAAAGCCTTCCTGAGTGCTGCGGGTTGTCCCTTGGTCGCGCAGTTCCACCGCCACGTGCATGCGGCCTGGAGCGATGCCCGCCGTGCGCGCGCGGATGCGGTCGGCATCAAGAGGGATGCCCGCCGTGCGCAATTGATCCACCATGCGCACCACGCGGTCGCGCCGGGCCAATTGCAGGGCGGCAAGTCGGTCGAGCAGCGGCGGACAATCCTCGCGGATCCCTAATCCCATGACATGCACTTCCCTGCGCTCAAAGCGGGCGCTGATCTCGACCCCGGACAGCAGTGTGATGCCTTGAAGCAGAGCCTCGGCACGCGCTTCCGGAACCCCGGACAGGGTGTCGTGGTCGGTGAGGGCCATAGCGACCATGCCTGCGGCTACAGCCCGCTGCACCACGCACGCAGGCGCGTCGGAACCATCGGAATGGTTGCTGTGCAGGTGAAGGTCGGCGTAACTCATCGGGATGTTTGGAAAGACATGTTGCGTGGGATACTCCAGGCGGCCAACCCTTCGGCCACCGTTCTGTGGCGGATTCTCGCACGCGTACCCCGCATCCGTCAAGAAAATCCCGGCAAAACGTTGTGGTATACTCGGGATGAATTCGCGGGTGGCCATCGATTGGTTCGCACTGCGAGACGGAATGAAAGGTGATGCCTGATGACTGCTGCCATGAAAACCACGTTGACGCACGGTCGGGTGCTGCCCGGGGCCTTTGCACTGGGACACATCCTGCTGGCGCTGCTGCTGTGTTCGTCCGCTTGGGCCGCGCAACCGTATCGTGACATCCGCAAGGCGATCGGGGCCGGGCCACTTTATCCGGCACAACCGGAGACCTTGGTGAATACACTTTATCGCCTGTACGAAGGCGCGGCGAAGCGTCCCGAGGGGCAAAAAATGGCGGCATGCATTGTGCCGCATTCGGCCTATGGCCTGTCGGGCAAAGTGGCGGCGCAGGCGTTTGCCCAACTGAGTCCCGGCGATTACAAACGGGTGGTGGTGCTCGGCGCTTCGACGGCCACCTCGTTCCAAGGCTGTTCGGTCCCCTCGGTGGATGCCTTTCAGACCCCTCTGGGCTATGTGCCGGTGGATAAGAAAGCGGTCGAGATGGTGACCCGGTCCAGCTTGTTCTCAACCCGCAGCGTGCGGTATCGACCTTCGGAGCAACATCCCCCGCTGCACGAAATCGAGCCGTCCATTGAACTTACCCTGCCCTTTCTACAGGAACGGCTGGGGAACTTCAGCCTCGTCCCCATCGTTGTGGGCGATTTGCGGGATGCGGATAACAAGCTGAGCGATGCGGTTTATCTGAACGTGGCCGAGTCCATTGGTTCCATCCTGGATGAAAATACCCTGCTTGTCGTGACCGCTGAATTCACGCATTTTGGCGCTGAATTCAAGTACACCCCGTTTGCCGACAATATTTTGCCGAACATCAAGCAGCTCGACGATGAGGTTTTTCAGACCGTAATCAATCGGGATTTTCCCGCGTTTCACGCGTACCTGGAGCGCACCAAGAATCCGCTGGTAGGTGTGGAGGGATTGGGTGTGCTGATGAAACTGCTGACCTCCGGGGTCAAAGGAACCCTGCTGGGCTACGACACCTCCGGGCAACTGCTCAAGACTCCCAACCATTCGGTGAGCTACGCCTCGTTCGGGTTCTATTACCCGACGCCGACACCTGCACCCACGGCTCCACCTCCGGAACCCGCCAAACCATAGGCTTTTCCGCGCACCACTGCGGATAACCCGTCTGTGTTTCGCCCTGCTGGAATTTCGCGGATGCCCTGCGACCCGTAAAGATGCTATACTATCGGCCATCTGTTTTCGCAATTAGGATGGAGTCCGCCATGAAAGTCTTTTTCCCCTTCGCTGCTATGTGTGCCCTTGCCTTTTCCGCTTTGGCCGCTCCCGACCCGAATGTGCTGGGTGGGGTCATTGACGGTCAGCCTGCACCGGAGATGATGGCCCGCTATCTGGACGGGCTGTCCATGCCCTTGCTGCAGACCC
>CAIZGN010000012.1 GCA_903932505.1 Candidatus Hydrogenedentota bacterium
ACAACGGATGGATGGGGGTATACGCCGCAAAACTGCGCGATGGCGGGGAGGCTTGCCGATGGGCTCATCAATTCCTCCAACCCGGCGTCACGCTATTTGATGGCACCTGCTTTGGAGAGATCGTTGTTGACCCCGAGGATTTCAAGAAAACCCCCGAAATCGGAGCACATGGTTCGCTTATCTGCAATATAACCCAGATGCTCCTCGACCCGGATTCTGAGGAAGAGATTGCTGTTTTCCCGGCCCTTCCCCAAGAATGGGAAGCTAAAGGGGTTTCCTTCAAGAATCTGTCGGCGAAAGGTGCCATACTCGTATCGGGGGACTTCCATAAGTCCGAGGTAAAGGTCTCGGTGGAAAATCGCTCGAAAGAAACAACCACGCGAACGCTTCGTATCCGTTTGCCGCAGGGCACGACTAAACTCAGCAAAGCCCCGGAGGGAATTCAAATAGAGAATGGCTGGGCAATCGCTACGGAATTATCGTTACCACCGCAAACAACAATCAATCTCGCTTTTGTGCCTTGAAATAAACAAGAACTTCGTCGGAGAGTTAAGCGGAGAACAAGAATCAATCGGTTCCAGGCATTGCGGATTTTCTGATTTCCTTAGAAGCTGATAATTGAATACCGTCAACAGGAGGTGAGATAATCCTAATTAAGGATTTGCATTTTTGAATTTCTGGGTGCGAGTTCCTTAGGGTCAATAAGCGCAGTCTTACTGCTTTCGCCGTTTTAACGTTCCGCAGGTCGTATTAATTGCTAGTATACATATAATTCGCAGTTCCGTCTCGCCTCGAATATTGACAATGCCGATGCTCGAATTGGCGGAACGGATAAAAAAAGGAAATCTCGCAAGGACAAAACATGGTGATATCGTCCTTTTTTGTTAGTGATATCGTTGGAGCGATAATGTGAAACTTGCGCTAGAATGTATGTACGCTGACGCGCCGCAAGAGATAACGGGCAATCGTAGTTGGCATGGCATAGCGAAAAGAAACAACATCCGGAAGGAAAGGAGTTGGCGTGACAAAAGACAGGAAGTGGTTATGTATTGGGGAGAAAGGGTGGTTGTTGCCCTGTGTGAGGCGCACACAGGCGTGTTGCGTGTCGATGGAGGTTTCGAAAAAAGGCTATTTAGAGGAGGAAATTGAAATGAGCAACAGGTCTAGAGGTATTATTTTACTTGTGCTGCTGGCGGCAATCGCACCACCGGCCAGCGTTTTTGCGGACACCGTTTGGCAGGGAACAGTCAGTAACGACTGGTCCACTGCGGCAAATTGGAGTCTAGGCCTACCTGGCACAGGGAACGGTGCCGTGATTATCAATCCGGGCGGCGTAAATGGCGATCCGGTAATCAGTACAGCCGGAAACACCACCAGTGGGCAGCAAGTGTATATGAGTATTGGCCCCACCTTGACAGTGGACACAGGAGGACAGTTAACCTGTTCTGATTTTGTGACCGGGGTATGGGGTGCAAGCGGACTCGTGACAATCTCCGGTGGCCAACTCACGATGACTGGTTATCTGAATATGGGTGCGAGCGGATTTGAAGGTGACCTTCTTGTGACAGG
The DNA here is from genome assembly GCA_903932505.1 of Candidatus Hydrogenedentota bacterium. GTDB lineage: Bacteria > Hydrogenedentota > Hydrogenedentia > Hydrogenedentales > CAIZGN01 > CAIZGN01. The sequence goes on from CAIZGN010000012.1 coordinate 1,570, forward strand.
TGGAACGGTCACGGCAGCGAACCTCTCGATCAATACCAGCGGTGGGGCCAGCATTGATATGACTGGCGGACAACTCATTTTCCCGTCTGGGAATTTGGGCAATATCACTTACTGGATTGGTGCTGCGGGCATCACCGCCTTCGGCGGTACGGGGACGATAAACGTAGACCAAACCACAAGCCCGGGCAATCTCATCCTCACCCCCGTCGCTGCCGCTGAAGGAGAACAAGTACGGATAGTCGCGATGGACTGCCCCCAAGAGAGCACTGCCCCAACCGTGGATGGTGTGATTGCGGTCGGAGAGTATATGTCCGCTCCACTGGTTGTGAATTCGGCCTTCTATGCCGCTGGCAATGGCCGATACGGTACCGAAATCTTTGGCGGATGGCCAGGACACGAAGGCACGAATGACGCGGACTATTCCTACAGAGTATATACTCAGTGGGATGCCACCAATCTCTACATGGCCTTCGAGGTGCAAGATTCAACGCCCGTTGGCGGTGGCCTTTGGACCGGTGATATGCTTCAAATCATTGTGGATCCCGTGGGCACAGGCCTTGGTCACTTCTATTTTGACGTGGCTGTAAGCTCCGCTGCCATCCCGACATACACTGCGGTAACAGACGCCCCTGTCTCGAAAGGCACCGGGGGTTGCAATATACCCCAATCCAGCATTCACGCTGCAAGCGCACCAATCGCGGGCGGTTACACCGTTGAGGTCTCCTTGAAATGGGCGGACATGACCCCGGCCGTTACGCCAGCTATGGGAAGCACGATTGGGCTGCTCTTCCTTGGTCTCGATTATGATGCGGCTGGAACGGCCGAAGGTGCCTACTTGACCGGTGGTGGCACCTCAAACCCCTTTGAGATACCCGGCCGACTCAGTCCCGTAACTCTCTCAGGTGCTATCGCCGTTGAAGGCGCGATCACAACGATTCCTGCCGGACCCTGGTTTGAGGCAGGCACGACTCTTTCCCTGCATGCACCCACGGGTATGACGAACTACCAGTGGAAAGTCGACGGAGAAGCATTGACGGACAACGCTCGCATCATCGGAACGACTACCGATACCCTCAGTTTTGATCCCTTGGAACTGACAGACTCGGGAACCTACACCTGCACCTATGACAATGGGGCGAAGGCCTTGATCACAACAACTCCATTCGTTCTGCACGTCTTGGCACCTGATTCCCTTCCGGTCGCCGGTGCGGTCGGTCTTGGTTTGCTGCTCGGCTCCTTTGGAATAGGCGCCGGGATTAAGCTGCGCCGGAAGAGCCGGTAGTGGCCTGACACAACCTTGATGTAAAATGTCAATTGGGCCGCCGCGAACTCATCGCGGCGGCCTTTTGCAAAAAAACCGTTGGCAACTCTATCAGGCAAAAGGGATCCGTATAATGCGAGCATTAAACATAGCCATCGCAATCGCCGTTGCGTCGGTGTGCGACTGTTCCACAATGCATGCTGGGGAACACCAACCCTTCAAGATTCCCAATGTATCCAAACCCTGGAAAGATACCCTACGTCTCGTGGGCGATGGACAGACGATGTATAGCGATTTCTCGCTCATCAAGGATAAGCTCGACCAGTGGCATTGCATCGGCACCTTCGGGAAGGGTGGTGATGAAAAAGGCGATGGCAAGGCCGTCAGTGATGGATACACCTTGTTCAATGCCGTTGGTGATTCCCTCGAGAAGCCAATGACCCTTCTTCAAAAAATCGGATATCAAATCGAGTCTCCCCAAGCTTTTATGTGGGCACCCGGCACGGCCTGGAATAGAGACCGTTCGACAGCCTTCTTGTTTTACTTCCACTATTTCGGGTGGGAGGCGGGTGTTCAGACCCTGCCCGAAAAGGTCTGCTGCCGGGTATTGACCTCCGTAACGCCCGGCCTTTCAACTTGGCGCCCTTACGTAGGTCCGGAACTCTCCGAAATAAACATGGCCTTCCGGGAGCGCGATGATAGAGACTTCTGCGTATTCTGGGACGACCGTTTGAACTCTTACCTTATTTACTACTGCTGCTCGGGATCCTACCGCGATTATCCAGGACTCAATGGGATTGTTCGGGTGCGCACCTCAAAGGATCTTCTTCACTGGTCTGACCCAGTCACGGTCATGGGCCCTCCCCCCAACGACCAGCACGGGTACTCCGAATCGCCCTTTGTGCTGTATCGGGATGGTTACTACTACCTGTGGGTCAGCGGGGTCGATTACAGCCATACGTCTCTCTACGTTTCTGAGAATCCTTTCAATTTTGGCGATGCCATCGAGAACAAGATCGAGGATCAGCCTGGTCATGCCCCGGAGATTTGCTCCGATAAGGGCAAAGAATACATGGCCTGCTCGATGGTCTCAACAGTGCCCAGTGCATCACCAGGAGCCCATGATCTAGAAGGGATTCTCATCCAGTCGCTTCATTGGGTCGCTCCAGAACCCGGCATGGAAAAAAGAATTACTCGCAACCCATAAATCAGGAACATAAATTGGGGTACTCCTTATCCCTCGGCCTTGCCTGCCAATTACATAACTCATACCAACCATCCAACAGCTAGAAGGTGCATCCATGAGAACGAATCAAACGAACAATCCCGCACGAGTATTGTCGCCATCCATGATTGTGGCACTGGGATTTTTTTTGCTATCGTCTGCATTTGCATTTGCCCAAACAGAGTGGAATTGGAATGTAGCAGGTAGTAGGGAGGGCTGGGAGGCAAACCCCGGTGCTACCAACCTCACCCTAGTGGCAGAGAACGGTTCTCTTGTCTACGCATACCCGGGGTCTTCGCCCTTCAGTGCAAACGATGGGGGAGAATCCTCTACCTTAAGTCCTCCCATTCCAACCTCCAACAAGTATCTGCGCATGGATGTTGAGCTGTCGGGGTGGGCAGAAGCCTTGGGCGCGCAAAGTTACACCATGAATCCAGGTCTAGAAACCGAACCTGGGCATGGCTACGGATGGAGTCCGGGGAAAGTCGTGTGTATGCTCCGCTATTGGAATTCCGGCGGGAGTGATCAAGTCCTATGGTTCTATGTCGATCCGAACGCCACTCAGCCGCAAACTATCATTCTGGATGTAACCTCGCTCAATGGCTGGGCGAGTGCACACTGGACCGACGGCCCCATCACCAAGGTTGCCCTGGAGATGCCTTGGTGGAACGACAAGAGCAGTTCGGCATGGTCTGGCGCGCAAACCCGAATTTCCAGCCTTCGTTTTACCAGCGACCCGTCCGGGGGGCCCGGCGTTCCCTGGAGTACGAGCCTAGAAAATGGTGCTTTTATCAAGACCGGCGCAAACAAACTAAATGCCACTGATTACCAATACAATCACATCGGGTTGTCCGGCACGGTGCTACGCGTAGGGCCACATGGATTTACTTCGCCTGATGCCCCCAGCGTAACCAATCCCAGCGCCTTGGACTACCACCCCTTTCTAGCGCAACAATATTGGTGGGGCAATACCGAACAAGACGTTCGCCAACAGCCTTTCACCATTGAGGGCGGATATGGCCCAGTCTCTCCCGGAACCATCGCCAGTGAAACTCCCGGCGTCATTATGCCCGAGACTTTTAGCCAAGTGCTCACCTTGGACGGGATGCTGCGCAGCAACCTCGACATCACGGTGGCTGGCAATGTGCTTTCCTCAATTCGCGAGGAGTTCGTCACGCCCAATGGCGTATGGGTTGTGCAGGTAAACGATACCAGCGCTGTCAATCCCTTCGTCTTACGGATCCAGCCAAAAGATTCCTACGATCTGTCGGCCATCCCAAAAACTGACGGCATGGTCATCACCGCGACAAAGACCGGCGCGGCTACCGCCGCCCTCGCTGTGGCCGGAGAGCAGACCGGGGTGATCGACTTGACCACTCCCGGAAGCAAATACGCGCTCGCGAGCCTAACGCCAAACCAAACAGTAACATTCTATATAGCCCCTTCATCCTCCTACGATCCCGATGTGACGGATCCGGGCAATGATGCGTGGGCGAAGGCGGATGCCGCACGGACAAACGGATATACCAATGAAAAACAGGCCACTCTGGCGTGGTGGAGTGCCTATAATTCGAGAAGTACCATCGTCCTTCCTGCGTCGGCTAGCGACCTTGAGAAGTGGTATGTGCGGTCGTTGTACTATCATGGCGTCTTCTTTGGAAAGACAATCATTCCGACCGGCCTTTACGGATGGAGCGCCTTCCCCGGGGGCGGGGCAATTTGTCCCCAATACGACCTTATCTACAGCCACTTGGCGAACCTGTATTCCAATCATATGGACGAAGCCAAAAACACGGTCGATTGGATTATCAACACTCTGCCCCAAGCCCGAATCAACCGTACGGATTCGCAGTACGGAACCAGTATCAGCCACAGCCGGGGGGCCAAGTACGGCCTTTGGTGTGGATATACGGGGGATGTTCGCGTTGCCACGGCCCCAGAGGCGTACCTTTTCATGTACAACAATGACACCACTTCGGCCTGCGCAATGATGGCAACCAAATACCTCGACTATACGTTGGATAGCGCGTACGACGCGCCGGTCAAACAGGTGTTGCTCGAATGCGCCCAACTTACCCATGACGATCAGGTATGGAATGCCTCACTCAACGCATATACCGATTACGTCAAGCCCGATATTTTCAACCAGGCAGCTGCAAAATACTGCATATCCCAGTCCATTTCCCACGGCATTGCTGAAACAGGATGGAGCGATATGGTTGACCAAGTGTGTATACCCACGGGCACCTATCAGGGCAATAATGTATTCAGCTATTACCAGGCTTTGGAGGGGCAGACAGGACAGGGCGATGCCCCTCTGCTCATCCCAGTATGGTGGTATGGTTTTGCTGACAAAACCGACCCGAGGTTGCAGCCGAGCTGGGACTGGGTGACGCAAAGCGCGACACGCACCTATACGTTCAATCGCGGACAGATGTCAGTACTCGCTTCCAAGCTCCACAATTCCGATAATGCGTACAATGACGCCTGCGCCTTGTATGGCAGCGATGTGAGATATGACGATGCAGCCATCTCAGAAATGGTGTACGATAGCTACGATTTTCAGAGATGTCC
>CAIZGN010000013.1 GCA_903932505.1 Candidatus Hydrogenedentota bacterium
CTGAGCCGTTAATGGTTTTTCATGAACCTCCATGACTCGGGTTTTTGAGGCCGTCCGCCCGTCCGCACTCCATACCGTCAGTTTGATTTCAAAGCGACCTTCCTTCTCGCAAAGGAAAGGGAGCTCCTGATTCGTACCGCACAAAAGCGAGTTGACCCGCCACTCGAATTTGCCAGGCTGGCTGCTTGCACGGGCGACGAGCCTGAGCGTTTGGCCGGGCTCGACGGCAATTAGAGAATCCGAAAAGTCGACGGTGAATTCTTCCTTTGCCCGCACCCGGATGGAGACGCTCGCGGAGTTGGCTGAGCCCTGCAGTCCTTTGACCTTGAGTGTAATCCGGTGGCTACCTGCTCCATCGAAGCGCCAGGAGAGGACTTTCTCTCTCCCCACAGAACGATTATCCACAATCCATTCATAGCCACTGTACATCGAGGCGCTGTTTTCAAACATCTTGATCTCGTCACCAACGCATGGGGCTTGGGGGGTCCACAAAACAATCGGAGGGAAGATGTCCGTCCACGTGACATTGGTGGTGGTTTCGAAAGCGCCATCGGGCAACGATAGCATAGGGAGTTTGGTCTTTAGTTCGAGATCCCCTAGGAGTACCAGGTTGCCTCGGACATGCTCTCCATCCAGCACAGTTTGAAACTCCCGGAGAACCTGCTCGAGGGTCGTTGCGCCCTCGTTATCCACCCCATCGGTGAGCGCCCGCACGGTGACTGGTTGCTCTGGATCTTCCGCCGAGTAGCGCGAGGCTATCTGCAGCGCATATCGAAGGGTTGTCCAAAGATGCGTTTGTCTATTCTTTCGGGCTTCCTCCGCTAGCCCACTCACCCACGCCAGACCTTCTGGCTGGTCAGCATTTGGCTTAAGGATAACTTCCTTTTCGGAGACTATGCCGTTGCTAAAAGCAATTAATCGGACACGCGAACCTTGCGGCAAAGAGTGCAAATACTGGTTCATAGCCTCTTGCACAACCCTAATCCTCACTCGATTATCACGATTGGAAACTTTGTTCACCATCGAACCGCTGACGTCCACAACCAGAACGTAGTCATTCGCTCTGGCGAACTGGCTGGTGTTGATGAACACCAAAAGTGCGAGGACCCAGAGCGAACAATTCGCCATACTGGAATTGGCCATTGGTCTGGGCTTACAAGGGTGATATGTGGCAGAGCAGAAGAATCGGGTATAAATGTTGAGCATATTTTGTTGTGGTTTGTCGTTGTCTGTTCCAGAGGCCTCACCGACCTGATTTCAGACCTCCGTTATTGGTCGACAATGAACGGGGGTGGCAGGCCTCCACTTTCTACTGCAATCCACAAACAAAATGCCGATCACCTACTTATCATCGATTTTCCACCTCAGGAATTCTTGAACTTAAGGCACCCAGACAACTGCGTAAACTGCCCGCGGATCTTGGCGCAATTTGCATTAAGAAATCTGCGGAGAACAAAGCTTAAGTGTCACCGGGCGGATCAAAACCAGCCACCTCAGTTCGTCATCCAGTTCATCCTTCGTTAAAGGAGGCTTCGGAGATGAATCGATTGCCGCAGCAGCAATGTCTGCCTGAATCGGGGTTGTTGAATGTTGTCCAGACAGCGCCATCACGGCGGTCTGGTGTGAGTTTTCGCTATTGGCAGTTTGACTTTTCCTACTCCTAACTACGAAGCAGCCCACCAGAATCTGCAGCGTCGTTTGCAGGACACCCGCAGGGCTTCGCTTCCTAATCATTGAACTTCGCCACTCCTACACGTCTGCTCAGTCTTGACCACTCCAGCAGCCGCCTCCTGAATATTAACCATTTGAGCCCCCCCAGATCAGAGGTGCCTATTGCTATAGTTATGGTCATCAGTGCTCCCCCGTCGCCGAGACTCGCCGGATTTCGCGCTCCCAGCTACCCCACATCGCCAAACACGCCGAGACTCGGCTCCCCCACCAAAGCTCCCTTGAGAGATTTCCTTCGCCCATCGCTCCACTCCGCTACCAGTCCAGCCGCTAGTCCGCGACCCTGATCCCCTTCGCGGGCGTCTGGACTGACCGCTGCGTTTCGCTCTAGGGCTTCGTAAACGTCCCAAGCGAGCCGGGTCGATTCCAGCTCGCGGTGCTCGATAGTTGGTTCGACAGGCCGCTGGCCGCTCTCCCTGTCGTCGTTGTGTTGTTCCGTTGTTCAGGTCGTTTTCCCTCTGTCGCCACATCCATCGCCCTCTTACGACCGCTGTTCAGCCGGGAGGCCGGGCGTGGTTCCTCCTGAAGGCAACCTCCACTGGCCGCCCCGGCTGGCGGTCTCCTTCCAGCGAAGGGCGATGAACGAGACGAACAAGCGGATAAAAAAAAGACCATGAAAACCAACACAACAAACCAGACCGGAAATGAAGGGGCTCAGCTCCGATCCGAACAATCGGGTAAGCGGCAAAAATACAACCTGTTTGTGGGTGAGGAGATTTACGGATTCTTACACGCAAACAGTCAGGCGGAAACACTGGTTCGCATTGCCGCCTTTCGCAAGCCCTTCCGGATAATCCTAGCCGATGAATGATTTCCCCGGTCTGCCCCGACCTGGGCCAGACCGGAGCAATCACGCTCCATTTAACCAAGTTAGAAAGGATCAAGTTATGTTTACCACCAACACCAGCAGCAACAGTCACGCACTCGAAATCACCGATACCGAATTGATGGCCACCGTGCCGAGCATCTTCGCCCAAACAGCAATGCCTGGAGTGTCTGACAAATACACATTCCTGCCCACCGCCCGCATCGTAGAGGCCATGCGTCAGGAAGGCTGGAAACCGATTGAGGCCAGACAGTCCCGCCCACGCATGGAAGCTCGCCGGGGCTACCAGATGCACCAAATCCGGTTCCAACGCCGGGACCAGGTGGCTGAGCTTGACGAGTTTACCCCGGAAGTCGTTTTACTTAACAGCCATGACAGGAGCAGCGGCTACGAAATCAGAGCCGGCATGTTTCGCTTCGTTTGCCGCAACGGCTTGATGGTCGCCGACACCCTCATCCCAGCAGTTCAAGTGAGGCACACCGGTCAGGAGTTGAACCGCATCATTGAAGCCAGCTTCACAATTCTTGGACAGTTACCACGGATTGCTGAGCGGGTTGCGGAGTTCCGCTCCTTTCAGCTTTCCGGTGCAGTCGCTCGGCAATTTGCAACACAAGCCCTGGCCTTGCGTTACGCCCGCCCGGAAATGGCCCCGATTCGTGCCGAGCAGCTGCTCGACGCCCGCCGGTATGAGGACGCGGGGAACGACCTCTGGGCGATCACGAACAGAATACAGGAAAACCTTCTCCGAGGTGGAATGCGCGACTCGTCCCGCGCAAACCGGAGCGGCAAACCCTTCCGCCCCATGCGGGCAATCCGGGGATTGGGTGCCAATGTGGAAATAAACCTTGGCATCTGGGAACTCGCCGAAAGTTTCCACTCCCTGAACTGAGTGGACTTGAACCACGGGCGGACTCTAAAGGGTCCGACCCTTTCTGGCATTCGTCTGGGGCTCCCGCAGCCCCAGCCCCGCGCCAAAGGGCGTGCCCTCTGGACTCCTTTTGCCCTCAAACTGGCCTAATCGCTATCGCGCCCTTTCCGGCGAGCGGAAAGGAGAGAGCTTTCGCGCAGGATTGGGGCCAAGGTTCGCTCTAACAGGTCCAAATCAGTCCAATTTCAGTCCACTGCTTCGCCGCAGTACATGGGGTGAACGGCGCCGCAGGGTTGGAGTTCCTTAGGAAATACGCATAATATGCCTGCAAATAAAGGCCCGCAGATGGGTGTGTAGTGCCTTCTTATCCCACATTTCATGTAATGATTTCGCGTCAGTTGCTCTGTGCGATTTATACGATTCTTATACGATCACGAAGCCGCCGCACGACGGCCGCACGAAGCCGCACTCTTGACTTTGCCTATAAAGGCACTAAAATACCATTGTAGATCAACCACTTGGACGGGTGGTTTTCATCTTCGGATCAGAAGGTTACAGGTTCGATTCCTGTCGGACGCACCATTGATTATCAAGCACTTACAACTCGCA
>CAIZGN010000014.1 GCA_903932505.1 Candidatus Hydrogenedentota bacterium
ATGGTCCTGGCGGGTCGCTTTTTGCCCGCGTACGTCCTGTGACCACGGCGGAATTGGCAGTGGCGAAAATCGCCGCCCGAGCGATTTCGTTGGCACTGGCCCTGTCTGTGGTGATACTGGTTTCCACCGGGACAACGCTCTTCTCCAATCATGCCAAGAACTGGGAAACACTTTCGCTTCTGTTTTCCACCGGGTTGATGACCCCCCGGGAAATTATCGGCTATTTGTTCGGTACCTTCCTGCTACTTTCCCTCTTTGTATGGGCCTTGGGTGAACCCAGATTTGCCGCAGCTATTACCATTTGGATCGTTCTTGTGCCCTCTATATTCAGCGTCCGTTCCTACATAGGGGTCCGGGAGGTGGAGAATACCATCCGTTTGGGAAGCCCCGTCCTCCGGCTTATGGATCGACTGGTTGGTTCACTGGAATGGATACCTATGGCAGCCGCCCTGCTCATCGCAATAGCCTGCCTGCTCAAAGTGAGGAGGCGAGGTCTGTTTCCACCCGGACATTTTCCCTTTTGTCTGGCGGCATGGGCGACGGTTTCTATCTTTTTCTTTCCGTTCGGACAGGAGCTGGGGTTTCCGCTTGTGTTGCTTCAGATCGGGCTTAGTGCTGCGTTGGGTGCCATCGTTATCGCGCCCTACCCCGCGCTAATCCTCTCCATTCAGAAGGTTCGCTACGGTTCTGTTGTAAACATGGCACAGGACGGACACCGCCGACGTCCGAGGCGTGGCTGGAGGATGGGCGTATGCATGGGGGCCGGGTGTGCTTTTGGTGCCTTCATCCTTCTCTTGGCATGGTACCGATGGCCACAGATGCCGGGCCAAGAGCGCTATATGCGGGCACATAACCTGCCGGTCACGCCGGAAGATCTGGCGGTACTGTACCCTCCCGTGCCGCCGGAAAAGAATTTGGCCCTGCGCTACCAGGACATCGGAATACAATTCGACAGGAGAGAAAACACCTTTGTGATGGGCCGCATCGAAGAAATCAAGCGGAAACACCTGCCTTCGACGGATGACCCCAAGGGGCAGATACTGGTGTGGGATGATGCGCGACCGGACAACCCCATAACCGATACCGTATGGAACAGCACCCATACGTATTGCGAGACTGTATCACGCGAGACTTGCGCACAATTGAAAGAGGTCGCGCGCTCTGGATTGACCGAGAGTCGCTACCCTATTTCATTGAACGCCGAATCGTTGGCAGACTATTCAGTTACTGGGCACACAGCTCTGCTGCTGCGGCTTTGTCGTGCGTTGGCGCTCGAATCAGTCATGGCCGCGATGGAGAACCGACCCGCCGAGGCTGTGGACGCGCTGCTAGCCATGCCGTCCTTGGCAGGGTCTCTGGCCAAAGAACCTTTGATCGAGTCACAAGAGACTCGCACCGCCATCCTATTAATCGGTTTGTTCGCTTTCGAGAAGACCCTTGTTTGGACGGAAGTGTCTACGTCTGACTTGGGGAGGCTGCGGAAGTCCATTTCGGAGGCGTGGATTCCGGAACAGGGTTCGATGGATTTGGGGCGTAAGGGCGAATGCGTTCGGGCCTTCACCCGATTGAAATACTTCTTCAGAGTCGCGGGCGGCAACGATCGCCTGACCCTTCCCCTCGTAGAGGCTTACTTTGATTTTGTAAGAACCGTGCCCTATATCAAAAGCGAGATCGTTCGGAACGTTTATATGGCTGACCGGTCTGGGCGCGCGAACGGAGACCGGGAGGAAGCCGGAATCGACATCAATAGTATTATTCCTTCCGTTTTTGCACTGCTGGGATTCCGATCCAAAGAGGATTACGGGCCGAATATCCTTTTTCAAGCGCGTGTCACGGAAGCCTTGGTCGCCTGTGCGGTGGAAGAATACCGGATTACCCATGGCAGGCTGCCGGACAACCTCCAAGCGCTTGTACCGGATCTTCTTGCGGAGGTCCCTGCAGATCCCTACGATATCAAGAGACCCTTGTCCTATAAAATCCTGCCGAATGGCGGTTGCATCATTTACAGCGTGGGGCTAGACCGTATTGATGGCGGCGGGGTGGGAAGAGCGGATCGCGGGAAGAACGCAGCTGATCAGGTGTTTCGCATTGCGCCGCCCACTGAACGTCATCCACCAGAGATAGTAAAGACGGGGGAGTGACCGGTTGGGGCTTCTTCCTTGAGGTACGGGCCCATCCCCCGGCGCTTTGCCTCAGGCCTTTCGAGGGGGACTACAATCACTTCTTGCCAAGCATTTCGATCGCCTTGGCCACCGCTCTCCGGTGTTGTTCAATGGGCGCGGGATCGTTGGTAAACGTGGTCATGTCGCTGGTGATGGCGGCTGGCGTTTCGAGCAATGCCCCGAACTGTTTCTGTTCGGCCGGTTGCTCCGCCAGAAGGCGGCGCAGGATCGTCATGTATTCGTAATCCTCGACACCATCACGCAGCATTTCCCAGCGTATGCTGTCGACTGGCCCCTCCAGCACCGGGCCTTCCTGCTGGCCGGAAGCCGCCGCCTCGGGCGGGTAAATAAATCGCCCATCGCCGTTACCCCACGGTTTCATCGTGCCGGGTGCAATGCCGTAACTGGTCTGCCACGACATGGGATCCTCATACGGATTCTGCAGTCCCTTCGGATAGGCCTCGGGACTGGTCCAGTAGTTCGTGGCCCATACCAGAATGCCGTCTATGTTACGTTGCCACGTTTGCCATAGCCACACGCGCAATTCGGTGCCCGGATGGTCAACAAACTCGCCCGCATACGGTGCTTTGGGCCCGGTGCAGATATACCACCAGAACTTTTCGCCCTGAGCGCGCCGCGCTTCGGCGTCCGGATGCTTGTAGGCATCGCTGATCGGGCACCAAAGATTGGGTCCGCCCACCAGACCCGGCTCCACTTGTTCCGTGAGCATTCGGGTAACGCCGGGTGCGGCTTCCTTGAGTTTGCGGAAACCGTTCATCACAAAATCGTAGTCCTTCGGATCGGGCTCGTCGAACCAATACACATAGGCCTTGTCCAGCCAGCCTCGCTCGCGAAGATGTTCCTGCACCGCCTTGTAATAGTTGGTAAATGCCGCCTGATACTCGGGCGTGCCCTCCTTGAATCCCAGCATGTCCGGTTCAACCCGGGAATGGAAGGTGCCACCACCCAAGCCCGGAGCAAGCAGCTGAAAACTGGTGAAATGGTATTCGTCAAAGGCCTTGCTCATCGCGGCATCCCAAGCTGTCCAATCGAATTGGGGTATCAGGGCAGCCGGGTCTTTCGTCTCCGGCCAAGTCACTTTGACCGGGTCGAGTGGGGCCGGATTGTAGGGAGTGATGTGGTGCGCCGCAAAATTCGCCCAGTACTTCGCCAAAACCTCGCGTTGTTGTGCAGGATCGGTGACTTTCTGATACTGAAACACGGTTTCAGGCGTAAAACCAAAGGCCGAGACGCAGCTCATTCGGTCGGGCAACTGGAAGTCGAAAACCTCGACGCGCAGAGGCACTTCTGCCTGATACCCATCGGCGGCTAGGTGCACGTTGCCCTCATACGTGCCCGCTGGAACCCCTGCGGGCACATGGACACGAATCCACAGCGGCTGATTGGTGCCCGCTGGAACATGGACCGCTTCCCGAAGTGGGGGCAAGGGATCGGGCCAAAGCCCAACAGCACCGGCCTTATCGGTCGCTTGCGTGATGTTGACGTACCGCACGCGGAGGATATCGATATTTGCCGCAGGAATACTCGCCCCCAAGGGGCCTTTCAGCGGCTGTGCTTGCGCGGACAACCCTGTAAGTCCGCTGCTGGGGCGAAGCACCAGTTGCAGCGCTTCGGTTTCATTGCGGGCCAGACTCATAGAGGCCGCCTCGCCCCGGTTCGCGGGTACCGCCTGCGCTTGGCTCACCTTCCAACCGGAGGAAGCCCACCACAATCCGACCGCCTCGGTCGATTGCGGCAACTGTTGACCATAGTCAACATCGGCCGCCCGAAGATTGCCCGTCAGCAGCAACCCCACCAAAACTATGGCGCATCGATACAATGGTGTCCTAGACATATTCGTCCCTTTCCTGGCGTGATCCCACAAGAAACAGAAATCGCATCCCGCGAACCACGCAAGCAGGGAGGGGGAATGCGTCTCGTTCGGGCACTATTGCCTGCGCTATTCCTTGAAATCGCTGGCGTAGGTGCGTTTTTCGTTCTCGAATTGGGAGGAGGTCCAGTAGAAGACCTTAGCGGTGACCTTGGGTAGTTGGCCCTCTGTCAGGCTTTCCTCGAAAATGCTCTCACTCGCCGCGCCGATGCACCGGAAGAGGAACTTGGTGGCGAAGCGGGGTATGCCGAGTTTGCCAAGTTCCGCGATGACCATATCCCGGGTGACATCATCGTCAAAGAGTTGCTGCAGACGGAAGGGGGTGGCGTTGGTTTCGTCCGCTTGGGGATTGCGGCAGGCCTGTCCACGCTCGTCCAGTATTTCATAGAGGTGCTCGCCGGACCACGAGAAGGGATGCAGCATGTTGGCCTTGTCCAAGCGTGCTTGATTGTGGAACGCGGAGTCGGCACGGCGAATCGGGTCGATGAGCTGCTCCGGGAAAAGCAGCTTAAAGTTAATGCCGCTCGTTTGGAGGATCTTATTGTTCAGGAGCGGCTTGGCGAAGTCGATCATCTTCTCCGCATCGCCGCTAATCGCGCTGGGTTCGTCAATTTTGTCCATAACCACGGTGACCCGGCAATAGTGGAGTTTCTTGAGCAGGCGCAGCAGTTTACCCACATGTTCGTGGCGCTGATTTTCGTCTGTGGACTCTGCGTCCAGCTTGGCCAGCGGTTGCGTAGCAATATATTTACGCGGAATTTTCCGCAAGGCCCAGGCGAGGTCGGCGGTGTTGCGCCCGAGCACCTCGGTCTTCTCGCTGATGATCGTAGCGGCCCGGCGTTTGGAGGCGTAAGCGGCCAAGGGTGCGATGCCAAGACTCAAGATGCCCAGCAGGGTATTTCCGAAGGCGGATTTGAAACGCTGACCGGCCGTGAAGAATTTCTGGTTGACCGCCTTCAATTGCATTCGGTATTCGCTGGACTCCTTGGGCAGATAGGTGGCGACAAGGAAAAGCGCATCGTACTTGGTTTGCTTATCCCACTTCCGGACAACGTCCCACTGCTCCTCCAGCGTCGCCAGCAGCGCGAGGCTGACTTCGGCGAGAATGGCATCGAGATGATGCGTCAGGGTCCAATCCGCAAAGGTGACCTCCTTGGGCTTCGCAAACAGGCTGGAAAAAAAGCCGCCCTGCGTCTTGCGCGCACAGGCCTTGTGCCAGTTTTCCAGATAGTTATTGAAATAGTCGTACTTGACCAACAGCGTCTTTTCGGCGTTCGGAGCGGCGTTGTGGGCGGCAATAGCCTCCTCCAGCGAAAGCCGCA
>CAIZGN010000015.1 GCA_903932505.1 Candidatus Hydrogenedentota bacterium
GGAACAGGTTCAGTTGCGCAAGGTTCTCGATCTCTTTATAGAAATCCTGCACGACTTTGTGAGCTGGCTTGAGTGAAAGTTGTTGGTTCATAAGCAAAATCCCCAGATTGGATTGGAGTGGATTCATGAATGAATCCACTCCTGCGTTAATTGTACTTCGAAAGCGACCGTTTACGAAACATATTGCAATAGTTCACTTGCATAAATCCTGAACCGAGCGTCCTTCGATGACAGACGGCGCCCTCCGCTCAGAACGATGTCCAAATTCGTCTCCGCCCATCCAGGTGGCAGCCACCCGAAAGATGACTGCCACCTTTCAGCGTTCAAGAAAAACCGCGAGGGCTACGCCGTTTCGCTGGCTTCAATCTCATTCCCGGCCAGATCGTAAGCAGTCACGCGCACTTGCAGCTCGTGACCCGCTTGCGCCGCCTGCGTGGCTGTGTAAAGCCATTCCACCATGCCGCTCACCTGCCCGTTGGTGGGCATCTCGGCGCTTTCCAGCACTTGGGCGCTGGTTACATCCGAAATGCTCAAACTCAGGCGCGAAACACCCACACTGTCCTCGGCCACCACGCGAATGGTGTCGCCCAGCTCGCCGTGATAGTTGGACAGATCAAGCGTGTCGATCTTAGGCGCTTTCATAATGTCACCCATCACCAGCGCCCGCAAGCGGCCCGTTGAACCACGTTCGCTCAACAACTGCTGATAGGCCTGCGCCGTGTCTGAATCGGCCAACAGGCGGCGATAACGCGCCGAGGCCTCCTTGAACTTCTGCATCTGCTCCGCCTGGGCATCCGTTGGTTGACGGTCGGGATCGGGCAAGGCATGTTTCGCCAAAACCACGGAACCATCCGACTGCTGACGATAGATAAACCCGGCCACATCGCCGCTGATAACTTGAATTGCTGGTGCGCCAAGCGAAGCTTGGCGTTTCTTGCGGGGTGAAAGACCCTGCCGAACAAGGCCTAACCAGCCAATCGTACCGAGTGTTGCAGTGATGAAGGAGGCCGCTAAGTCGGTTAGAGAAGTTACCGTCAATAGAGAAAATCTCGGTGTTGAAGAAGGGATGACAGCGACTTCAACAAGCCTGGAACCTTGAAAGTGACAGGGAAAACAGGGACACAAATGTCTGCCATCAGCGACCGAACGACATCACTGAAGCGTACACAGGGAACAAGATAGGCCACAAGGGAGTACCGCACTTCCTGAAGTCTTGATATAGCCTCGTTATCTCAGTGACGGTGAAAGCCGTACAAGAGCAGACGGCAACGGGTTCAGCAACCTGGAAGCCAAAACAAAGAGAGCGTAATGGTGAGTTCTCGGATGGTCTGCCGGGGTTAACAAAAAGCGTGGCATGTTTTGAGAGAAACGCACAAGAACTTGGGAGGCCCGAAAGTTCCTTGAGGTGGGAAGGCAGACCGAAACGACAAGTTGGGAAGCCGCAAACAATCGGGAGTCAGATTAGCTCATAGTACCCGGAAGGGGAAGGGGCTAACAGGGATACGCAGTTTGCAAAGGCAAACACAACCGTACATGCCGGAACGGAGAGAAATAGTGCAAACCTCACTGCAAGCAATAGGAAACTTTAGTTTCGCCAAAAAAAGGTTACTACTCAGCCTATAGGTTCTGATAAAAAATTGGCGTAATTTTTACAATTGCCGACTATGATAGGAAACATGTCAGAAATAA
>CAIZGN010000016.1 GCA_903932505.1 Candidatus Hydrogenedentota bacterium
CACCGCATGCCACGCCTTCGCCCGATCAAAGGCCAGAAGCCACAGCCCGTACAATCCACCGACCAAAAAGATGATGGGGGCCTGGCCGATATGGACGAGGGGCATCAAACCGATGAGAAGAAAAGCGGTGCGTACTCGACCCGCGACCAGCAGGTAGAAGCAGATGAAGGCATACCCCATCCCCACAGAGCCGCTTGAAAACCCGTTCGGCCAGACGTCCAGCGGATAATAACTCGCAAAGGGTTGGAGGGCGTCCAGCAACAGGAATATCACCGCCACATGCCCCGCCAAGGCACGACGCCCCAGCAGCGTGCCCAGCGCAAACACCGGCAGAAGGGTCATACCCAGCGCAAGCACATTCCGGAACCAGCAGACCCCGGCCACGCCTGTGCACCACAAAACGGCCGCCGAAACCAGGTGATTGACCGTAAAGGCGTTGTGTTCAATGATTGAATACGGATGCCCCGCAGGATACAGCGCGGTGCCCAGCAGCAACTGGGCCTGCTCCAGCGTCTCGTCCCAGCGAACCCCACGTACCGCAACCGCGACAAGGCTGAACACCGCCCAGAAGATGAGGCCGTTGCGCAGGGCTATCTCGGCCCTGTCAGGCATCCTGTCTACCGCCCGTGCGGGCCCGTCATTCACTGCTGGGATCAAGAATTTTTCCTTCTCACCGCTGAAACCAAGCCCATGGTAGCGAAGGAGCACACCAAACACCAAACCTGTCCTGCGAACGTTGACATGGGGTGTGAGGAAGCCTAGAATTTGAAGGTGACACCAACGTTCTTGCTCAAAGCATCCCCCGGAGGACGCAACCATGGCTTCAGGCACGGAAAACTATCGGGATCTGTGGCCGTGGCAGACAGCTTTCCTGCGCGTCACCACCGTTCTTACGTTAGTCGGCCCCGTTCTCGCGGGTTGCGCACTCTATCCCTTTCTTGGTTCTACCGCCTTCTGGGCCTTTCCCGTGGCGGGTTTTGGACTGCTGGTGTGGATAGTGTATGGCGGCGTTGGCAACAGGGTAACCCGTATCCGCCATTCGGTTGAATCGCTTGATGGCGAGATCGCAGATGCCCTGATCGTGGATGGTTTCCTCCAATCGCCGGGAATTGTGGTGCTGAAGCCTTCCGAGGTCGTTCTCCTGCCCATCCTGGGGCAATCCACCACCATAGCCCTCAACACCATCAGCGCCATCCGGGAATGCCACTGGTTCAACGGAAGCTATTACCCGTGGAAGACGGGATTCTGGATTACGGTGCAGGGCAAGGAACGCTTGGGCTTCGCCATGGGCAACACAATCGCCGATCGTTGGCGCGGACGCCTCGTACTGGCCGAATCAGACTGGCAGGACTGATCGCCGCCCGAACTAGTCCGCTCTTACGAGCCGCTCGTTGTAGCCGGGCCGCCATCGGGTCAGCTCCGTAAAGAACTGAAACTCTGCGGTGAACAGCTCGATGATTTCTTCTCGCGTCAAAGCGCTCGTGGCCACATACGCGTGATATTCACCCTGCCGTCCCTTCACCCATGCATGTTCCTCCTCGACCGGAAACAACTGGATATCGTAACGTTCAGGATGGTTGTAGATCGGCGTACCCAGATAGGGCATGAAAATGTTGTAGCCGAACTTGTCCGGCCGGGCGCGTTCCATCCAGGCGTGCGTTTCGGCCACGGTCTCCCGCGATTCACCCGGCAGTCCAATCATGATGAACACATTCGAGGCGATGCCCGCTTCGCGACATCGCTCGACCATGGCCAGATTCTCCTCGATCGTTGCGGGCTTGCCAACGGCATCAAGAATCCGTTGTGAACCGGACTCAATCCCGATGCCAATTTCAACGCATCCCGCACGCTTGAGCGCGTGCAGCACTTCGCTGGTGCAGCCGCGCACATGCCCGTAACACCGGAAACGCACATCAAGCGGATCCAGCAAACGGCATATTTCGAGCAGCCGATCCTTCTTGAGCACCAGCGTGTCATCAAGCAATTGCAGGTATTGGTACTGCAAATCCTGCCGGATATGCCGCACCATCCGCTCAACATATTCGGGCGAATGAAACCGTACTTTCCTCGGCCACACATCCTTCGAGCAAAATGAGCACTCGAACGGACAGCCCCGGCTGGTAATCGCCGTCAACGCCTTGTGTCCGTCGATATCATACCCATACTGCGCGAGGTCGACCGCCTCATAGGCCGGGAAGGGCAGCGTGTCCGGATCCTCCACGACCTGCGCGGGAATAATTCGGGCAATCGCCGTCCCCTGGCGCAGGGTATCCAGAAGCCGAACAATCGCTCGTTCACCTTCACCCACGACCACATAGTCCCACCCGTCCGCCACACATCGATCCGGCACACACGAGGCGTGCACCCCGCCAATAACGGCGGTCGCCTTGGGCGCAACCTGGCGCAAGGCGGACAGAATTGCACAGGCATGGGGATACTGCGGCGTAGTGGCTGATACCCCCAACACATCGCCCTCAAACTCTTTGAGTGCTGCCGCAAGACGGCCCTCCTCGTTCGACAAATCAAGAACCTGCACCTCGTGTTCGGTCTCTTGGCGGATATACCCCGCCAGCGCAAGTAGACCGAGGGGAATAAAGGATTTCTGGTTGATCAGAAAGGGACTCGGGGGATTGATGAGAACGACCTTCATACGGCCCTTTCCTTTTGGCTGAAAACCTCGTCAGCGTACGCGCACACCCTCAAAGTGCGGGCATTCTAACACGGTGCCTTTCCTGTGGCCAATCAATTCCTCCATTGTGTGCCATAATTGGAATGCTTTGTGTCGAACATGCGTTAAACTTTGTGTTACGCAACTGCGAAATGAGGAAAAGAAAAATATGCAACCCCTAACAACCATCGAAGACTTGAACGCGCCCTGCAAACGCCGGGACTGCTCCTCATCTTCAAGCACAGCACGCGCTGCCCCATATCCGGTGCGGCTTTTCACCGATTCTCCAAGTATGTGGAGGAAAGCGGGGGAGCGCTCCCTCCCGCATGCGTCATCAACGTGGTGGAAGCCAGAGCTGTCTCCAATGAAGCCGCAAACCGTTTCGGCGTCACCCATCAGTCGCCCCAACTGATTCTTGTCCGGGATGGGGTGGCCATCTGGAACACCTCGCACGGAGGCATCACTGCGGAAGCGATTCAAAACGCACTGAGCCTCCCATAGGCAATCAGCAATCGCCCTAACTCATTATTCGTGCTAAGCGGATTCTTAGCAGTTGAGAACAAAGAAATTGACAAGGCTGAGGATATTGCGTATCATACGGCAATGGTTCTTAGCAATGGGTTTGGTTAGACTGCCGGAGGGGCAAGCTTATGATGAAGTGCCCGAATCATTCGAGGGAAGAAGTGGTCGGCTATTGCGTCGTGTGTGGCGCGCTGGGCTGTGTAAACTGCGTCAAGGAGTATCAGAGCTCCTGGTACTGCAATAAGCACTATCAGCCCATTCAGGAGCAGCTTGACCGCAAGAAGGAAATCGAGCAATCCAAGCGACGCGTGGAGCGGCAGCGGCTTGTGGTGCGAACCCGGGAAGGAAAGACCTTCTATGGTTCCTGTCTCGCACTGAATCCCCTCTCCACCGGTTTTTCGCTGGAAATGGCGGAAAGCACCGGAGAACCCACGGGGAAGACCAACCGCTTCAATTTCAACGACCTCAAGGCCGTCTTTTATGTGAAAAGTTTTGACGGCAAGGAAAGCAAGGACACGCAGGTCGGCCACACCCCACCCGCCGGTGCCCCCATGATCGTGGAGTTTGCGGACGGGGAAATCATGCAGGGCTATGTCATGCAGCGCGTCAATGCAGACACGCCGCGCTTCCACCTGATTCCCAAGGAATCCAATTCGAACAACATTTCCATCTTGGTGGAAACGGCCGCTGTGGCCGGGGTCTACACGCCGGAGGAATACAAAGACAAGCATCGCCGCGAGATTGAGGCATACATCGAATCGCACAAGCAGCCCGGCCATTCCAAGGAGGAGTTGCTGGGGAATTACCACTTCGAGCGGCACGACTATTCGCGGGCCATAAAGCACTATCGTGAAGGCTTGAAAGAAACACCCGAGTCCCCGCGCCTCCGAAAAAAAATCATCTCCAGCCAATACAATATCGGGATGCGCCATATCAAGGCCCACCAATACGATCAGGCCCTGAAATGCATGGAGTGGGTGCTCAACGCCGACCCGGAAAATGAGCATGCAAGGCACAAGGCAAAGAAGCTCCGTGCTCATCTGGCCCACAACTCAAAGCACGAGATCAGTGCCATGGATGTGGAATAAACCTGCGATCGTCGGGCAGGGTCAGCGACTGGGACGGGGCGCGAAATAATAGCATAACACCCAGCCCACGGAACCTGTGATAAACAAGAATGCGCCTAACAGGGACGCAGGGCCGCCTAGGCTGCGTTCAGTGTGCATCACCAGTCCTTGCGTGGCGTTGGCCGGTTCGACAGGGGCCGTGATTCGCCATCCACCAATTCTTTTCCCCCTCCCCGATTCCATAATCACCTCACGTCCGGCGCTTTCAATTTCACGACCACGCACCGCAAGGGTGTATTGCAGACGGGGGGGAGGCAGCAATCGGTGATACGTCAGGCGATAATCGCCCAGCGAAACCGCCATTCCTTGGCGAAGCCCCGTTTCGCCCTGCCCCGCGTCAATCATGAGTTGCCAGGCCCCATCAGGCTCCGGTTTGGCGGCTGCCGCCTTCGACATCACCTGATCGAGTCGGATACTGATTGTCTGCGTGGAGACCGCAAAGGATCCTCCCTCCTTGTGCATCTGTTTGCTCGTCAACGCTCCCTGCCGGTAAGAAGCGACCAGCGCCTCGCCGTCTTGCCAGGCATGCAGAACAATCGCCTCCTGAGCCTCGGAGGGACAAGAATAAAATAGAGGAATGCCGTCAACCCTCCTATTGGCCTCGATAGTCCACTGTCGGGACGAACCATCCCGGCGGGTATCAACCACAAGCGCCGAGGAATGCCCATTTTCAGCCGGGCGTCGTTCCACCAGCGTGACTTCCGTGCCGTCCTGCAGCGTCACGCCGGTCCCGGGCGCAAAGGAGGAAAACGCCTGGGTTCGTTTTCCTTCCGTGGTGCCCCAACGGGCACCGGAATCTTCCAGACGCTCACTCAACGCCTTTTCGGCGGATGGCTGGTCTGAAAACCAGCGCAGACAGAACAAGGTACTCGATGCCGCGTTTTGCCAATGATCCGCACGGAGAAAAAGAGGGGCCGGAGTCGTGTCAGCCCCCCCCCGCATGGTGAGACAGGCCATAGGGCCTCCTTGGGAACTCCGTACAAGCCCCGCCCAGGGACGAACGTCCAGCATCCGCACCTTGACCGAATCAAGCGTAATATCCTTGCCGGGTTGGACGCTTTCAGTCCGGGTTCCACCCGGGCCTTCGATCGTCAGCTCTTCACGAGGCGGATATTCCTCAAGCAGCTTCACCGAAGTCAGTCGTATCCCCAACCCCAAGGCGACAACATCCACAGAAGTGTCCCGTCCATAGCGGGCAGCGATGCGGTTCTCAAAGGCGGGAAGAATCACCCCTGCGGGCATGTTGCGTTGCGCGGAGAAAAGGGCACCAGAACCGCCCGCAGGTCGCACGACCCATTGTGCCAAGGTGTTTGTATCTAGGAAAAGGTCGCCCTCAAAATACAAGACCTGTCTATACAGGTATCCGGCCACAGAGAACAGCAACCCCAGATAAACCAAGGAAAGGAAAAGGCGAAACCCTCGCCAGCGCGCAGGAAGGAGCACGGCAAGCAGCCCCATAGCGGAACGCTACGCCGGTTCCGGGTTGTGCGAGACCAGCGGGCTGACCAAATTCGTCTTCGGTACTTCCCGATATCCGGCACCGGCAAAGAACCACTCGACGAGTCCATCCGCCAGTTCCGGGGAAAGGAAGGTGTCGGGGCGGTCAGACTTGGCCATGATGTGCATGTCCATGAGGCCCTGAAAGATAAGAGCCAAGCTGCGCGCGTCCCCGCCGGACAATTCCTCCCGCTCCAGACCCTGTCGACAAACTTCTTCCATGAGCTTGAAGCGACGTGGCGCGAGGTGGTGCGTCCGATTGAGGTTGGGACCGCTTTGCGGCGGGGCGAAAAACACCTGCAAAATCAGGCGAATGATTCCCAAATCGTTTTCTGCCAACGCAAAGGTCGATGCCATAATAAGCTTGAGACGCTGCTTGCAGGAAGAGGACGAGGCTATACTGCGCTCCATTGCGGCGGTCAGTTCGGAAAACTTCTGGTCGACAATACGAGCGTACAAGTCTTCCTTGTTCTGGAAGTAGTAATAGAGGACAGGTCGGGTAACGCCTGCACCGTCAATGATCTCGCGAATGCTGGCAGCCTCGTACCCTTTTTCGGAAAACACCTTCAGCGCGCTCTCCATAAGACGCACTTCCGCATTTCTCGGTTCTTTATCCGGGCCAAGGTCTTTGGACATCCAGCCTCCTCGCGCTAATACCCCTTCAGCAGTCTTTATTCTACTCAAAACACGTCCTGCCATACAATTTCGTACCGCTTCCCGATAAGGATTAAGAATACTGCGGCGAATGATGTACTCTTACGGGTAAGGGCAAACCGCAGAAAGGATACGTAAAAACCCAGCCGCCACGGAGCAGGTCTACCAAGGAGATTCCAGACCTCACCCATTTTATGCCGCGCTACCTGTCGGCCCCCGCCTCTTACCCCGCTTGCGGAGTAACGGCCATCGTGGGTCGGTTACGAATTCTCAAGAGCATAAAAATGGATAGAATCACCATGGCACCAGAGACCCAAGCGGTGGCCTGGATGCTCATGTAGTGCACAGCGGCATAGCCGATGGCTGGAGAAAACACGCCACGTACCCCGGTCAGAAAGGTGTGGATGGACATGTAGCGCGCCGTATGCTCGGGCGGGGCGAACTTGGTCACCCAAAGATTCCAAGCGATGGACCCACCACCAAAGGCCAGACCCAGAAAGGCCATCGACAGGACCAACATGAAGATCGAAGTGCAGTAGTAGTACATCAAAATATGGGCCGCCATAAACACGCACATCCAGATGCGCAGCCAGATAAAGTTGAAGCGGTCGAAGAGTCGCGCCCAGATCGGAATAACGCAGGCCCGCGAGGTTTCAAGAGTCACCCCCGTGATCAGCACCACCATATTGGGACTCAGCTCAAGGCCATATTGGGGCTGAATGAGGTACTCGATTCGCTGCGGCTGCAATCCCAGATTGGCCGCCCCGAAAAGGAACCAGGTGAAAAGCATGTAGCCAAACATCGGATTTTCTCGAAGGGCAGAAAAACTGCGCAGCGGATTGGGGGCGGGTGCGTCTTCTCCATCCCCGCAGGGCATCCGGCCGATGGCGAACCCCATCAGCAGACTGAAGCCCGCCAGCGCGAGAAAGAAGGGGCGGAAGTAAAGCAGATCGACATCCAGAATCTTTCCGCCAAGAAATTGAGCCAGCAACCCCGACAAGACCGACACAATCACAGAAACCCCAAAAAGCTGTCCGCGCATATGGCTCTGGTAACCATCGGCATACATGCTGGTCAGCGTGGGCAGAGGTAATGGCGCGCAAAGGCCAAAAATCACAATGCCCACCGTGTACGCCTCGGTACTGGTTGCATTGGCGGCGATAACCAGACCCAGCGCACACCCGACAGCCGGAAGTGCACCGCGAAGGTTCTTGCGCGGAATAAAACGCGGTGCCCACGCGGCATACGGCAAGGAGAGCAGCATTCCGCCCGAATAGCACCCGGAAATGATGGACTTGGCCCGGTCGCTGGCGTGAAAGTACTTGATGGCGATAATCAGCGCAAAGGTGACCTGAATCGTGCCCACAGCGCCCGCCAAGGCACCGCGCACCACGTCCCACGGCAGCATCCGGCGGCCCATCCCGGACATTTCGCCCCAAGTGTTTTTCATGTACTTAACCGGCATCATATTCCTTGCTTGCCCGTCAGGGGACAGACTGGGCGATGGCCTGAGGCACAAACGCAATAGAGGTTTGAATGGCATACGCACAGGTGCAACCGGAACTCGATTCGGGAAGCAGCACCAGCCCGCCCGCAGGAATCATGTTCAACCAGCAACCCGGCCGCAGCGCGCCCGTAAGCGCCATACCCTCGGTTTCCTGCGTGTCCAGCGGATACATGCGGGGATTGTCCCCCCGCCCGTAGAGATAATGTTTGGAACCGGTGAAACCACCGCATCCATGCCCGCCACGATACACCTTGTAATCCTTCTTCGCGCCGGTGTGCAAATCAAAAGCAAAAGGCCGGGCATACAGCGCGCCTCCGGTGAGCACCGGATGTTGCCATTGCTCGCCGTGACTGCCATCCACCTCGGAAAATTGCTTCCCGCGTATATCAAGCGCACGGAATTTGCTGTTCCACAGGTCTTTTCCAGAGTCCGCAGCCAACGCGAAAAACGAGTAATAAACTTCTGACCCCTCGTTATGCGTCCCGGAAATCAGCACCACGCCTTCCGCAGTGTTCAGGTACGCGATATGCTGAAAAGGCACGGTGATCGGCCGTTCCCAAAGCGTTTTTCCGGTCGCAGCATCCAATGCCACCACAAAGGTCGCGCTCGCACAAAACTTGCGTAATTCAACCCGGCCATCCTTGTCTTGCAAGGCATCCGGATTACGGCTTTCCATCAGATAAATGCGCCCATCGGCAGCCGCCAACGCATTGTTCAGAATAGCGCCATTCTTATAAGTCCAGGCCACATCCCCGGTCTTGGCGTCCAAGGCGAACAAATAATCGCTGTCCATCACCAAACGATTGTCGCCTTCAAGGATATCGCAGGTAAGGTCCGACATGCGGCTGAAAGAGGCACCGATTTTTTGCGCGGAACCAATCAACAGTCCCCCGACAAGATCGAGGTAACCCCAATCCCGTGTTTCAGCATCCACCGCAGGTACCGTGAATACCTTGCCCTTTTCACCGGTGCGCGCATCCACCGACCAGCACTCGTTCTTGCGTGCGGCATACAATGTGTCCTTGGCGGAAAGAATATGGCCGCAATTTTTCAGTGAACCGATGCGCCGGGAATCGGGCGTCTCCAGCGTCCACAGTGGGAAACCGTTATAGGCGTCCAGCGCGTACAACACCTCGTTGCCGTTGATAAACAGGCGACCACTGTCGAAGAGCGGCGACATGGGCCGGTGGTGTCGGTCGATGATGCGGGATGGACCCGGCTCCCCGAACCATTGCACGGTCAGAGGCCCTTGGAGTTCATCCGTGCTGGCGGCCGTATGTCCCGAATCGCAGTAGAGCTGGGTCCATTCCCCGGCACCGGGAACCGCACCACGCCGCACCAAAACCTGATCCCCTGCCGGAGAAATCGTGGTTCCATCGGCCGCATCCACCGTGTTTTTCCAATCCCCATCGGGCAACAGGGCGGTTCCGTCAATGGGACGCAGAATACGCTTGATTGCGGCACCCGAACAGCTGACCTTTCCACCAGAAAGCCCACCATCGCGCACCACAAGATTCGCCATGTAAGGCGTGAATGGCAATTGCTTGCCGTCCCACTCAAGAATCGTGATACGCGCTCCGTAGAGTCCCGACTGCAGCAACTGCGTCCGCGCACTGGAAACCTTCTTGGCATCGTGCTCAAGGCCCACCACCTGCAAACGGCTTTGCCGGGCAAGTTCGTAGGCCAGACGGCCCTCGTCAGAATCCAGAACAATCGCATAGCCTTGGGTAATGCCAGTATCCTTCAGAATCTTCTCGGCCGCTTGCGCATAGCCCGCCTCATCTGCCGCTGCCGCAAACCATGGGGGAGAGGCGGTCTCAGTCAACACAGCGCGGTTTGCCCCTGTGGCCTTCACAAAACAATGGATGAAGCCCGAGTCCGTACTCACCAGAAGCTTCCCGTTGGCCACGCCAAGCCCGTAAGCACGACCCTGCACCTGACCCAACCACATTTCGCGGCCACCATCGATGCTGAAAGCGGTCACGATGTCCTCACCGCCCACGTACAGCACTTCGCCAGAAAGGATCAGGTCGATGCCGGACGCGCAAGGAACTGACCAGCGGTAGCAGGCCGCGCGTTCAACGTCCAGCCGCGCCATTTCCCCTTTCGCGGCCGCCAAGTCGCTCTTAAGTGCGGCCACACGAGTTTCTTTGTCGGCATCGGAACTGGCATCGGCGTTTTTGATTGCCTTCTCGCTCTTCGATTTCTTAGTCTCCCACTCTTTCCAGGAGCGGGATAATTCGAGGTATTTTTCGCGATCCAAGGCCTTCAGGGCATCCTTCGTCAGGATATACGCCATCGGCCCGCTGACCAGCATGCGCCGCCCCTCACAAGTGGCGATACTGGCATTCGACTCCGCATCCGACAGCGAAAGTTCATTACCCGAACGACGCCCCGTTCCCGCCGCAACAACATCTTCCGCCAGCACAGCAAAAGCACCGCCCACCCCCTCCAATTGCGCCACGAAATCACCATTGGCGCGGTCGATCACCGCCGGGGTGGTTCGGCCGGTGGGAATGAAAAGTCGATTGGACGTGGCCGAAAGATACCCCTGCGGAGAGAACTGCTGAACTTCCTTGCTCCAGAGGAGCTTTCCTTTTTTCGCGTCCAACGCCACCGCCACTACGGCGGCCGGATTAAAAATACCCGCACAGCAATAGGCTACCCCATTGTCGAGCAGCACCCCCGTGCGAACCGGATATTCAGAAATGACACGTCCATTGCCCGGCAGAAGTCGGGAGGAAGGTGCCGCCCGGTATTTCCATTTCAAACGTCCCGTGTCCGCATGCAAACAGTAGACCACGCCATCGTCCGAGGCCACATACACGAACTCAGTCCACAGCGTGGGGGCGAGACGAATCGGCGCTTCTGCAAAAAAAGTCCACTCGACGGCCCCAGTATCTGCATTCAAACACACCACCCGATCATCGGCCGAAGAGGCGAAAAAGACCCGGCCACCAGCCGACACCGCGTGAAACGCACGGTCAAAAGTGACCTCCGGTTTCAGGTCACCGATGCGGTGAAAATAATCGCGCGGCGCAGGTGCGGGCCAGGCCGGTTGCGGAGGCAAACCGGGCTGATAGGACCAAGCCTCCTCCAACGTCGGACGCAGTTCCTCATCAGCCACACCGCTACGGGCAATATCGTGTCGGTACGTGGGCCAGTCGGCGGCCCAAGCGCCCGCGAAGGGCAACGAGGCCACCACGGAGAGAGCCAGCAAAAATGTTTGGAAACAGATGTTTTTTTTCGTTCGCATGACGTCTCCTTGGGGAATTATGTTCAAGGATATCGGGTTTTTGAAAACAATAAAGGCGTGCGAATTCGTCGATCAGTGTACCACGTTTTTCGAGCCCCATACCAACGAAAGAACACGCCCCCGGCAGTCGTGCGGATTGCCCCAACACGCAATTGAATATATCCCGCTCTTTTGCTATCATTGCTTCCCGATTGGCCGTAGAATGCGGTTCAACTTCAAGTCCTGATGGAGACGCCCTTGGGCGGCCCCCTTCAAGGAGCACAGCAAACGCCCCCTGTGCGTGCCTCTGGCACAGGAGAGCGCCCCGCGATTGACATAGATGGCGGGAAAACAATTACGGTCGTGCGTGCAGGAAGCAGCCTCTCAAGGGGCTCGATTCCGACATTCCGCAGGGCCGGGAAAGGCGAGACAGGTGTCAGCGGTTATACAAACAACCAAACTCAGCAAGGTGTACGAGAGCGCATGGGGCGGTCAAGACGTCCATGCACTCAAAGAACTGGATCTCACCGTGCTTCCGGGCGAGATTTTCGCCTATCTGGGCCCCAATGGCTCCGGAAAAACCACCACCATCAAAATGTTGCTCGGGCTCATATTCCCTTCCTCTGGCGAGATTGAGATCTTGGGTTCCAAGGACATCTCCTCCTCCAAGGTCAAGCGGAATATTGGCTACCTTCCCGAAGGTGCCTATTATCCCGACTTCCTCCGTGGTGAAGAAATCCTGCGATACTACGGCAAACTCTACGGCTTGCGTGGAGCCGATCTGGAGCGCCGTATCGATCAAGTCATCGAAACAGTGGGGATGACGCACGCACGCAGCCGCCTCTTGCGCGGTTATTCAAAAGGCATGCGCCAGCGCATTGGTCTGGCCCAGGCGCTCATCAGCGATCCGCAAATCCTCATTCTCGACGAGCCGACCACAGGACTCGATCCCATCGCCCGTAAGGAAATCCGGGATATCCTGGCCCACCTTCGCGATAACGGAAAAACCCTGCTCATCTCCAGCCATGAATTGCTCGAGGTTGAATTGATCAGCAACCGCGTCGGCATCCTGTACCAAGGCGTCCTTCAAGCCTTTGGCGATATGGACAGTCTGTTGACCAACAGAGATATCTCCATTAACGTTTCCAATCCCCCGGCAGCCGCCCTCGCCATACTTGAGGAAAAGGGCATCCGTAAAGAGGATGAGGCGGGCGGCTCGGCGAAATTGCGCGTTCCAGAGGGTATGTCCGTGTACGATGCGCTTGAGCTCTGCAAATCCCAATCGATACAACTGGTGAGTGTCGCGCCCCGTCGCGAGACCCTTGAGGAACTTTTCGTGCGCACCGTCGGTGCTGCTGAAGCGAAGGAGAAGGTAGCTCAATGAATGCTCTGACCGATTTCTTCCGAGGTCCATGGACCATCGCCGTGTATACCTGGCGCGAAGGCATGCGCAAGAAGACCCTCGTGGGCTTCCTCATCCTAAGCCTCCTCGTCATTTTCGGATCCAGCTTCCTTGCCGCCTTTCTCGACCCGTCCATGGTCGGCGATGTGGAATCCGACATGAATCTCAAGCTCATCAAGGACATCTGCGTCACCGCGATTGCCCTGTTTGGCGTGCTCATCACCATTTTCACATCCGCCTCCGTGGTTCCCAATGAAGTGGAAAATCGCGTCATTTACACGGTGCTTTCGAAGCCCGTGCGCCGATTCCAATACCTCTTGGGCAAGTTTATCGGTGTGCAACTCATCGTACTCATCAATCTCGCACTCATGACCGGGTTGTTCTTCATCGCCCTGCTCGTGCGACAGAGTGTCATGCCCACCCTGCTGCTGTGGTCGGCCATGCTGACCTACTTCGAGTTTCTCATTGTGTCGGCCTTTACATTCGCCGTGTCCTGCACCGCCAGTTCCTCGATCCTGCCCACCATCGGCGGACTCTTCATCTATCTCACGGGTAATCTCACCGAATACCTCAAGGATGTGAATGTCCGCGCGGGTCAGACGGATCAGTGGCTCGACTGGCTTATTGGCAAGACCGCGAGTTTTCTCGCCGCCGTGCTGCCCAACCTGCAAAACTTCAGTCTCAAGACCCAGATTCTCAACGGGCAGCCCAATGACCCGCCGACCGATGTGTTGATTCCCAACCTTATTTGTTATGGACTCTTGTACGGACTTTCCGGTTTCCTGCTAAGTTACTGGCTGTTCCGCCGCAAGGAGATGTAGGCCGATGCGGAAAAAATCCAATATACTGGTTGGCCTGCTGTTCCTGATCACGCTTGCCATTGGCGCGTTCCAGGGAACCCGGGTGCAGCACTTGCGCAAGTCCGAGGCTTTCTACCGCTGGATTCTCGCTTCCGCCACCCAGGAACGCATGGCGTGGGGGAGCAGCAGCGCGGATTATAAAGACACCGAGCTGTACAAGAAGGTCGCCGATGCCATGTCCCCCAAACTGCCGGACGTGCCGGTGCCTGCCGACAGCAAGGCCACCGAACCCGTGTCCAAGCTGGGACGCGCGGCCGGCGGCGGAAAGGAAAGCTCCAGTGAGAACGACCCGCTCATCTGGGCACTGGCGCAGTCCGAAGAACAAGCCCCTTTGCGTGATGACTTTCTTGCCTATGCACGCGGAGGAAAGCTTGAGTTTGCCAAGGACATTCAGTACGCCGAGGCTCAGGCAAGCGGTGTAAGCGTGTTCAATCTCTTCTTCGGATTCCGAAAAATTGCCGCCAACATGCTGTGGCTTCAGGTCGATCGTTTCTGGCACACCGGGATGCTCTTTCGCATGGTGCCCATGATGCGCACCGTCGTCACGCTCGATCCCAATTTCGTCGACGCCTATCTCATCGGTGCATGGCACATCGCCTATAACGCCACCGCCAAAATGATGGATACCCCACCGCATCTGCGCAAGTGGCATCCAACATACAAAGTATGCATCGGCGAAAAAGAAACCTATTACTACCTCGCCGCTGACTTCCTCAAAGACGGCGTGCGCAAGAATCCCCGGAGCTACAAGCTCTATTTCGACCTCGGTTTCGCAGTCTACAAGGAAAAACTCAAGGACTATCCCAACG
>CAIZGN010000017.1 GCA_903932505.1 Candidatus Hydrogenedentota bacterium
GGGATCGATTTCCGACGCGCGGTTGACGATTTGTCCCAACGGAATCAGTTTTTCGTAGGGCAAATTCGCAATGGCGTATTCATGCGATTCGCGCACGTCGATCAGCTGAAAATCGCGCCGTTCATCCATCCACTGCTTGAGTTCGATCGCAGTAATTTCCTCAGGACTCTCAACGGTCTCGCCATCACCATCGGTTGAAACCGGCTGTCTGAGACCGCAAAACTCGTCGTAGTCAATCAACTCATGGATGGTGCGATTCTCACCGCAAATCGGGCAATTTGGATCTTTGTGCAGCTTCATCTCGCGGAAACGCATCTTCCACGCATCGAAAAGAAGAAGCCGGTCGACGAGGGTATCCCCACCCCCGAGAATGAGCTTGATGGTTTCCGCCGCCTGGATCGAACCGATGATACCGGGCAGCACACCCAGCACCCCGCCCTCTGCGCAAGAGGGAACCAGTCCGGGGGGTGGCGGTTCTGGATAGAGGCAGCGATAGCAGGCCCCGGCCTTTGCCCAGAAGATGCTCGCCTGTCCCTCAAAGCGGAAAATCGACCCGTACACATTCGGCTTCCCAAGCAGCACGCAGGCGTCGTTGACGAGATAGCGCGTGGGAAAATTGTCCGTGCCGTCCACGATGATATCGTAGTCGCTCATGATTTCAAGTGCGTTTTCAGTGACCAGTCGGGTTTCGTAGGTCTCGACATTCACCTTGGGGTTGACGTCGTAAATCCGATCGGATGCAGAGGCGGTTTTGGCGCGGCCCACATCGCGTGTCCCGTGGATAACCTGCCGTTGCAGGTTGGACTCGTCCACCACGTCGAAATCGACTACACCCAGATGCCCCACCCCCGCAGCAGCCAGATACAGCCCGACAGGCGCCCCGAGTCCCCCCGTGCCCACCATGAGCACACGGGCATTCTTGAGTTTGCGCTGACCGTCCATCCCCACTTCGGGCAGAATCGTGTGGCGGCTGTAGCGCGAAAGTTCCTGGTTGGTGAGTTGCGGCAGATCCTCGCCGTTGTGGCTTTCCAGCGGGGGCAGCGTGACGCCGCCCGCAATGGAGGGCACCAGCATCAGCGTTCCGCCATCCGGCACCGGCGTCGCCAGTCCCGACTGATGCCGAATGTCCTCGTCGTTCACGTACACATTGACGAAACTGCGCAGGGCGTTCTGGTCATTAAATAGATGCTTGCGCAAATCCGGGTATCGCTCCGTCAACTTTTCGAGCGCCTCCCCGGCCGTCCCGGCCTCCACGGGGATCTCCGACTCGTTGCCCGTAAACCGGCGCAACGCGGTCGGAATCAGAATGGATACAGACATCGGCTAATCTCCTTCAAGGATTGGCTCAGGGTCGAAACTGGAGCGATCCTCCCGCAACTCCCAAGAGCGCAGGTCGCCCGATCGTCCCTGATTGACGGAGACTATGATATAAGAATACATGGGCCAAGCGTGATCAAGGTCGAACTGCGACGGATCCGCCGGATGGTCTGGATGGGAGTGATAGAATCCCAATATGTCCATCTTTTTCTCGCGGGCAACCTTTTCTCCCTTCAATAATTCCTCGGGTGTAATGAGAAACCGGTTGCGTTTTTCCGATTCTTCACGCGCGTTTGAAATGGGAACCGTTTCTAAAACGGTCTTCGTGCTCTCAACACCAAAACCGCCTATCAACAACCCGCAGCATTCGTACGGATAATCCGCCTCGCCATGCGCCCGCACGGCGTCCAGATGCACATCGGCCAAGCGGATCATTCGTCACCCTCTTCCCAGAAGGTATCGCCAAGATAGCGCATGCCGGTGTCGCACAAAACCGTGACCACCACCGAGTCCGCAGGCAGGGTTCGGGCCAGTCGAACCGCCGCATGCACATTCGCACCCGAACTCACGCCGACAAACAGGCCCTC
This sequence comes from Candidatus Hydrogenedentota bacterium, assembly GCA_903932505.1. Lineage (GTDB taxonomy): Bacteria > Hydrogenedentota > Hydrogenedentia > Hydrogenedentales > CAIZGN01 > CAIZGN01. Next base: position 1,905 of record CAIZGN010000017.1, read on the forward strand.
AAGACGCGCCAGCCGACGTGCCATTGCCTGCGCGTCCTCGGTGGCGACTTCCACCTCCTCATCGGCCAGTGCGGGGTCATAAATGCCTGGCAAAATGGTCGATTCCATGTGCTTCATGCCCTCAAGCCCGTGCAGGGGCGAATCCGGCTGCATGCGCACCGCGTGCAGAGCGGGGTTCAATTCTTTCAACCGGCGGGTGGTGCCCATGAAGGTGCCGGAGGTGCCCATGCCCGCCACAAAGTGCGTGACACGTCCACCGGTCTGTTCCCAGATCTCCCTCCCCGTCGTTTCATAGTGCGCACGCCAGTTGGCATCGTTGTTGTATTGGTCCGAATAGAAATAGGTCGCCGGCGACTCGCTGGCCAGCTCCATCGCCCGCAATTGCGCCCCATCGGAGCTTTGGAGCGGATCGGTCTCGATCAATTCCGCCCCGTATGCCCGCATAATGCGCTTGCGCTCAGGACTGGTGTTCTTCGGAAGGCACAAAGCAACGCGATAGCCCAAAATCGCACCCATCATCGCGTAGGCAATGCCCGTATTTCCGCTGGTGGCGTCCAATATGGTCATACCCGGCCGAAGACGGCCACTCTCCACGCCATCGCGAATCATGGACCACGCGGCACGGTCTTTCACCGAGCCTCCCGGGTTCAGGTGTTCCGCTTTCGCATACACGGTCACCCCCTCGGGAACTTCCGCCGTCACCCGGGTCAGACGCAGCAAAGGCGTGTGACCAATGTGCGCTGCAAGCGCCACCGAATGCACCGGTACTTCAGGCGCGGCGGCTTCTCGAGCCGTTTTTTCACGCAGCGCCATTCACGTATACCTCCAATAAGACCGGATAGTGCTGGGGTGCTTGGCCACACCCTTCTGCGACGATTGACCACCTATTCCATAGCGACTTTATGATATATAAATCTCAAGGCCGTGTTCAAGCCTACCTCGTAAGACATACCCAAAAATAATTGGAAGAACTGTGGTTTTCTCCTTCGATCACAAGCTGGAATCTTGAATCCCTCATAATATATACTAACCCAGTATTGTTAGTCAAGATTTATCGTGATCGGATGCGCAAGGATTAGAGCAATGTCCCAGATACCCAAGAATGATTTCTCCGGCTTGGTTCAGACCATCGTGGCGAGCTATCACGCCGAGCCAAAGACCTGCAATATTGACTCCGGTAAACTGCCCAACCACGACGCGATCGTGGAGATTATCCAGTTGCTGCGCCAACTGCTGTTTCCAGGCTATTTCGGAAAGCAGAACCTCGTGACCGGAAGCATCGAATATGTGGTGGGAGACCTGCTGATCAGCATACACGACCGCTTGTTGAAGCAGATTCAGAATGCGCTGCTGCACGAAGCCGAGCGGCGGGAAGAAACCATCGTGGACAGCGAACAGCGGGCAGGGCGGCTCGTGCGGGATTTCCTTCAGATGATCCCCCGGTTGCGGGAGGTGCTGGCCACCGATGTGCAGGCGGCCTTCGACGGCGACCCGGCGGCGGCTGATTCGGACGCCATCATCTTCTCCTATCCCGGCTTTTTCGCCATCACCATCTACCGAATCGCCCACGAACTTTACCTGCGCGGTGTGCCGCTGATCCCCCGCATCATGTCGGAACACGCCCACAGCGCCACGGGTATCGACATTCACCCCGGCGCTTCCATCGACGAGTATTTCTTCATCGACCACGGCACGGGCGTGGTGATCGGCGAAACGACGGTCATCGGCAAGCACGTCAAGATATATCAGGGGGTCACGCTCGGCGCACTCTCCACGCGCGGCGGGCAGAAACTGCGTGGACTCAAGCGACACCCCACCCTGGAAGACGAAGTCGTGGTCTATTCAGGCGCCTCCATCCTGGGCGGCGATACCATCATTCGCCAGGGGGTGGTCATCAGCAGCAACGTGTTCGTGACCCAGTCCGTCCCGCCAAACACCCGCGTGACCGTCAAGAACCCGGAATTGCAATACCGTGGCCAGAAGCCAGTAACCTTCAAACAGCAACCGCCGGACGACTGGCAGATCTGATTTGCACTTTTCTGATCTGGTTTCGCGTTCAGGCCGGTGCTTTCTCATCCGCTGCCATCCACAACGTCTCCAGCGGAATCGCATGTATGTTCTTGGCGAAGGGAATCACCGTTTCTCCTGCGTACAGCACAATACCACGCACAAACTTGCTTCCCAGCCCCTCGGCCATTACGCGCAGCCCCCGCGTGTCCTCCGAAGTGACCGAGGCTGAGGCCTTAACCGCAATACCCACCACCCGGTGACCACTGGCGGACTCCAAGACAAAATCCACTTCGATTCCGGAATAATCGCGGAAGTGGTAGAACTGCGGTCTTGTGCGACTCCACGCAGCCTGTTTCAGCAACTCAGCGGCGACGAAGTTCTCCATAATCGCCCCTTTTGCTTTCGAGTCGCGAGTAATGGACCCTGCCGAGAAACCTAGGATGTGGGAAAGAAGACCGGTGTCGCACAGGTAGAGCTTCTCGGATTTCATGAGGCGCTTGATTCTGTTGGAGAACCAGGGTCGCAATGTGCGTATCAAGAAGACGGATTGGAGCAGGGTGAAATATCGCTTCAAGGTGACCTGGTTGAGTCCCGCATCCCGGGCCAAATCCGCATAATTGATGAGCCCTCCCGCGCGGGCCGCAAGAATCTCAAGCAGACGGGGCATATCTGTCAATCCTGCCACGCTGGAAAGCTCCCGCACGTCTCGCATGAGAATCGTGTTGATATAGGAATCAAACCAAGCGTGCCGCCGGTCAGGCTGGCTTCGGGCCACAACCTCGGGATATCCCCCGACAAGAACCCGGTTCGTCCAAATCTCCCGCACTGTTTGCGATGGAGACAAATTCGCGGCCGGGCGATCCGAGTAAGCCCAATCGATGAAGCCTTCACTATGCCCCAGTCGTTCCCCCTGAGAAAGCGGCCACAGCGTAAGCAGTTCCATGCGACCGGCGAGTGCATCGGCAACGCGTGGTAAATTTAGTATGGAGGCGGAACCCGTCAGCAGAAAGCGGCCGGGCTGGCGATTGCGGTCTACGGCCGCTTTGATGGGAAGCAGAAGCTCTGGAACCCGCTGAATTTCATCGAAGATTACCGGCCCCTCAAGGCCTGCGAGAAAACCAGCAGGATCGCGCCGGGCCGCACCAAGCATGCTCAAGTCATCAAAAGTGATGTATTGCGCGGGATAACCACCTTGGATGAGCTTTTGAACAAGTGTACTTTTCCCGGTCTGCCGGGCACCGCCAAGAACCACCACCGGCGTGTCGGACAAAGCCGCCAACAGCTGCTCCGTAATATGTCGATCGAACATGGATAACGCCTTCCCTGAAAACGCCAACCCAAATCCGCATGCAAGCAACACGGCAAGATGCCGCGTCTACTGTTTCACGCCAGGTCGAAGCAGGACCTTGTCGCATCTATCCATGCGTGCTCAAGCGGAACATGCCACTTCTGATCCGTCGCAAGATTCCAGAGTCGCTGAGTACAAAAATCGACTCAGGTGCGGATTTTGGGCAACCTATCGCGTTGTAAATTCTAACACTTGATGTTAGAATTTACAACTTCCTTCGGTCGTCGTCAGGGGAGGCACTCCACAGTTCCCTTGTGAATTACGCCACCGGCACGGGCAGCAATTTCGACAGTCGCGTGACCTGCTCGGCATTCTCTCCGGCCAGATTGTGGTCTTCGTTCGGGTCGTTCTTTAGGTCGAAGAGCAGCAGGGGCTTTTCCCCATCTGCGACCGCAGCGGCATCTCCGCCCTCCTCCTTGCTCTTGGCCGGGTCAAAACCTCGTGTGAGTTTGTAGCGTCCGTCGAAGACGGTGCGCCAGCTTCCCAGACCAGAGGTCACGTGCTCGCGTCCCTTTTCGGCCTTGCCTTCGAGGACAGGACGCAGACTGCGGCTGTCCATGTTAGGGAGATCCGGTACTCCGGCGAAATCGAGGAAGGTGGCCGTGAGGTCGAGACTCGTAGCAGGTCCATCGTGGACCGCGCCCTTGCGGATGCCCGGGCCGGACACCAGAAGGGGTATGCCCAATGCAGATTGGTAGGGCACCGACTTGCCCCAACGGTTGTGGTCACCCAACATTTCACCATGGTCGCTGCTCCACACGATGATGGTGTTTTGCAGTTCACCGCGCCGCGCAACCTCCTTGAGATACCGCCCGAGCCATTGGTCAATGTTGTCCACCATGGCGGAATAGTTGCGGCGAATCTCCGTGTGCTTTTCGGGGGCAAGCTGGTCATTGTCATGGGGTCCGGGGAAGGCCGCATCACGATACCAAGCCGCCATGCCGGGCGTGATGTCCTCCGGGGGATGCGGTCCGGGGAAATTCGCCTGCAGAAACCACGGTTTGTCCGTGGGGAAATTCTGGAGCACCTCCAGCCCGTTGCGCCCCACCCAATTGTCGTTGTAGGCCTCGTCAGCGATGTCCATGGGCTCAGTGTGCGCCCACGCAACCGGGTACTCCTTCGTTTTCCGGTTCCACTCGAGATAGCGCTGCAACGAACCGTCCTTGCGATCGGTCAGCATTCGCAAATAAGGCGATTCTCCGTGGGCATTGGGCGGATCATCGCGATTCACGATGCGGATAAGCGTGCCGCCCTTGCCCTCGCTATCCAAGCCGTCCGTGAAACCCCATTCATCAAAATAGACACGGCCGTCCACCCGGTGACGCCCGTCCACCCCCCAGTCGCTAGCCCCTTTCCGCAGGTCGAATTTACCCACTCCGCCCACTCGATATCCTGCATCCCGCAACCGGGCGTAGAGCGTCACGGCTCGCTCCGGCAGGTTGTTCTTGTTGGACGCCACGCCCGCGTGATCATACTCGCGCCCCAGCGCCAAACACGCCCGCGCAGGCGCGCACAACGGTGAAGGAGTCACGCACTGCGTAAAGTGGACGCCATTCCCCGCCAGTTGCGCGAAATTGGGCGTGCGGACCGGCAGCCCCTTGTTAAGGCTGCTCCAGTCGGGACGATGCTGGTCCGGAAAGAAGAACAGAATATTTGGCGGCCGTTTTCCCTCGCCAAAGGAGCGCCGGGAGAATATGCTGAAGACGGTGGCCACCGCACCTGTCTGCTTGAGGAATTGCCGCCGGGAGGTTTGCTTCTTATGACTCATGATGCCTCTTTCTCTAGGTAAGCCTGCGCATTAAATTACGCCTTGGCCGGTGATGTCCCCAAGGGATCCTGTGCCTTGCGCAGCGCTTCAAGTAGCTGCGTGTGCAAGGCCAGACGTTGCTCTGCCCGGGCGCCATCGTCGAACAGGTTCTTCAGTTGGTATGGGTCTTCCTGATTGTCAAATAGGAATCCGCCCCCCTCCACGACTTCCGCATAGGTGTAGCGCTCGGTCCGCAATCCCCGGAAGAGTGGCGCGGGATGCTCCTGTCCGCCGGAAGCGTTTTCTTTGGCGATGTGCATGATGAGCTGCGCCTTGGGCGCGTCAAACTTTTCACCCCGCAGCAACGGTGAGAAATCCTGCCCCACGAAGGCGTCCTGTTTTTCAAGACCTGCGAGACGGGTCAATGTCGGTGCGATGTCGATCGCGCCGAACAGCGCGTCCTCTTTGCGCCCGGGCGCAATCACACCGGGGTACCGGATGATAAAGGGAACACGGATGGATTCTTCATGGGGCTGCCGCTTGCCGCCCAAACCGTGGGAACCCTGCATGCTGCCGTGGTCCGAGGAGTACACCACGATAGTGTTGCCCGCAATCCCCAAGTCATCGAGCTTCTTCAACAGGCGGCCGAGTTCATCGTCGATCGCGCTGATATGCGCGTGATAGCCTTGTTGTGTGGGCCAGTCATCGCGACTCAAGTCCACGTTCTTGTTTTTCTTGGGCTGGCCAGCCGTATCACCACCCTTCGGCTTCTCCGGTACATTGGGACGATACGGAATCGACCCTTCCGGGTAAAGATCCTTCTTGGCTTGCGGCGGGTCGAGGAAATTCGAGTGGGGCGGGTTGAGTGAAAGCAGCAGCAGGAACGGCTCGTCCTTGTGCGCCTCCACAAAGCCCAGTGCCTGGTCCGTCATCAAGGTGGCGTTGTAACCCTTCGGCTGCACAGGCTCGCCCTTGGCAGGGTAATAAGTGGACTGATCCCAATGCGTGTTCGTGCCCTCCCAGACAAGCGATTCATCGAACCCATACGGTTCCGCGCGCTCCCCGCCCAAATGCCATTTGCCGATATAGCCGGTGCGATACCCGGCACTCTTGAAGAGCTTGCCCAAAGTCTGCTCGGTCGTGCCCAACGGAATATTGTTGTCGATAATCCCCGTCTGATACGGCCAGCGACCCGTGAGCAGCATCGCCCGGTAGGGTGAGCAGACAGGATAGTTGCTCACGCAGCGAGAAAAGGACGCCCCGTCCCCCGCAAGCCGCGCCATATTCGGCGTTTGCAGTTGGGGTTGCTCCGTAAAGGACATCGAGTGCCAACGGTGTTGATCGCTGAAAACATACAGCACGTTGGGTTTGCGCTTAGGTGCTGCCGATTCGCCCCGTGCGCTTCCTGCCACCAGCAGTGCGGCGGAAGCCGCAAGCATGTTGCGCAGGGATTCTCGGCGACTCAGGCCTTGTGACCGGACGCTATCAGGCATAACTGCTTCTCCTCATTTCCCTCTGTGGTTGATTCATCATCGCAGGCGGTGTGCCGTCGAGGCGCACCACAACATTTCTTCCGCTTTCGTCCGCTGCCGCACCCGCAGGGCGCATTTGGACGGTCTTGGTTCGCCCCTTTTTCGCCGAGTTCCTGCGCACGCAACAGCGCCATGATATTCGCGGGCGCGCGCTCATTGCGCAATTGGTCGGCCATGAATTGCAGGTAGGGACCAGCGCTGGTGAAGAAGTGCTTGTACCCTGCACACAGATAATTGAGGCCTGCTTCGCCATCGGCGGTCTTTACGAAACGGTGTTTGGGGCATTCACCGTTGCACGCGAACCGTACTTCACACGCCAGGCATTGCTTCGGAAGCCGGTCGCGCTTGGCCGCGCCAAAGGCCCGCTGCCTCTCACCGCGCACTAAGTCACCCAGCGGTTCCTCGGCAAGATTTCCGAGGCGGTTCTCTGGATACACATAATGGTCGCACGAATATACATCGCCGTTGTGTTCCAGCACGAGGCCGGTTCCGCAGGACTCCGAAAAGACACAAAGCCCGGGATCCATCCCCAACCAGGCCCCAAGGGCCACATCGAACAACTGCACGTAGTACCGCCCCACATCATGCCGCACCCACTCGTCAAAAATCGCTGTCAAGAATCGCCCATACTGCAACGGCTCCACCGACCAGTCCGTGACCGTGGCTCCAACGGTGGAGTCCGGTGCAACAAGCGTGAGACCGTCGCTCCCCGGCGTGGCCGTGGCCCGCTCCACAATAGGAATGAACTGCATATACCCGCTGCCCACCTCCTTCAGGAATCGGTAGACCTCAAGCGGCTTGCGCGCGTTGTGCCGCTGCACACAGGTCAGCGTGTTGAATTCCACGCCGTGTTTTTTAAGTAGTTCCAGCCCGCGCAGCACCCGGTCAAACGTGGGCCGTCCGCCTCGATCAACCCGGTATCGGTCATGCAATTCGCGCGGCCCGTCGATGGAAAGCCCCACCAGAAACGCGTTTTCTTTGAGAAACTGCCCCCATTCGTCATCAAGCAGCGTGCCATTGGTCTGGAGGGCGTTCGTGATCTGCTTGCCATCAGCGTAGCGCTCCTGAAGCTTGACGATTTTCCGGAAATACTCCAGACCGAGGATCGTAGGCTCGCCGCCCTGCCACGCGAAGTTCACGTCGGGCACTTTTTGCGCTTCAATATACTGGCGGATATACGACTCCAAGATTTCGTCCGTCATTCTTCGCACCGACGGCCCCGGATACAGTTGCTCCTTCTCCAGATAAAAACAATACTTGCAATTGAGGTTACACGCGGAACCCGCAGGCTTGGTCATCACGTGGAAGGCGTCGAAACGGTCGCGCACGGGTCAGGCTCCTTGTGTTTTTTCCGGGGATACGATAGCACGTTGCTAGAGAGGTCCGGGGGCGATGTCTCTCGCCTATGCGCGGGTGATTGCTCACCAACACTTGGCGGGCGGATGCGAGCGTCCGCGACACCACCCCCGGACCAGTCAGGAGCCCTTTATCCGGCTGAAGGCTTGGGGTTCTTCTCCTGCCGTTTCCACAGCGGGGCGATCAGGTTTGATTCCCACTGTGCATAGACTTCACGGAGTCCCTTGGCCACCTCGGGTTGCTTCGTCAGAAGGTCCGTACTTTCCCCTTTGTCCGTACTCAACTCGAAGAGTTGCTCTTCTCCCTTGAATCGAAGCAATTTCCAGTCCTTGGATCGCACTGCCGACTGCTCTCCAAAGCGCCAGTAAAGGAACTCATGCGGATGCGCGGCGTTCTGTCCCGAAATAAAGGGCAGCAGATTCTTCCCATCAATGATCCGGTCGCCGGGCAAACTGGCCGAAGCCGCAGCCGCAGCAGTGGGCAGGATATCGAGCGAGATCACCGGTTTGTCGTACGTCACGCCCTCGGGCAGATGCCCCTTCCATTGAATGAAGTAGGGCACTCGAATGCCGCCTTCGTACACCGTGGCCTTGGTGGCCCGCAACGGGGTGTTCAATGATCCGTTCTGTGTGGGCCCACCGTTGTCACTGAAGAAGAATATCAGGGTGTCATTTTCTAATCCGCTCTCGCGCACCTTGGCGAGTACCCGGCCCACTGCGTCATCCAACCCGGCCAGGAGTGCTGCATATTTCCGACGACGCTCGTCCGCGATACCGGCGAAGCGCTCCAGAAAACGCGGATGCGGCTCCAGAGGCGAGTGCACCGCATTGAAGGTCAACAGCAGGAAGAACGGATCGGCTTTGTGCCGGTCAATGTAGCCTACCGCCTCGCGGGCAAAGGCATCGGTCAGGTGTTCTTTCTCATCCACCGGCTCTGTGCCCCGGTAAATGGATTTGTCACCGTTAGGAGCCAGGTCTACATAGGAATGCGCGCCCTGCAGAAACCCGAAGAACTCATCGAAGCCCCGCTTGGTCGGGTCACGGTCCGGCTGGAATCCTTCGTGCCATTTTCCAACCAGGCCGGTAGCGTAGCCACTGTTCTTGAGCACATTGGCAAAAGTGACCTCCGTCAATGGAAGCCCGAACGTGGCGCGCTCGGCGTCGGGGCCCGGATTAAATTCGTGCCCGAAACGCTGTTGGTAACGCCCGGTCAACAAACCGGCACGCGTCGGGCTGCAGACGGGGCAGGAAACATAGCCTTGCGTAAACCGCACCCCGCCCTTGGCGATGGAGTCGATATTCGGGGTGGGAATATCGGTTCCGCCATGCACCCCGAGGTCGGCATAGCCCAGGTCATCCGCAACAATGGCCAGAATGTTTGGTTTCCGTCCGGCCGAAGTCGCCGCCGGAATGCCCGCAGGGGCCGTTGCCGCCACGGGCTGCGCCCCTGCGTCCAATGCCCCGGCGGCTGCCAATCCGATTCCACCGGCAGCGGCAAGCCCCAAAAACGACCGCCGCTCCAGCGGCCTTCTGACTTCAGATTCCGCGCCGTGCTTTCCATCATCCTTGACTGACATATCATCCTTCTCCTTTGGTATTGGCTCCGGCCGGGGCGATGTTTCCACCGCCCCGGACCGGAGCGCTGCAACGGGTACTAGGCCTTCCATGCCCAAGCGGGGGGAACGGTATTTTTCTCCCACTGGGCAAAGGCCTCCCGGAGTTCTTTCAGTGCCTCGGGGGCTTCCACTTGACGATCCTTGCTTTCAGCAATGTCGTCCGTCAGATTATAGAGTTCCTCGCCCTTGAACCCGGTGAAGGTTTCCCCGATTTTGCCCAACTGGGCCGCTACGGCAGGCGACGCATCGCTGAACGTCCTTTGGAGCACGCCAGTGTCCGCCTTCACAATCTTCCAGTCCTTCGAGCGCACGGCCGACTGGTCGCCCATGCGCCAGAAGAGGTACTCGTGCGGATGGGCGGCGTCATGGCCCGTGATATGCGGCAACAAGTTCGCGCCGTCGATCACGCGGTCGCCGGGCAAGGCAGCACCCGCCGCAGCCGCCGCCGTGGGCAGGATGTCCAGCGAAATCACGGGCTTTTCATAGGTCACGCCCTCGGGCAGATGCCCTTTCCAGCGGATGAAATAGGGTATACGGATACCCCCTTCAAAGAGCGTGGCTTTCCACCCGCGCAGGGGGGTGTTGGTGGAACCGGTAACCTCGGGACCGCCGTTGTCACTGATAAAGAATATGAGCGTGTCCTCTTCAAGACCATTTGCCCGCAAGGCGCTCAACACCCGCCCCACACCATCGTCCAGCGCGGTCAACAGTCCGGCATATTTGCGGCGGCGTTCATCGGTAATCCCCGGGAAACGATCCGCATATCGCGGGTGCGGTTCGAGCGGCAGATGCACCGCGTTATACGCCAGGTAGAGGAAGAAGGGTTCTGATTTGTGTCGATTGATGAACGATTCCGCCTCGCGAGAAAATGCGTCCGTGAGGTACTCTTTCTCGTCCACCGGTTCCGTCCCGCGATAGATGGAACTATCGCCGTTCGGCTGCAACTTGTCGTAGGAGTGTGCCCCCGGCAGGAAGCCAAAGAACTCATCGAAGCCCCGTTTGGTCGGGTCGTGCTCCGGCTGGAAGCCCAAGTGCCACTTTCCGACAATACCCGTGGAATACCCCGATTTTTTCAATACATCCGCCAAGGTAATCTCTGAAAGCGGAAGTCCGAACGTGGCGCGATCCGCTTTCGGGCCGGGGTTGACCTCGTGTCCGTAGCGCTGCTGATAGCGCCCGGTAAGCAAACCGGCACGTGTCGGACTGCACACCGGGCAGGACACATATCCCTGAGTGAATCGCACACCACCATTGGCGATGGAATCGATGTTCGGCGTGGGGATATCCTTAGTTGGGCTCTGGATACTCAAATCCGCATAGCCCAAGTCATCAGCGACAATCACCAAGATATTGGGTTTCCGTCCCGCTGATGCTGCGGTCGCTTGCGTTGCCGCCCCCGAGGCTGCAACGGGTGCAGCGGACGCCTGTCCTTGCCTTGCGAGTTCCCCAGCCGCCACCAGCCCCAATCCCCCCGCTGCCGTTAAGCTCAGGAACTGGCGGCGGGCCAAGGCTCCCTCTGCGTTTTCCTTGGATTGATTGTCCTGTGTCATAATCCGTTCTTCCTTTCGTTGTAATTCCGTGCCAGTTGCCGGGGCCGCTGCACCGCTTGGGGTGTCGGTCGACCCCGGGCAACCATGCACAGGCCGCGATTGCGGCGTCCCTCCGTGTCTACCCCTTGCGCCCCAGAAGCGCGCCCGATTTGCTGAAAGGCAGGTCGCCCGCCGGATACTTGCGGAACTCCACGTGCCCGTCCAGATAAAGCGCGTTACCACCGCCCGGGATGTGACTGAAGTACTGTAGATTGTTGTTGTAGTTCGACCCGTAGCGATCCCACTGAATGGGGATGTTGCTCTGGGCCAGCGCACTCGCCGCCGGGTTGTTGATGTCGGTGATCAGGAACCGCTCGATCCCTTCTTTAAGCCGGTAGATGGTGTCGCCACCAGAATTGCCCTGCAAAGTGGGAATTGGAACTGATGCCTGGGTGTATCGCGCCCCATACTGGGTGTTGAACTTTGTCGTGAGCGTCGGCAGCGCCAGCGTTCCGCTGAGTGCAATGTCCGAATTCACCCACGCCCGGTCTGCGCCGGGATTCACGCTCTTAAGCGTCACCTTCGCTGCGATAATGAGCGTCGCAAAAACCGCATCGTTCTCGGTCACGTATCCATAGTACGGATAGGACGGGCCGTGGATTTTATCCGGGGCAATGTCCAGTTGCCCAGTAGCCGGATTGTCCCACGTTTCGAGCCAGTCCGCCAAGGTGTACGGAGCCGAGGGGCAGGTAATCACGTTCAAGTCAGACAAGTATTCCGGATACCAAGACGAACCGAGGGGGAAGGGCACAATTCCAGTGCTGCCGTTGTCCGGCCCGGCCGCCGAACGCGGCAGGAGTTCCTTGTTTTCCGACGCATACATCTTATAGACCAGGCCGAGTTGTTTCAGGTTGTTTGCGCAAGAGGCGCGTTTGGCCGCTTCGCGTGCCCGCGACAGTGCGGGCAGCAGTATCGCCGCCAATATTCCAATGATCGCGATGACCACCAGCAATTCAATCAGTGTAAATCCGTGCTTCTTCATGTTCATGTCCTTTTCCGTTCAAAGTGTTCATTAATGCGTTATTAAATTCGTTCACTGCAAAATCATGGCCGCATACATCGGCCCGGATGGAACGCACGGCCCGCCTGAGTCAGCCACCTTTGTTCGGTGCTACTGGGACGCTGCCGTTGTAGTCTCTGCATGGTCTACCTCCTTTCTTTCTGTTCTGAACCGCTTCCCTGCGCGTCCTTCTATGCCGTTCCCGTATACCCGGCCTTCCCTGGCCCGCAGGAACATCATCACGTCTTCAATCGTTTCCCATTTACCCTCTATCAGGACTATCGTTTGCAGAAATTCCACTTCCCTTTCCTGAGTCGGATGGTTTAAGAACCTCAGCAATGCCTCTTGAAAAATCCTTCTGCTTTCTTCGTCCATCTTCTTGCCCGCCCTGGTGCGGGTGTCACTCAAAGCCACCGCGCACTGGTCATTTCTTTCTACTTTCCTCGATACTCATGCGCCTCTGTCCTCCTGAAAAACGATACCGCCCAATGCTGTCCGGCGCTTGGGCGGTGTGGAGAGACGGGATGCTGTTCAACAGTCTCCGGTTAGGAGAATCCTGTGGCATCCTTTCTTCGTCGCTCCGGCAGAGTCGTACAGACTCCCATCACACGCCCCGGCGCGTCCGTACATCGCTCCCTCCCCAAGAGGGCCCTACTTGTGTCTGTGTTTTTCATTGCACCACGCCCGTTTTGGCCAGAATCGCCGCGCTCTCGTTTTGCTCGGTGGCCTGCGCAATTTGCAGCGGCGTCCGCCCCGAGGCATCCGTTGCCGACGGATCCGCGCCACCCAACAGCAGCATCCGAATCGCCTCCGACTGTCCCGCATAGGCTGCGTAGTGCAAAGCTGTTTCCCCGTCCTCATCCTGGGCGTCAAGGTCCGCACCCGAATCGATGAATACGCTGATCGCCTTCGTGTTCCCGGCCTTCGCTGCTTCGTGAAGCGTCAACTCGCCATTGGCGATCGACTCACCTACGGAAGCCTCGGCCGGCCCGGTCTCGATACGGCCCGGGAACAAGGACCAGCTCAAGAGGCCCACGGCGACTATCCCCAACGCTATCGGGCCCTTCTTCTGATACCACTGGGCACCCTTGCCAGATTTTGCCGCTTTCATGATTCGCTCCTTTCGTTTATCGCACCCTGCGCGTGAACTTCATAAGCCATACCGATTAACTATACTTTAAGGTCACACAGAACCTAACCTACTGCGACCATTGATCTATTTGTTCCTCGGCACCCTATATAATCATATTTCTACCGGAGAACAGTAGATTATACTTGTGCCAAGGAACCAACTGAACAAGAAACTGGAATGATATGAGCAAGCCCCGTGCCAATTTCAGAATTTTGCTATAAGTCGCACAGCTGCAGGCAGTTAGATAATATTTCGGGAATTCCGGAGAGGCATTGTTGTACCAAATACGATATATCCTAGCAAATAAGCTATCGCGATCATCTTATTTGCTATACTTAAAGCTCGGATAGCCGTCTATTCGGTGATAAAGCCGTGGTAGAGGCCCATATAGTACGGCAGCAGGTAAATGGTTCCGTCGGTTAGCCCGGTGCCGTTCCCGCGATAATCCAGCTCCCAGGCATCAGTACTCCAATGGTCAAAGAAACGCTCGTCGGCAGGCAGGACGAGGCCGTTGCGCCGGTGACCGTTGCCCTGTGCGCCACCTTCGCGAGTGACATCTGCAAGGGGGACAATGTCCTTGCGCGTGCTGTTCTTCAGGCCCCAATTGCGGAGGTCAAGCGGGATGCGCTTGAGGGTGTCGACGGATTGTTCAAGCCATACATTGTCTTCCGGGGTCAGATCGGAGGTGGAGTACTGATTCGTGAAGCTGAGCCCGGTGCACATGGAGGCGTAGATGAAGTTAAAGAAGGGATTGAGTTCAGGCCGTTCGATCCCCCAGTACCACTTGAAGGTAAACCCGGCGAAACCGCGCAGGCGATCGTCCTTGGAATACTTCAGGAGGTTGTAATAATTCATGAACGCCATTTCGTCGTCGGACTGGTTCATGGAACCCGCGCCATACTGCCACTTGGAGAGCAGGATGTTGCTCATGTAACCATGCTCCCGGATGAGATAGTCGGCGGTTTCACGATACTTCTTGTCGCCGGTCATATGCTCGGCCACAGCGAGGTAGGACAGCATGCTCAGGGAGTTCATGCCACGTTCAAAGGCCCAGAAGGGATTGAGGTTGAGTTCCTTGGGGGAAAAGACCGCCCAGCGCGTGGGCTTGCCGTCCCAGTCCACGAGACAGAAATCGTGCTCAATCAAGTGGTCGGTGAGATTAACCACGACTTCGCGCACCCGCGCCTTTTCGGCTTCGTTATCAGCCACCAAGTCGTAATAGAGTCCATAGAAGAAATAGTGGCCGTCAAGCTCATCCGAACTCGTGTCCGTTTTCCAATACCATTTCCCGTCCGCACTCACAGGCCAGCGCGGGGTGAGCACCTTCCACAGGGAATCCCTTTCCTGGCGCTTGCGGTCGTGCTCGGCGGGAACATGCACATTGGGATCAGGCCCGCTGGTGGGCAGGATGGAGCGCGCAACAAAACCCTTGGGCGCGGGGTGTTCGCCGCCTTGGGTAACGACTTGCAGGAAGCGCAGCGCTTCGAAGGCCTTCTTGGCGCGTTCCTTGGCCTGCGGGGACTTGGTTGCACCGTAGGCATAGCACTCGCCCGCGCCGTACATGCTCGTCCATAGGCCGTCGTTGTCGCTGTCCTCGGTTTCGGCGGTGGACTTGTCGTTGGGATCTTTGAGGTGCGCGCCGATGACAAAGCCATATTCCGTGCGCCGATTGTACTTGTCGATTTCGGACTCATAAAACGCGGCTTTGTCCGCGAGTTTCATGGGGCGCATTTCGATCACCGCCAGACCCTGCGCGGTGGCAATCCACGCATCGCCCGTGGGAGTCACGGCGATGTCTCGAACCGCGTCACCGGGCAGCCAGCGCTTCCCCTGCCGGTATTCCCAGTTCGTGCCGTCAAAACGAATCGCGCCACTGTTGGTGCCAAACCACACGGCGTCGCTTCCCACCGCCACGCAGGTGAAGTCATCGTAGGGCAGACCGTCTTCCGGCGTGTAGAGTTTCCAGGTTCGGTCGTCCGCATTGAAAGAACCCACCCCCTGCGGCGAGGCAAACCACAGCAC
>CAIZGN010000018.1 GCA_903932505.1 Candidatus Hydrogenedentota bacterium
GCAATCATAAGCAGTCCCCCGCCCTGTAATGGACGAGTGGCAAGAGTTAGCCCCTCTAGTCCAAAGTATTGTTGTAGCCACGCCAGCCCGTCGTAATACCAAATCACCCGCCCAAACAAATCAGTGGCCATTGGAATGTTTGGATTCACGTTCAGCACATCGATCATTGAGTAGAGTATCACCTGCTGGCTCAAGCTCGTTTGTAAGTCTGGTGGATCCAAAAGCGTGAAACTGGGAAAAACTTGCGCGGGCGTTCCGGTGGTGAACTGCGTCACGGGACTGGTCGCTGTTTGCGCGCCATCGGAGACTACATGGCGCAAGTTATAGGTACGAACACCCAACATGCCGGCCACATAAAAGTTCGCGCTATGCACTCCGTCGCACGTCAAAGAGTTGGTCTTTTGCCAGGAAGAACCATTTAAGCTGAACTGCACAAAGATGGAACCGGTGCTGCACGGGGGTGCGCTGTACAGTGCGACTAAAGGGTTCTGGGTGGGGGTGACGACTGCTTGGTTGCCGGTGATGCGGGAGATGACGCTGAACGATTTGGTCACCGTTTGCGTGGAGCCGTCAATCGCCTGCGCCACAACCTTTACTTGGTAGATTCCTTCGTTCAACGTCGTCCAGGTGAACGTATTGGAGGACCAGAAATCCCTGACCACGAAGAATGGTTTGGATGGGCTGGCCACGCTAAATTGATATTGCAACGATTGTGGAGAGCCCGCTATCGCAGTCCAGCGAATCGTTGCGCCGACCGGCTGTCCAGAGGGTAGGCTTGAGGCCAGGGCCATGGCTGCGGGGGCGGTTCTGAGAAGCGGTTGGGCATTCAAGCAACCGCTGGCGAACATAAGAAAAATGAAAACTGGCACGCCGATGATTGCTGGGCAAATCGCCAAAGTTGCAGGCGGTAAAAGTGCAATACAGCGCTGTTTCATGTTGACTCCTAATTAGTTTGTGGCGCCACGATGTCACGGAGCGCCGATGGCGCGTGCACCGGAGTTGTAGGTGGTGAAAACGATCCGCATCTGCCCCTGTTCCGACAGGACGGGAAATTGACCGGCCGAGTAGCTACCCGCAAGATCCGCGATTGGCGCCTTCCATATGAGCGTGCCCGTGACAAGATCCACCGCAACGACGTAGGAAGTCGCCGCGCCATATGCCGTTGCGAGCAGGATCATCACGGGTCGGCTTGGCGTGCCGCCAATCGTCGTGGCAGAGTAGGGAAAATGATAGGCCGGCTCTCCGATCAGGGCGTCGATGTCGATGGCCTGGAGTGCCGCCCCAGTGGCCGCGCTGCGGCGCACAAGCAGATTCGAAGGCACTGTGTAGGTCCAAAGACCTCCGCCCGGTCGCGGGTCCCGTGCAAACGAGGCTTTGACGCTCAAGCCCACGGGTCGCCGCCAAAGCTCGATGGCCGTAGCGCCGTTATCCCGGACAGCCAGGATCTGGGGCGCCTTGGCAACCCCCGGCGCGGGGCGGTCGCCGTCGAAGAAGATATCGGTGCCCATGACCAGCGGACTTGCCCCGCTCGGGCCCCCGAACTCGAACTGCCACGCCACGCGGAGCCGATTGGCGGGCGCAGCCTGAGTCGCGTCGACGTCGATGGCGATCAGCCGGGCGCGGTAATCCGGGCTTGGGATGCCGCCGGTCTGGTACTGCGCGGCAATGTAGACGCGGTTGCCGCGCACTGCCGGGGTGTTCACCGTCTCAAACAACCCCGGATCGCTAGGGGAGAGCCTAACCACCAGTACGCTCAGCAGTGCGCCTGAAGCGCTGTCGAGAGCATAGATTGGGCCGCCGTAAGTCGCTAGGATCAGCACACCCGCGGCGGTCATTACCGGGCTGACCGGGATGCCTCCGTAGACGAGAGGTACGGTCCACAGAACGCCCCCAGCCGCATCGAAGCGGATGACCTTTTCTTGATCGCAGGCGATTACCTCGCCGTTGTCGAACACCATCGGTGCGGATGCGAAGGCTGTAGAGCGGAGCTTGTTGCCGGAAGACCACTGCCGATTGCCGTACCAGTCGTAGACAGCGACAGCGTCCGAGTCGGACGCATAGGAGCACGCTACGACCTTGCCGTTGCCGGCGCACCCGAGTCCGTAGTTAGAGCCAGTCGTTTCGCCGAGAGTCTCGGTGCGGTGCCATACTTCGCCCACGGGGCCCGAAGGAATCGGCATGCGAACCAAGTCGGTCATCTGCGGATCGCAGTGCGCCATCGGGCAACCAAAAAGGGGCAGGGCCGCGAGCGATGGGCTGTCCGATGTCATCTGGGTGTTCGCTGGACCAGCAGCGCTCGCAACGAGCGTAACCCACAATAGGGCAGCACTGGCAGCGGAGAGGGCACAACGCATCGGTAAGATCGGTTTCATAGAATTCCGCTATGCAGAAAAAGTAGGCCACGGGATTAAGGAACGTACACGCGAGTGACATAGTATTTCAATTTCACAACCGCGGCCTTATCATAGCATCCCGTATAGAAGTGCGCGGCACTTTTTGCGCCGATACCAATATTAGGGAAAGAGTCCACAAAATTGACCGCTTTCTCGTAATGATCAGCGCTTGCTTTCCAGCAACAACCAAAGTTTAGAAGTTCGATAAATCGTGAGATTAATTCATGTCTATCCAATATGTATCCAATGTAGTTATCACTGGTTTA
>CAIZGN010000019.1 GCA_903932505.1 Candidatus Hydrogenedentota bacterium
GACTAGGGTCGGCGCAGTCCATATAGCGGGTACCAGCTATTTGGAGTGCGGGGACGAAGTCACCGCTTTGGCTGTGGGTTTAGCCAAACCCCCAACTACGATCCGCGCAATCCAAATAGGTCTTACCTTAATTTGTGAGAACCCTTTGGACTGCGCTATGCTTGTATCCCCGGTTGACAGACCGCGGTAACCGTTCCACAACCCAATCAGGAATAGACGCATGTCCACAAAACGCGAAGTCATCCTCTCCGGTATCCGGCCGACCGGCCGTTTGCATTACGGCAATTATTTTGGCGCGATCACCCACTTTTTGCGTCTGCAGGAACAGGACGCGCAGTGTTATTACTTCGTCGCAGACTATCACGCGCTGACAACAATCACCGACCGCCGCGAAATCTATCGCGACACGCTGAACATGCTGCGCACCTATGTCGCGTGCGGTCTGGATCCTGTTCGTTCAACCATTTACCGCCAGAGCGACCTGCCCTGCACGGCGGAATTGGCCTTGTTGTTGGGGATGATCACGAATATCGGCCATCTGGAACGAGGGACGACCTACAAGGACAAAATGCTGAAGTTGGAGGCCGATCCCCGCGCCGAAGGCAACCCCCTGTCTTATGGCTTGCTCGGATATCCCGTCTTGATGGCGGCCGACATTCTCATTGTCCGCGCCGATGTGGTGCCGGTGGGCGATGACCAACGGCAGCATGTCGAAATGGCCTGCGACATTGCGGAGAAGTTCAACAGCCGTTTTGGCGAGGCGCTCCATGTGCCCCGTGCAGTCGGGCGCGAAGCCCTGCGCCTTCCGGGTTTGGACGGCTCATCCAAGATGGGCAAGAGCGACAACAACACGCTGGATCTGCTGGACAACCCGCAAACGGTGCTGCAGAAGATCAAGGGTGTGGAAACCTCGACGGATCCGCGTCCCCTGGAAACCGAGAGCAACGAACCCGACGCCATCGTGCCGCAAATGCCTGGCGGGGTTGGCGTGTTGTACCGGCTCCTGCATCTGCTGGCACCGCAGGACGTCTATCTGGACTTTGTGGGGCAGTATCGCGCCGGTGGCAAGTTCTACGGGAAGCTGAAGGCTGCGGTGGCCGAGCATGTGTCGAAGTTCAACGCGCCGGTCATCGAGCGTTACAACAACCCGGCTTTCAACGATGATTACATCGAGGATTTCCTGCGCGAGAATGCGAAGAAAGTGACACCGGTCGCCCTTGAGACCGTGGAGCGGTGCCGGGAAGCCATTGGTATCGGCCACAGCCTTTACCGCGCTTAAGCCGGGCTATTCGTCGTCCAGATTGACCCGGGGAAAGTGCTCCTTGGCGCATTCCTTGCAGATGCCGTGGCTCAGCTGTATGTCCGTCTGTTTTTCGAGATAGGCCTCAAGGGTGTCCCAATAGCCCTGATCGTCGCGAATGCGTTTGCAGTACGCGCAAACAGGAAGGAGTCCGGTCAGCGTTTTTACGTTGGCGAGCGCATCAGAAAGCTCTTCCACCGTGTGCTGCAGTTCCCGGTAGGTGACCGCATTGGCAAGGGCGACCCCCGCGATTTTTCCCGTGTTGAGCGCGGTATCCTTGTAACGCCCCAGATATTCAGGAAAAAGCACCTCGGACACCTCAACAATGGCCATAAGTTTACCCTGATGTTTGATGCGCATGCGGAACCCGTCGGTCGCGAATTCAAGATCCTGGCCGGTGCTGCCGAAATCCAACAATGCGGCGCAGTACTCCTCTTCCATCGTTTCAAAGGGTTGGGTGTATCCTTCGGCGGGCTGGCCCTCGCGTAGCGTAAGCAGGCGAATACGTCCGGGGGCAAAGAGGATGGAGAGCAGCTCCATGAACGTCCTGGCGGTCTCTGCCATAGTACCCGTGGCCGCCAGACGCCCCATGAGATCCATGATCATCGCGCTGTCGGCGGATTCCCGCATCGCGGTCGCAAATTGTTTGAGCGTGTCCTCGCGTTCTCGGGAAAATCGCCATTCCTGTTCCACCTGCTTGAGCCACAGTTTCATTACGTCGAGCCCTATGGGAAGAACCTCACTGGGCAGGCCGATGTAATCGGCGAAGGCGTGGAGTCGGGCATGGCTTCCGGGGTCAACGTAGGTATCCGCCAGCACAATCTTGTTCACGGATTCCTGAAAAAACAGGCGCGCGGTGGCTTGATCGAAACCCCACCCGGCCAGATGCTCTTCCCACCGGGCCAGCCATCCCGGCGTGACGAGATGCGCCCCCCGTTCCGCCAGACCCTGCACCAGCGAACCGCCGAGGATCAGTTCGAAGCAGTTGGCGAAACAGTGCACACGGTCGGTCGAATCCGCACCCCCCCGGGGAAGGAGGTTCAAACACGGCCCCCCCACGACCACGCAGGAAGCGTTTTCCGGGATGGGGGGCTTGCAGCGGGCCTTGATCGCCGACAGAGTCATCGCGGGGCGAGTACATCTCGAAGTAAACGCCACCATCGCAAAGACGTCCCCTTTCCCTTCGATTACGCGGGCCATCTCCATTTTCACTGTTTCACAGCAAAGGACATAGATGGGTTCAGGCATGGGCGGCCTGTGCCCAGGCAAGCAGATAGGTACCCCATCGCCTGTTCGCATCGGCCATGAGAACCTTCTCCGGTATCTGTTTTGCATCCCGGTGGCCGAGGGCCGCAAGCACTCTTTCCATGGAGGTCATGGAAACTCCTTTGACAGGACTTGGCGAATGAGTGCAGGGGCTTCGGAGGCAGTGCGGCCCATGGCGTCCGCGCCCACTTCCTGCCACAATCCGGGATCCATGATGAACAGCGCGCCCCCCACGATTATTTTGCAGTCGGATTCGTTTCGACGCAAGTGCTCGAAGACTTCAGAAATTCGCAGCGCTGATGGAAGAATATGCACGGAAATCATCAGCACTTCAATGTTGTCGCGCAATAAGCGGTCGACCACCTCTTCGGGGCCCAGTCCCGCCCCATAGTCCAGAACCTGGAATCCCGCAGAGCGCACACTCGCGCACACCAGACGCTTACCCAGCGTGTGATGGTCGCCCAGTGTGGTAACGGCTATCTTGGGCCCTTCGGTGGCCTCGGCTTGGGTCTGCGGCAGGAGTGTATCGAGCAGTTCCTCGCAAATGCGTCCACTCATGTAGGTCTGCGACAGGGCCACCCTGCCGTCTTCCCAAGCCTTCCCAACGCGCTCAAGGGCGGGTGTTACCAACTCTTCCAACACACTCAATCCCGAAGCCTCCGCCGCCGCCTGCACGAGAATACGCTCCGCTTCGGATTTATCTACAGCGAGCAAAGCCCGTTCAAATCTGATGTCCACCTCCAGCAACACCTTCTTCATGACAGTACTCCAATCTCGTTGAGACACCTTACCCCCGCATTATACGCAACATTTCTCTAAAACGCAATAAATCAATTGTCGGGCTACATTTCGGGATCTCGAACGCCCTTTGCCGCTCATTTTAGTACCGGCGAACCCCAAGTCCGAATCTCAACCCGTGCTTGATTTCAGATGACATGCCCCCCTGAAAAAGTATAGAATATGCATGCGGGCGAACGGCGTTTTTGTGGCGCTGTTCGCCGGGTGTCTAGCCTGAACGAGCGAAAGGGTAAAACAGTGAATATCTTTTTTAGTGCAGCCAGCTGGCTGGGCGATGTGTTGACGTTTATTTCGGACATGTTTGTGCACATGTTCCAATTCCTTCTTCACACCAGCTAATTCGTCTTATTCATCGTGCGGCGAACCCAGTACCGGACACGGGCGGGAAAGTCGAGGTCCTTATGGAAGTCGTAGTGCGGCCCCACGCAGGTGCGGCCACCGACTTGGTGGCCCGATTGATTCAACGTGCCGTCCGCCAAAAGCCCGACTTGACGCTGGGGCTGGCCACAGGTCGCACGATGGAGGCGCTATACGCAAAACTGGTCGAAGATTACGCGCAGGGCGGCACCGACTATTCGTGCGTGACAACGTTCAACCTCGACGAATATATCGGTCTGCCACCAAGCCACGAGTGTTCCTACCGCACGTACATGCAGCGCCATCTCTTTGACCGCGTGAACGTCCGCCCAGAAAACACCCATGTGCCCGATGGTATGGCAGAGAACACCGAAGTGGCCTGCGCGCGCTATGAGGCCATGATCGCAACGGTCGGCGGTATCGACCTGCAACTCCTCGGCATCGGCCGAACCGGCCACATCGGGTTTAACGAGCCCTTGTCCGCGATGTTTTCACGCACCCGCGCAAAGGCCCTCACGCCCGAAACCATGGCGCAAAACCGACCGCTCTTTCCCGATCCCGCCATGATGCCACACCGGGCGATCACCATGGGGGTGGGCACCATCCTCGACGCCAAGCGCTGTCTGCTGCTGGTCACCGGCGCAGAAAAATCCGGCGTGGTAGCCCGCGCCATCGAAGGCCCCGTCACATCTATGGTTTCAGCCACCGCCCTGCAGATGCATCCGCATTGCACGGTGGTGCTGGACGAGGCGGCGGCCGACGGACTTTCCCAGAAAGACTATTACTACTGGCTCTTTGAGAACGAGCCGGAGTGGTCGGAATTCCGCTAGGCGGCAGCGAAGCCGTGTATAACCCCGCACAGCGCCATCAGCACTTCCGTCGAAAGCCCAAGGCAGCGGATGGCTTCAGGACATCGCTCGGCGGCGAAAAGGGCGACGTTGTCGGCATTGCCCCGGCGCGCGGCCAACAGCGTGTGCGCCACCTGCACCGTGGCGACCAACTGCGGGGCCCGTTTGGCAAGGGGGAAATCGTGGTGGAACCGAATGGCTTCGCACAAATCTTCCGGAAGGTTCCAAGACTCTGCCAGCAGAAACCCCGCCTCAGGGTGAGCCATCCCGAAAATCTCGTATTCAGCCGAGAGCAGCGCCTCATCTTCCATCGACGGATCCACCTGCCGGTATTGTTCCGGCTTAAGCGTGGCAAAAAGCAGACAGCCGATATCCTGCAGAAGCGCAGCCGAATAGGCCGTCGCGGTTTGGCGCTGCCCTCGAGCCCGCGTCACCGCCACAGCCGCCGTCGCACAATTCTGGGAATCCTCCCAGAACTGAATCTTGAAGTATTCCCCGCACTCCCTGAATTGTTCCCGAACCGCCAGCGAGGCCACCAGCGCATAGGTTTCGCGCAACCCCAGAATGCCAACCGCCATGTCTACGCTTTCCACCCGCTGCGAAAGGGCGAGTGCCGCTGAGTTCGCCACCCCGATCAATTTCGCCGCCACAGGCGGATCCCGGCGGATCACCGCCGCAATGTCCCCCACGCTTATCGAGTCATCCCCCAAAGCCTCCCGCACCGTCCGAACCGTTTCGGGCAACCCCGGCAGTGAATCAATGCCACGAATCATCGCCGGAAGGGCACCAAGCCGGAGGTCGGCCGCCAGCTCCACATCCTTTCCGTTGCGAAGCACATCCAGATTCTTGGAAGGGGGGCTGTAGTACTTCTGGATGGCCGCACGGATATCATCAATCGAGCAGAGCACCGGGCGCGGGCACAGTCCGGTAAGTTCCTGCAACGAACGGAGCGCCGTCTCGTCCAAGGGAAACGACATCCCCACCGTCAAGGCTTTACCCATCTTGTCGATCGGAATCAACTGGTGTTTAATGGCAAATTCTCGAGGGATCAGGCTGATCACATCGGCCGGGAGCGAATAGTTCCCGAGATCCAAGCTCGGCATACCAGGCCGACTCTTCTGGAATTTGACGAAGCCCTCGACGCTCAAAAAACCCAGCGCCACAAGGTTTTCAACCGTTTTTCCGCCCTTTTCCCGTTGCATGGACAGAGCGGCCTCCACATGGGCTTGGGTGACCAGCCCAGCATCAACAAGCTCCTCACCTATTCTTCCGCGATATTTCAGCATACCAAGATCCCCTCATCCATGCACTAAGTATAGCACAAGAATCCCGTATGCGCCACTTTTTTATAATAAATCTACGATTTCCTGTCCCCCCGTCTTGACAAAGAATTCCGAGATAAAGGCAGCATATATATGGACTGCGCCAACCAAAGTCGGCGCTTTGGCCAAACCACCAGAATCAACCCAAAACCCGCAGCCACACCCCTGTCTACAACCGCTTTTCACTTTCACGATGGAGGATCGATTCCGCAGCGGAGACGCTACGCAGGTAATAAGACGCAGTGAGCGCCTGTTCTTCCTCAGGACTCAGGTCGCCGTGATGACCAAGAACACGCACCCGTGCCTCCCGAATGTGGTAAAGACACAACGCAGCGGCCACCGAAATATTGAAACTCTGCGAAAAACCAGTCATGGGAATCACCATGCGATCATCGGCAGCAGCCAATATCTCCGGGCAGACGCCATCATGCTCATTGCCGAAAACAATGGCCGTCGGTTGCGTAAAATCAAAGTCGTGAATAGGGCGCGCATCCTCGAAGTGCGTTGCCACGATACGATACCCGAGTTCTTTGAGCCGCTCCACACAGGGTTGCGGTGCGGGCCAAAGGCCGATATCCAGCCACTTGTCCGCCCCCTGAGAAACCCGCTTGGCACGCTTGAAGCCGGGCGACGAATCGATCCGGTGCAGGGCCTGATAGCCCAAGGCCTCGGCACTCCGCACCACGGCATTCACATTGCCATGATCATACAGGCCATCAAGAACCGGTACCACCGTGTACGTACGCTGGGCGATAACCGCCTGAAGCCGCAGACGCCGCTCCGGCACGATACACGGCCCGAGTGCCTCAATAATCTCCCCGGCAGAAAACAGATCCTTCCCCACTCGAAAAGATCCGCAGTGGGGACATCGCGACCCGGAGAACATATGGGCACCCGAGGTTTGCGCGCGCACCTTAGAAGGACACCTTTAAGGTGACGATTTTCTTGGGCCCCACGCTAAGCGGCACGACATGCCCCTCGCTGGCGGCAGCTTCCTGCGGCACCTCTTCCAGAGAGACCCAGGTGGCGTTACGCACAGTCTTTGCAAAACTCACCTTTCCACGAACCGTTTCGCCGGAAGGATTGAACAGGCGCAGGATCCAGCCATCCCCGTCTTCGGCCTGTTTGCAGGCACTCAGCGCAAGCTCGGCCGGTTGCACTTCCATCGCGCCCATCCGCTTGGGCAGCGTGCCCCCATGCGTACCAGCCTGCGCTATTTCCATCGGCGCACAGAAGACATCCGCCTCGCCCAACACACCACCCTTGGCCCAGTCGCCACCATGCGGGTGAATCCAGTAGCTGAACTCGTGCTCACCCTGCGCCTGAGCCAGTTTCATGTCAGGCAGCTGTTCCCAGCACCGGCTCACGGTACTCAAGGACACCTCATAAGCCCGCATCAACGTCAACGCAATCGCCCGATCCTCATCCTGCGTGATTTCATATTCACGCAGACCGGGATTGAGTATGGCCAAGCCGGCCTTACCGTCCGACACATCCACAAAACGTTGTTGCGGGAAAGTCACATGCGCCGTGCCATGCCAGGGGCTCGAGCTACCAAAGACCGTCTCGCGCTCGATCACGTCAAAAGCGCTTTCCGCATGACACACTTCACCCGCCAGACGCGTGGGGAACATCGCGCGAAGGCGGTGGTGCGTGGCACGGTTGTCAAAACGCACCGTGACTTCCACACTGCGCGCGCCCTTGCGCAGGGTGATAAACGACGACACGATCATCGCTACGGTGTCCTCAGAACGCCGCGCGGCATTACCAACGCCATCAAGCCGCTGCCACGCATCGCCGCCATTTTCATCCAACCGTGCAGGAACATCCATCTTGCAATCCACCCGAATGCGCCCGAGGATCGGGCCATTTTCTTCGAGGGCGATGCACACCGGGAAGCCCCGGCTGTCGATCACCCGATCACGATAGGGATCATGGTGCATCCACGCATGCCCGCACTCCCCATTGTCCAGAAAATAATTAAGATCCCCATAGACCATCCCGCTTTCCTTGTGCGTGACGGCCAAAGTCCCATCGCTACGCACCGCCACCCTCAGAAATTCATTTTCCAATGTGTTGGCCGCGACGAGGAGACTGCCCGCCGCAAAGGGGCGTCCCCGCTCGACCTTGAAGGTCGAATAGCCAAGCGCGGGAATGTTCTCAGCAAGGAAATGCACTTCAAACTGTTCCGCCTTGAAATTCGCCGGGGCATCGTCAAGGTGATTGGCGATAGCAGTGTGCGGCTTGCGCGAAGCCGCCTGCACCGGGGTTTCATCACCATCGGCCGTGAGCAGCGCAAAATAGCGGCAAGGCGCAAATTGAGGAAGATCCACCACCGCAGTAACAACCTGCGAACGCGGCTGCCCGGAGGGATTGAATACCGTGAGGAAGAGATCCTCCGGCCCACCATCACTGTTGTCGATCCGAAGCTGAACCTGCGCCAGGGCAGTGCGCACAAGCGCATCCGAAAGGTTCACCGCTTGACGCAAGCGATACATCATATCCTGCTCAATATCATCCACCCCGCTCCCCGCAATACTGTCATGCGCATGACAGCGCAACAGGGTTTTCCACGCGAAGTCCAACATCGAGGCCGGGTAATCCCCACCCACCTGAGCCGCCAGCACAGAAAACGGCTCGGCGCGACGTTGCAGCAGATACTCAGCCTTCGTGTTAAGGCATTTCATCCGCGTCCGACTCGAGAGCACATCACTAAAAAGATGCATCGTGATCGGCATCGGCTTCGGAGTCCGCCGCTCACCCTTCAACACCTCAAGCTGCTCCCAGCGCACCTCCGACTTGATCGCCTCCATCATCTCCGGGTAACGGCTGTGGCGAACCTCATCCTCAGGGAACAACGCCTTGGCCTCCGCAATAATCTTCAGCTCGACGCCATCCGCCACACTGCTGTCATGCCCCATCATGAAGGCCAGATGGCGAGTCGTCGACACCTCAATTTCAGCCGCGCGCAAAGCCTTCAGCTCCTCCCGCAGCATATCCACATTCCATCCCTTCTCCACATCCAGACGATAATGATGCCGCATCGCCGGTTCTGCCCGACAAAGCCGGAAAGGCAGACCGCCCCGGCCCCAAGCATAGCTCCGGTCATCAATCCGATCCCCATAAACCGCCGGACGGTAAAGATGGTGATACGCATTATATCGTGCATGACTGCTCATCTGGCTGCCAAGCGCTTGCGTGCCATCCGCACCCTCATAAATAAACTCATTCTTCACTTCATCATGACTCACCCCATGATAAAAAAGAATCGTATCAATACCGAATCCTTTATAGATCTGCGGCATTTGAGAATTCTGCCCATAGCCAAAAGGCGTGTGCCCCACCTTCATCACCCCGCCAAAGCTCCGCGCCACCCGATGCCCATAAAGCAGATTACGAACCATCGACTCCCCGCTGACACTGAATCCCTCCGGATCCGTATACCAAGGCCCAATCAGCAGACGCCCATCACGAACATGCTTCATAAGCCGATCACGATTTTCCGGACGAACCTCCAGATAATCCTCCACCGGAACCGTCTGACTGTCCAGCACATAAGCCGCATAATCCGGTTCCCCATCAAAAATATCCAGCAAACGATCCATCACCTCCACAAGCATCAGACGGGTTTCCTGAAAATTCATCAGCCATTCGCGGTCCCAGTGCGTGTTCGAGATAAAGTGAATGACATAATTCTTGCCGGCCATCATGCGCTCCTTGAGGTAAGACCACTGCGTACTCGAAATCCGAAGCACAATTGCAACGGACCCAAAAGACTATGCTGCCGCATGAAGCCCAAGTGATTCAAGCCAGAGAACGCCAGCAACCACAACGAGCAAAGAAAAAACAGCCACCTATATGGACTGCGGGGACGAAGTCACCGCTTTGGCTACAAACGCAGCACCAACCAAAAAAACCATCACAACCCCCGAAACCACCCCTCCCCGTAATGCAGGCATCTTGCCTGCTCCCCCCGCGCCCCAAAGGGGCAAAACAAAATAGCCCGGGCAACGCCCCGGGAAAAAATGCGCCCCTCCAAAAGCCCTGAAGGGGCGCAACAAAAACCAACACCAACGACCCTGCGCTACCGCTGCGCCTCCGGCAACAACTTCACCTCCCAAAATGTCGGCCCCTCACTCGCATCCAAAACATTCACCCGAAAAACCTGGCCACACACCGGCTCAAACGCCTTCTCAAATGCGGTTCCGATGGCGCCCCCCTCAAACACGGTTTTCCATTCCTTCTCAACCAATCGCTCCAACCTGAAACGCTTCACCCGCTTTTCGCAGGCCTCCTGTATCCTGATTCGCCCTACCTTTGTGGGTTGGCCCAGATCCACCTGTAACCATGCCTGCGCCGTCCCGCTGTTCGTTGCCCATCGCGTGGCTGAATCCCCGTCAAAGGCCTTTTCCGGTCCGTAATCCGCCAAATTCGCGTACCGCTGCGATGCCGTTGCGGGCTTCCCTTGCGACACCACCGTATCCCACGGGAATCCGATCGGCTGGATGCTCGCAATTGGTTCAGCCAACTCCAGCACAACCACAGTATCGATGTCTTGCTGATCCTTCTGCGCCACCGTCAGCCGGTATCCATTCTCCTCTTCCTTCACACTCACCTCGCCGGAATCCAACAGACGACTCCCCACAATTTTCGATGGCAGCTTCGGAATCAGCACGCCCGCTTCCGGCCAGTCGAATACATGCACATACACCTTCTTCCCTTGATAGGTACTCACGCCCCAGGGCGCCGGAAGAAACGGCCCGCCATGCGTACCGTAGATACTTTCACCATGCGCCTGAAGCCACGCACCCATCTCCTTCAACCGCGCCACCTGCCGTGGCTCGATTTCCCCGGTGGGCATCGGCCCCACATTAAACAGCAGATTGCCATCCCCACCCGCGCAACCCGCCAGCACCCGCAGACACTCCTTCAAGGTCTTCATCCGATCATCCGGCTTCCACGCCCACTGATTGCAGATCGTCATGCAGGTTTCCCAAGGTCGTGTATTCTGAAACGTGCCCACCACCTGTTCCGGCGTGTCGAAATCAGCGGGCAGTCCCGCCCGGTTATTGATGATGATCCCCGGTTGCAAAGAACGCACCATCGGTAGAAGGTGTTCGGCGTCATAATCCGCCGCCGTGCCGCTCAGCCCGTCGAACCACATGATGTCGATCTTCCCATATTTCGTCAGCAGCTCACGCACCTGACCATGAAAATATTCAATGTATTTCTTGTGGTTCTCCGTCATGAAATCAGGATGGTGCCAATCCGGCGGAGAATAATAGAATCCCAAGCGCAGCCCACCCTCGTGACACGCCGCCGCGAGCTCCGCCACGATGTCCCGCTTGAAGGGCGAGTTCGTTATCTTATAATCCGTCAGCGCACTGTCAAAATTGCAGAAGCCATCATGGTGCTTCGTCGTGAACACGACGTATTTCATGCCCGCCTCTTTCGCCAGGCTCACCCACGCCTTCGCGTCAAACTGAGTCGGGTTGAAGGTTTTGTAAAGGTTGTCATAAACATCCACGGGAATCGGTCCTTCTGGGCCCTTCGTCCCGCGCCGCACCCCGCCGCGTGACCAGCCGATCTCTGTGCCTTTCTGACTCACCGGCCCCCAATGCACGAAAAGCCCAAACCGCGCATCCTTCCACCAGGCCATAGGGTCATCGCCCGATGCCTTTCCCTCTTCGGCCCATACCGGTACCGAAACAAGCACTATCACTAATACAGCGAGCCACCCTCCGGTTGTCCCAATTTTTCTACAGCAATTCATAGCGTCCTCCAGTCTGAATGCATAAACCTTATCCACCACGCAGCCTTTAGAATGCACCAACAGCAGTCGTATCCGCCACCTTTTCCTTCGCTGAAATTTTCCCTCACTTGCCCCACAGAAAATCCTATGGTATATTTTGATAGTGAAAGAGGAACATGCGGGCACCAATCCCGCCAGAGATATCCTTCTGGGATCAGTATTTCCTTAATTATGAGCGCACTCTATCCGTATTAAAGGGGACATTCAATGAGCGAAATTCTAGACGCCTTGCGTCGTGTGGAAATGCAAATGCGGCAGGTGGCCGGTCAGAGTACGCCTGAAGGTGTTCTTGAAACTCTTGAACTCACGCCTACGTCTGAAGAAGTCTTTGCGGAGGCCACGGACGGGGCTCCACCCGACTATGAGGAACTGGTATCACTCTACTCGAGCTTGCTTGATACCGTGTCCCGTGTTCGAACCCACGTCGCCACCGTCATCAAAGAAGAACGAGCAAGCAACCAAGCTCAACAGGATGCGCAAGCCGAAGTAATCCTCCGCCTGCAAAACCAAGTTTCCCAGATCTCCCAGGAACGCGACCGCCTTTCTCTAGATTACGGAACAGCGCTCAGTACCCGTGAGAATGAAATACAGACCCTGCAAATCGCATTGCGCGAAAAGACGGATCTGGCAGCTCAAGCGGATCTACGCCTGAAGAAAACCATCAGTAATATGGCCGAGTGGCTCAGCCAATGGGAAACCATTAAAAACCTCGCATAGAGCATAGATGCTCATGCGGGGGGTTTTGTTTTATTGCCGTTTACCCTTTTTCGTCTAAGGTAAATTTGGCAAATCACTTCTTTAACCCCAATTACCCCCGAATTCATGGGGAAAATTTCGATAAAGAAACTCGTTGCGTTTCGCCGCGCTTCACTCTATAATTATGGGGACGTGGTGGGTCACGTATAAAGGAGATTCGATGGCCAAACGAGATCAATCCGTGGGTGCCGAAGATGCCTTCGTAAAAAATGATGTGGTTACGAAGGAGGAAATCGACCTTGCCAAAGCCCAAGAGGCGCGGGGGGGTACCCCATGGTACAAACAACTGATTCAGATGGGCAAGATGACCTTCGACACCGCCGAGGATATCCTGCGCTATGAGGTTCATCTTCCCAGCAGGGCCAAAAGCGAAAGTCAGAGTCTTGGAGATTCCCTGCTGCAAGCAGGGGTACTCTCCAAAGAGAAACTCAACGAAGCCCTCGCCGAGCAAAAGAGAACTGGTCGCCTTCTGGGCCGAATCCTGGTTGATCGCGGTTTCGTCACGCGAAAAGATATAGCCACGGTGCTCAGTCGGCAGTACGATATCCCCTATGCCGAGGCCGCAGCCACTCCCAGTCAACCAGCCGCCCTGGACGCCATGCCCGAGAGCATGGCCAAGAAAAACGGCATTATTCCCGTTTCATTGGAAGCCGACCGTCTTCTCGTCCTCATAGGAACCCCACAAACCAAAAATAGGCTTGAATCCATAGGCATACTGCTTAATAAGCGCCTAAGCCCCATGCTGACAGCCGTACCCAGCATTGAAGCAGAAATTTCAGCCCGCTATGCCGCTCTGGAAGGCCGCGAACCGGCCGCCGTAGTCGCCCCCAAGAAAATCGGAACAGCCCCCGCTCCTAAAGACACAAAAAATTCGAAGAAAGAAGCCACAACGCCGAAATCAACGGATACCCAACCTCAGGCAAAAGGGAAGAACACCATGGCCGCCAAAGTTTCCACAAAGGAAAGTGCAAGATTTGATGAAATTGCGAAACAAGCCGCAGGCAGCACCGCCTCGAAGATTGTTTCCACCATCATTGAGGGTGCTGTGCATTCCCGTGCTACGGATATTCATCTAGACCCCCAAGACCCTGAAATGCGCGTTCGATACCGTATTGACGGTGTTTTGCACGATGTCATGAGCATTCCCCAGAATATTCAGGCCGCCGTTGTTTCAAAAATTAAGATTATGTCCGACTTGGACATCACGGAAACCCGCCACCCGCAAGACGGTCACATCAGCATGGAAATTGGCGAACGTGATTTCGATATTCGTGTGGCCACCTTGCCCACCTTCATCGGGGAACGCCTGGTAATGCGTATGCTCGACCAGTCGTCCGTCCTTTCCGGCATTAGCGATCTTGGTTTAGATAAAGACGACCTCAAAAAGCTGCAATACCTTATCGACCAGCCCTATGGTATGATTCTTGTCACCGGCCCCACAGGTAGTGGTAAGACAACCACCCTATACTCCGCCCTTAATCAAAAAAACGTGATGACCGAAAGTATTGTTACCATTGAAGATCCCGTAGAATACCAGCTCCCGGGCATAAATCAGGTTCAAATCGATACTGATATTGACGTTACCTTTGCGAGCACCCTGCGTGCCTCGTTGCGGCAAGACATCGATGTCTTGCTCGTCGGTGAAATCCGGGATAACGAAACTGCCCGAATTGCCATTCGTGCCGCCATGACGGGGCATCTCGTATTTAGCACTTTACATACCAATGATGCTCCGGAGGCAATCGCCACCCTAAGAAATATGGGTGTGCCGTCCTATCTCATCGCCAGCGCATTGACGGGCGTCATCGGTCAGCGCCTTGTGCGCACTATCTGCCCCAACTGCAAGACCGCCTTTACGCCGACTTCAACCTTACTCAAATCCATAGGGCTTCCCGCAACCGTGAAAAAGCTCTACCAAGGAAAAGGCTGCGCCCAATGCTATCAAACAGGCAATAAAGGTAGAAATGGTATTTTTGAAGTTCTCGTGGTCAATCAGGCTGTTCGAAACCTAATCGCAGCCGATTCCGGGCCGGAGGAAATTACCAAAGGCAGTAAATTGATCACCATGGCCATGAGTTGCCGGCAAAAAGTTAAGGATGGCCTCATTAATCCGGAGGAATTCCTCCGCGTTGTGCGTACCTGACCTTCGCTTCACCGAGAAATCATGGTCGCCGCTTGTTCAAACCTCGCCCCTAATGGCATTGATGAGGTTGCATTTTTCGCGGCACTTT
This sequence comes from Candidatus Hydrogenedentota bacterium, assembly GCA_903932505.1. GTDB lineage: Bacteria > Hydrogenedentota > Hydrogenedentia > Hydrogenedentales > CAIZGN01 > CAIZGN01. Next base: position 14,691 of record CAIZGN010000019.1, read on the forward strand.
GCTAGCATGCATCAGAGTTGAATATTCCCTGCGGATTAACATGTGGAAAACATGTGGATAAAGTGCTGAGGGAGTGAAGGCGCATTTAGAGCGTGGGATTGCCTATTCCAGACAAATCCTTTAGAAACAACAGCTTAGATGCCATCAAGCGCAGCACTGAGCCGATCGTAGGATATTCATAAGTCCTTATATTTGAATATATTAAGCTATATTTTTAGAGTATAGGATTTTTGGATGAACAAATGTTCCACGATGTAAGGAATACCATCCATTAACGTCCGGTAAGTCCTTCCCTTATAAGGAAAAGGGGCCTGTGGATAACTCTAGACAAAGCGTGGAACATTCTCCATAATTTCGGATGTATAATCCCATGATTTAATGTGGATAATCCTTTGGTTTATCCACAAACCGAATAGACCTATTCAGTTCATTTTTTGCCACCATTTTGCTTTTGTGGAATGTGTGGATAAGCCCTACAACTTATCCACATTTTTATAAACAGGATAAAGCCTTTAATTTCAAGGCCTTACAGAGTTAGTAACAGTATTCAGGCCTCTATTACTATGACTGCTTGATCTATTAATAAAAAAGTAGGTAGTTCTTAGGCTCAAGTTATCAACCAAGTTCAGGGAGTGCTTCGGATGAAGATCACCATTGCACGGCAAGATCTGTTGGATGCGATCAACAAGGTTAAGAGTGTGGTTGCAGGAAAATCGGCCTTGCCCATTCTTTCTCATATCCTCTTTGAAACCACGGATACCGGGATCCGCCTTCTTGCTACCGATTTGAAGGTCAGCATTGAGTGCACCGCAGACTGCACGGTACATCGCCCAGGGTCGATGACCATGCTTTGTCAGCGGATTTCCATGATGATTAGCGAATTACCGGCCAATTCGGACGTCACCCTAGATCTTGGGGATAACAACGTCATAACGCTCACCTGTGGGAAAATCGAAACGAAGCTCTTCAGTATGTCCCCAGACGAGTTTCCGCCAATCCGCAGTTTTGAGGGTATTGATTCCTTTAGTCTTAAGCAAAGCGTACTGAAAAAGCTTTTGACCAAATCCTCCTATGCCATATGCACCGACCAGGCGCGCTACAACCTCACAGGATTGCTCGTAGAGCTCAAGCAGGGCCGCCTTGTGGCGGTGGCCACCGATGGCCGTAGAATGAGTCTAGCGCGCGAAACAGAGGATGTTCCAGAGGATATAGAGAAGCGCGTTATTATTCCTGCGAAAATGATCCACGAGTTGGAGCGTTTACTTGACGGTGATGATGAAGTTAAGATAAGCATCGATGAAAGTCAGGGAGAATTCTGTTTTAATCAGACCCGCTTGGTTACATCCTTGATCGAAGGTAATTTTCCAAACTATGAAATGGTTATTCCGCAAAAACACGATAAAGAGGTAATCATCAATACCGCCAGTTTCACCGAAGCCATGCGGCGAACCCGTACGATGACCAATGATAAGTTTAATTCCGTCCGCATCGCTGTGGAAAATAAGCAGATGCAGCTGAAGGTGGTTACGCCTGAAATTGGTGAATATGAGGAAGATCTCGCCACTGACTATGATGGCGAAAGGGTGGAAATTGCTTTTAATCCTGAGTTTATTCTCGAAGTGTTGAGGCATGTAGAAACAAAAAATGTTTGTCTACTGCTTAAGGATGGTATGAGTCCGGGAGTACTTAAGCCCTACTCGGAGAGTCCGGAAGAAACCTATGTAAATGTTATTATGCCCATTCGCGTGTAAGTAGAAGGTGAATCTATATTGTTCGAAGAAGACGCGATATGATTTGTTAAGTGGAGAGACTGGAGACCAATTCAATGGCCGATAATGCTCGAAAAGGGTGGAGAGAAGGGATTGGTAGATACCAGTACATCGTTCTCTGTGTTGCTTGTTTGGGGTGGTTGTTTGATACGATGGATCAGTGGCTTTTCGTGTTTGCGAAAAAGCCCGCTATGCTTGCGTTATTGCCCGGGGCTGACTCTAAAACTATTGACCAGTATATGTTGATAGTAACCGCTTGTCTTATGATTGGTTGGGCTACTGGCGGTATTTTCTTTGGTCTGATAGGTGACCGTTTGGGACGAACCCGTACCATGATGGTCACGATTCTCATTTACGCCGGTTTTACAGGTCTTAGCGGGTTAGCCCAAAACTGGTGGCAATTTGGGTTACTGCGCTTCCTTACGGGTTTTGGTGTAGGCGGTGAATTTGCCGCCGGTGCCGCGCTGGTCGCCGAAACCTTTCCCGCTCATTCAAGGGTCGTAGCCTTGGGTATAGTTCAAGCAACCTCCGCCGTGGGTAATATCATGGCCGGGGTAATCTACTTGATTATTAGTGGCATTTTTCCGGTGGAAGATGCATGGCGCTGGGTATTTTCTGTTGGGATAATTCCGGCACTGTTGGTGGTCGTAATTTTCTTCTATGTGAAAGAGCCTGAGAGTTGGCTTCGTGCCAGGGAAAAGGCAAAGCATGAAAAGAAGGGCAATATGGGGTCCCGTGGTGCTTTGTTTAGTGACCCCGCTCTGCGTAGAAATACCTTGGTAGGTGTAGCAATGGCGGCGGTGGGGGTTATTGGCTTCTGGGGGATCAGTGTGTTCAGTGTGGATTTATTGGGAAGCGTATTGAAGCCACTGAATTTAGATCCGCGTGCAATTGAATTGCGAAAGGCCTTTGCAGGAATGGCCCAGAACGGCGGTGGTGCTATTGGTGCCTTGGTTTTTCCTTATATAACCGCACGGATTGGACGTCGAAAATCCTTTGTTATTTCGTTTATTTTATCATTCGTAGCCTGCGCTTCAGCGTTCTATTTTACAACATCGTTCGTCACGGCAGTTTTGCTGTTTTCGTTTATGGGATTTGCATTGTTAATGAATATCAGTGGATTTACCGTGTATTTTCCCGAACTATTTCCGACGCGCCTTCGCGCCACTGGTACGGGATTTTGCTACAACGTGGCAAGATACATCACAGCGGTGGCCCTTTTCTTTACAAGCCAAATCAGCCTTTATGTGGGACTGCAGACTGCTGCACTTCTTACATCCTTGATTTTCGTGCTGGGTCTGGCTGTCCTTCCGTTTGCGCCGGAAACTAAAGATCAGCCACTGCCTGAATAACCTGGAAATCCAAGACTAAGAAGACGCCGAAAGCAGTCTAGAAATTATCCCTTCAATCGATAGAAGTGTTTGGCAAACTTATTAACCGGATATCGATTAGTAATTTCTGTAATGACTTGGTTTAGGGGCGTACTCACATAGATAAAACCGTGAGGCTGGCATGCAGCCATTAGACGCTCGAGGTATTCATACTGACGTGTTTCGGTGAAATACTGGAAGACGTGGTCGCACACCACCAGTTCGAACTTGTGGGAGCGGCTGCCCAGTGCTATGTCGCGTTGTTTGAAAACAGTGACCGCCCGAAGTTCTTTACCTATCACTGCACTGCCATTACCGTCATCAAGCATATATCGGTTGAATAAAATGCTATTGGGTTGATTCAGTTTTTTCAGGGATGGATATCGTCCCGTGCGGGCTATACCCAGCGCTTCATCGGATATATCGGAACCGAGAATCTTGCACTGTAATGGACAACGATTGACGTCCATCCAATCCAAGACCACCATGGCAATTGAGTATACCTCCATGCCGGTGGAACATCCAGCGCACCACACATGAAAGCGGTTTCCTGAGGAGGCTAGCGAAGGTAACACGGTGTTTGTGAGTTGCCGTAGTAACTCAGGATTGCGAAAAAAGGTAGTTGCCCCGGTCGCTATACGACGTGAGCTATCCGTGAACCCATCCAAAGATTCACTCACCGAAAAATAGCCGGTGTTGTCTGTATCTACCTTTTTATTGGACACCTACACCTCTCTAGTTGCACCTCCAAGGGAAGGCCATAATCTGATTAGGCTTTAGTGGCATGGGAACGCAGTAATTTATAGTCGATGCTATCGGCCAGGGCGAGGTAGGATGCTGTGATTATGTTTTCAGACACGCCTACTGTATACCAACTGTCATTTGTGTCACTGGATTCGATCAGCACTCGGGTCATGGCCTGCGTCGCAAGTCGGCCATCCACAATCCTCACCTTATAATCCTCGAGATGAATGTCACAAATCTCAGGATAAGGCTGTTCCAAGGCTTTGCGAAGCGCATTGTTTAGGGCATCGACAGGGCCGTGACCCTCGGCTACCGTGTGCTGAATTTGCCCGTCTGGAAGACACAGTTTTACCGTAGCCTCGGACTCGGCCAGTTCCTCAAGACGAATCTGGTTGATATGGGCGTGGAATGACAGGGTTTCAAAGAAATGAGGGGCATCGCCCATAGCCCGGCGCATGATCAGCTCCAACGATGCGTCCGCGCCTTCAAATTCATACCCTTGGTTTTCGAGATCCTTGATGCGTTCAAGAATTTGTTGGGTTTCGGGTCGGCCCCGTTCCAATTGAATACCAAATTCAGCGGCTTTCTGGATTAAACTGGAACGACCCGAGACTTCGCTTACCGCGATATGGGTGGCGTTACCCACCAGCGACGGGTCAATGTGCTCATAACTTACTTTGCGCTTGGAGACTGCATCTGCGTGCATTCCACCTTTGTGGGTAAACGCATCCCTACCCACATAGGGCGCGTGGTCACGGGGCGTCATATTCGCAAGTTCCGCAGCCATGTGTGAAATGTGGGTGAGGGTTGATAGTTGTGTCGCCGTTATGACCTCGAGACCCAATTTCAGCTGTAAGGCGGGAATGGCCGTGCAGAGATCCATATTCCCAGTGCGTTCGCCGTAGCCATTAAGGGTACCCTGGACTTGAGTAGCACCGGCAGATACGGCCGCAAGGGCATTGGCCACAGCACAACCGCTGTCGTTGTGGGTGTGAATTCCTAGTTGAATTGCGGGAAGCGCGGCTCGCACTGCCCTCACTGATTCATCCACCCGCGAAGGAAGACATCCCCCGTTCGTGTCGCAAAGGATAAGAACTTCCGCGCCCGCTTCCGCCGCACTTTGCAACACGGCAAGCGCGAATCCCGAATCATCGGAATATCCGTCGAAAAAGTGCTCCGCATCTACGAAAACCCGTCGACCATGGGCGCGGAGGTATTGAACGGAGTCCCATACCAAGGCGAGGTTTTCTTCTGCGGTCACCCCGAGAATTTCCTCCGCATGCATACGCCAAGTCTTGGCGAAAATTGTGACGACCTCGGTCTTGGCCGACAACAGCGAAGCCAGGTTGGGGTCGCTTTCCGGCGTGTGTCGTGGGTGACGGGTGCTTCCAAACGCAGCCATCGTGGCAGATTTTAGATCCATGTCGCGGACGCGGTCAAACAACTCGGCCGCTTTCGGGTTGGATCCGGGTTGACCACCCTCAATGTAGCGCACACCAAATGCCGCGAGTTCGCGGATCACTTGGAGCTGATCCTGCGCGGAAAACTTTACGCCGGGCCCTTGAGCCCCATCACGCAGTGTGGTGTCGTATAGGTCAATGCGTACCGTCACGTGCAATCTCCAACAGCGTGTTTAACTGAAGCTAATCGCTGAATCTTGAAACATCTGCGCGACGAGCGTGTGCGCATCGGGCAGGGAGAGACCCGTCCGGGTTGCATCGGTCTCGGAATAGGCTGATCCGCCATTCGGAGTAATGCCATACCCGCTCAACGCAAACGGTAGCGGGCCTCCGGCATGGGTCTTCGTCTCTATCGTGGTGTAGTGATCGGGCGCGACAAGAATACGGCACTCTGGGTGCGTTTTCTGGTAGGCCATGGCTGGTGCCACGATGCGGCGATCAAAGTCCTCGATCGCACGAATCTTCAAGTCTGCACGCCCCTGATGCGCGGCCTCATCCGGCGCTTCAAGATGGATATACACAAAGTCACGAGTTTCAAGCGCTTCGAGTCCAGCCGCTATCTTTCCTTCATAATCGGTATCAATCCAACCCGTTGCCCCGGGAACGTCTATCACATCCAAACCTGCCAATTTGCCAATGCCCTTCACAAGATCCACGGCAGAGATCACCGCGCCGGTGATACCAAATTTTTCCTGATAGGTGGCCATAGCGGGGGACTTGCCTTGGCCCCATAGCCAGATCGAGCTCGCGGGCGCGTGTCCCGCCTGAATACGCGCGGCATTTACCGGATGGTTTCGCAATATCTCCTGCGAACAGGACATCATTTCAAGAACCAATTCAGCCACCTTGCCTTTTGGTAGAAAGGATTTATAGGGCTGACCGGTAATGTTGTGCGGCGGTTCACACATCAAGGCAACACAATCATCCGGGGTGCATTCAGGTGTCCCCGTGAAAACGACCAGATGACGGTAGCTTACCCCGGGATGGAACATGGTCGGGAAACGGTCGCGCATCCCCTCGTTCAGCGCGGCCATCAATACGGCTCCTTCGGCACTCGTAATGTGCCCGGCCGTGAAATCCCGCATCACCCCGTCTTGCAGGGTGACTAAATTGCAGCGAAAAGCGACTTGGTGATCGGTTAATGATATGCCTTGGTTGGCCGCTTCGATGGGTGCCCGTCCCCCGAAGGTTTGTCGTGGATCGTAGCCGAACAGCGATAGATTCCCAACATCACTGCCCGGAGGGAGCCCTTCCGGTATGGGACTAAATAAGCCGCTTACCCCCTCGTTGGCCAAGCGATCCATCGCCGGGGTCTGTGCTACCTGCAATGGGGTGCGGCCATCATAGGCCGGAAGAGGCCAATCGGCCATGCCATCGCCCAAAAGGACCATGTATTTCATGGACGTGCTCCTGTAAATCGTGGTAAACTCCGTTTGCACAAGGTATCATACCGCCCTGCATAAATCAAATAATGTGCCCAAGACCCGTCCTATCAAGTTCTTGTGGTTGGATAATCTTCAGGCAAACCGGACACCCAGTAAACATGAAAAACGAAAAATATAGTAAAAAAGATCCTACGTCACTCTGTGCCCGTCTTCTTGATTCGGCCGGGTTCCCCATTGATGATGCGATCCGTAGCGCATGGGCCCGCCACACCGAACTCATTCGGGAATGCAACCGTGTTTCCTCGCTAGTATCGGAGGGCGATAGTACCCGTTTGGAATCCGTTCATATCGTGGACTCCCTCAGCCTCTTAGCGCCGATTCTGAAGTACCGCTCAATGGATCCTTTGCTCGACATCGGTAGTGGCGGGGGGTTTCCGGCTATACCTATTAAGATCCTCCTGCCAGACCTCCCTATGGTGCTTGTGGAGCGTTCAGTAAAGAAGGTCGGATTCCTTCGCCGACTTATCGGAGCTTTGGGTCTGACGGGCGTTGAAATCAGGCACGGAGAATACCCCAGAGTAACCACCGACCTGCACCCAGGGCTGATCACCGCCCGAGCGGTCGAGAAGCCGGACCAGATCATGCAGGCAATAACCACGAGCCTCGCTCCTCGTCCTAAAGGCCCCGTATTCTTGTGCCAGTTCAGTGCAGGCGTCGATACGTTATCGCCCATGTTCCACGTGGAACGTTGGGAAGATGAATGGACTCGCATGAAGCTGCGCCGTGGCACGCTTCATCTCATCTGGCGGAAAGAAGAGGAAAGCCACCCTGAATAATGTTCCACGTGGAACGTGGATCGCGTTCATCGAAGATTAGTTCGGGCTGCCTCGGTCGGCACCCAAGCTCCAATACCGGGACAGTGCCGCTGCGCACTCAACCAAGCGACGCTCGGTATGCGCCAAGGCCTGTTCCAATGATCCGGGGCCTGATGCAATCGAAAAGGTGGCGATAAGTCCCTCCGAATGCACGGCCTCAAAGCCGGATCCGAGTGCCCCGGCAATTCCGATCGCTGGAATCCCTAAGCCTCTGGCAATCCTAGCTACCCCTACGGGGGTTTTCCCATGGACGCTTTGTCCGTCGATTCTTCCCTCACCGGTAATAACCAATCCGGCCCCGCGCATGCGCTCAGACAATTCGCACGCATCAGCAACGACCGCCACTCCCGGCTCCATGATGCCACCTGCAAAAGCGACCAACCCGCCGCCAAGCCCCCCAGCAGCGCCGCTTCCGGGTAGCTCGGCAATGGAAATACCGAGGTCGCGCGCGACGATGACGGCGAGTCGAGCCAATGCACTATCCAGGCGCTCGACAAGGTCTGGGGTAGCGCCTTTCTGTGGCCCGTAGACACTAGAGGCCCCGTGGGGCCCGCAAAGGGGGTTGTTCACATCGCACGCGATGCGGATATGACATCGCTGAAGGGCCGAATGGGCGGCGGATATGTCAATCCGCTCCAGTCGCTCTATGGCCAGACCCCCAGGCGGAAGCTCTTGGCCGTGAGCGTCCAAGAATCGGTATCCGAGGGCTTGTGCCATTCCAACGCCGCCATCATTGGTCGCGCTACCGCCAATGGCCACAATAATCTCGGTCACACCCCGTTCCAAGGCTGCTCTTATCAATTCCCCCGTACCATAGGTCGTCGTCAGTCCGGGGTTTCGTCGCTCCAATGGTACTAGCGGTAGGCCAGAGGCGGACGCCATTTCAACCACCGCCTTGGTTTCGCGGGCAAAGAGCCCGTAGGTGGCGTCTATTGGTTCACCCAAAGGGTTGGACACGCGCTCCAAAACAAACCGGCCATTCATGGCCGATACCATTGCGTCTGCTGTGCCTTCGCCTCCATCAGACATGGGAATGCATAAGACTTCATCGTCGGGGCGGCCCACGAGCCATCCTCGTGCCAAAGCACTGGCCACTTCAGGCGCAGGAAGGGATTCCTTGAAAGAATCCGGGGCAATGATGACCCGCATGCGCTGTCTCCTCTATGAACATGGATTTCGTGAGGCAATCAGTTGAAATGGACACGCCCCTGACTCAACAGAATGGGAGTCAGAGAACCAAGAGGGACGACCTAGGAAAGACAGAGGTCATACCAGCGCTCCATGTGCTTCATCAGGCCACGGCTCTCAAGATAACTGGAATCAATTTCGACGGGCATTGTTGTCTTCATGGGCGAAGTCTCACTGCTGGCCAAGTAGGCCGCGACGTGCAGGGCAACTAGGGCGATGCCAGATTCATCTTCGCCCAAATCATAGGAGGCTTCCGGTAGTCCCGACGGGAAATCGTAATAAGTCACCGCCTCCACGATGGGATCGGGGAGACCCCACAGTTCAAGCAGATAACCGCTTATCGTGGCGTGTGTAGACCCAAAGAGCTCCTTTTCCGCATCAAAGAGGGAAACTTTATGGGTCTCCGCATACTCGAAGGCTTTTCCAAATTCATCCGGAAGGCGTTGGGCTAGAATAATTTGCCCAATTTCATGCAATAGCCCGGCTGTATAGGCGTCCGAAATCTGAATGCGCTCACTGGTTAATTCTGTGGCGATCTTTCCAGCATATTCCGCAATTTGCATGCTGCGGGCCCACAAAGCATCAAGATTCAAGTATCGACGGAGGGGCGTGTCTTGTGCCATGGAAAAAATCTCTGCCATTAAGACCAAAACGCGAAGGTGTTCCAAGCCAAGGAGTGTGCAGGCCTGCCGGATATCGGAAACGTGATTCTTTAGCCCCATAAAGGCTGAATTAACCAATTGTAGAACCTTAGAGGTAAGGCCCACGTCTTTCTCAATCCACGGGGCCACGCGGGGAACAGATGGATCGGAAGACTGAATCTCCTCGAGTATGTGCTCGTACACGCGCGGTACACTGGGGACACCGCCGACCATTAACAGTTTCTGGCTAAGCGTGGCGGAACTCAGTCGATCCCGGAGAACACAAGCGCGTTTAACTAAGCTCACGAGTTTTCGTGGATCGGCTGGTTTGCTCAAAAACTGATGGGCGACGACATTCGAGCGCATGAGGTTGTTGGCATCGGTATGGCCTGAAAGCGCTAACCGAACGGTAAGGGGGTCGAGCGCCATCACTCTACCCAGAAATTCTGAGCCGTGCATGGCGGGCATTTGCATATCACTGATTACGACATCAAAATGACGCCCCTGCGTAATCCACTCGATGGCTTGGAGAGGGTTGTCGCAGAAAACCATCTCCCACTCTTTTTCCATGGCGTGAAGAGTGCGGCGCAGTCCATTTAGGACATTGGGCTCGTCGTCAACAAACAAGACCGTTTTCAATGGGAAACCTCCTGCGCCTATTCAGAATAGGCTTCCCGAATCTCTTCGGCACGATGTAAATCCGAGAGAAAAGCGTCTACGATCACCGGGGAAAAGTTCTTATTCGACATTGTTTTCAGGATAGATACCGCTTCGGGCGTTTCGAAAGCGGGTTTATAACACCGCGCTGAACGAAGGGCATCATAGGCGTCTGCGATAGCGACGATCTGGGCGGTGAGCGGAATGTCATTTCCCTGCTTTCCGTAGGGATAGCCTGTTCCGTCCCATTTTTCATGATGACTCAGGGCAATGTCCGCCGCAAGCGCGAGCACGTTGCCTTCCTGGTCGGCGTGAAGTTCGTCGACTTGAGGTGCGAGATGGGTGGGCAGGCCTCTGGGGTTTTCCAGCAATATGGAGGCCCCAATTTCGCAATGGGTCTTCATGATTTCCCGCTCGCGGTCATCAAGAGTACCCGGCTTCAGGAGGATTCCGTCCGGAATCCCGATTTTCCCTATGTCGTGGAGCGGACTTGCCAGGAAAATGCGCTCGGCATCCTCTTCGCTCATGCCCACGTTCCGCGCCAAGTATTGGCTGCACCAAGCGACGCGCACGACATGCCCCCCGGTTTCCTCATCGCGAAATTCACCGGCCTTTGCGAGGCGGAAGACAATATCGCGGCGGGAGCGCTCCAGATCCTGGGTGCGCTCGCGCACCTTTTGCTCGAGAAGGGCGTTTTGGTTCAGGATTGCGTCCTGAAACTCCTTTAAGCACAGCGTGTTACGAAGTCGAGCACGCAAATCTTCGCGATTGACCGGTTTGTTCAACAGATCGGCGGCTCCGAGATCCAAGGCTCGCCGCTTGAGGTCGGTGTCGGAATTTCCTGTGAGCAGAATGGTGGGTATCTTACGGGTGGCGGCCTCGGATTGCAGTGTCTCCAGAAAATCGAGACCATTCATGACGGGCATGTGCATGTCACACACAATGACGTCAAAGGAAGTTTCGCGGATCTTTTCAAGGGCTTCCTCGGCGCTCTCTGCGAAATGGAGCGACCACGCATGCTCCTCGGCGTGGAGCATGCGCCGCAACCCGCTCAGAAAGTTGGGCTCGTCATCGACGAAAAGTATCTCTTTCACAGGAACTTCCTCTTAATCGCGTCTCAGGGGGAGCTTCACTAGAATGCTGGTTCCCTGGCCCTCTACAGACTCCACGTCGATGGTTCCTCCATGACGTTCCACCACGACGGAATGCGCCAGCGCCAATCCCTGACCGGTTCCCTTCCCTGTGGCCTTGGTGGTAAAGAATGGATCAAAAATTTTCGACAGGATTGCTGCCGGTATGCCGGCCCCTGTATCCCGTATGACAATCTCGGCCCAGGGGTCGCAATGGCGGGTGCTAACGGTGATTTGCCCCTTTTTCTTGGGCTTTTCGCGTTCTATGCGTTCGCCAATGGCGTGGGCGGCATTGATGATGAGATTCAGAAAAACTTGATTCAGTGCTCCCACCTGACAGGGAATACGGGGCATTAAATTGGACAGATCCAAGGCGAGATCGGAAACATATTTCCATTCATTGCGTGCGACGGTGGCGGTCGTCTGCAAGGCCTGATTTATATCGGCTGGATGAAAATCCTCGTCATCGGGATGAGCAAAGGCCTTCATGGCCCGCACAATTTCCGTGACCCGTCGGTTGCCCGCAATGGATTCCTGTAGTGCTTTGGGGATTTCGTCGCGAAGAAAGGGCCAGTCGGCGTTGGCGAGTAAGGGCTGTAAGTCTTGCGGGCTGACAGGGGTGGCATTCTGCGCCACCGCCTCGAGAACGGGGCCCAGTTGCTGCATACTCTCTTGGATGAAAAGCAGGTTGTCGCCAATATACTGGACAGGGGTGTTGATTTCATGGGCGATACCCGAGGCGAGAGAACCGATAGCCTCCAACTTTTGTGCTTGCAGCAGCTGTGCGCGGAGCTTGTGCTCTTCGGAGACATCGCTCACCAAGTACACATACTGCATGAGTGTTCCGTCCTCGGCACGATAGGGGGCGAACTGGATGCGAAGCTGGGTTCGGGAACCGGACTGGTTTCTTCCCGGAACTTCGACTTTGCAGGGTTTTCCCTCCTTTTCACTTTCCAATAAAGTGAGGTAGGCGGGATGATCTTCGGGTACATCGATGGGCAGCCAGTGTGAACGCGACACGCCGTCAATGGGCGCGGTCGGCCCGCAAAGTCGCTCAAACGTGGCATTGGCGTACAAGACCACGCCCTTGAGTGTGGTGATAAGAACGGCTTCGTTCGCCTGATCCAAGGCGGTGGCTATTTCGGCCAATCGACGCTCCAAGGCGCGTTGCGCGGTGATGTCGGTGACAAAACCATCCATGCCGATCCAGAAACCGCGATCGTCTAGATTGCCGGCACCTTTGTGCCAAACCCAGCGTTCCTGTCCTTCGGCGGTTCGAATTCGGTAGGTGGTGTCGAGGATGCGACGCCCCGCCATGGCATTTAGGATCTCCTCCTCCACCCGGATTAAGTCTTCAGGCACTATCAGTGACCCATAGTGCATGTCTTCGCGGGACATGAGGTCGGAGGGACGATAGCCGGTCACCGAATGACATCCCTGGCTCATAAAGGTCATTTGCCATGCGAAGACATCGGTGCAATGGTAGGCCATCCCGGGCAGGTGCTCAAAAAGATTGCGCATGCGGGATTCGCTCTCGCTCACCGCCTCGTGCGATTGAATGGTTCGCAGCGCTTCGGAACCCACCGTCACCAAGAGCTTGGCCAGTTGGATATCCTCATTGCAGAAGATCCCACCAATTTTATTATGGAGCGAAACCACGCCGGAGAGTGAACGCGTGTGGTCGAAAAAGGGAACGAGCAAGGCCTGGTCATCGGTATAACCATTCCATCCGCTCGGGGCAAAATCAGTGGACCAACTCTTCTGACCGAGCAACAGCGGTTGTCGACGACTCATGCATTGCGCCATGGGTGAGGTGGGGCGCAGGGGCAGCGGGATTCTTGATGGGGCATGTCGTGGGCCCCAGCCGCAAATGAGCCGGAGCTCTTCGTTTTCCCTGATGTAGGCGCTTCCGCCTCGGACGCCCAAATGCTCGGCCAGTTGCTTCATCACGGCAACACCGAGCGCGTCCACAGTTGTGCAGACGGAAAAGCTCTCTACGGCACGCAACACCGTGTAAATACGATCCGGCGCGGTATCCATGTGAATGAACCCAACTCCCGTCACTTTGATGCTGACCCAATTCGAGTATTACAAAGCTAACGGTATCAAAAAAGCGCGGAGTGATCAAGCAGGGCTCAAGATGGGGACTGGATTGCTAAAGATTTTTGCCCGGATGCCGATAGTATTTCATGAAGCCCAAAGGCAAGGATGCTCAGGACTTCAACCGATGCAAGGATGCAAAGGTAGCCCAATCACGGAGGAAAACACCATGGGTCTGCGAATTAACACGAACGTCTCGGCGATCAACGCCTCTCGCCTGCTGCGGAAAAGCACCGGCGAACTCAACAAAACCCTCGAACGATTGTCTAGCGGTTTGCGCATCAACCGCGCATCCGACGACGCTGCCGGTCTCGCAATCGCGGAAACTTTCCGGTCGCTCGTTCGAGGCAGTAACGTAGCCCAGCGCAACTCCCAGGACGGCATCAGCATGATGCAGACCACGGAAGGTGCGCTGGTCGAAACCTCGAATATTCTTCAGCGTATTCGGGAACTCGCCCTGCAGTCGGCCAACGGCACGAACAGCAACCTCAATCGGCAAGCGCTCGATTCTGAAGTTGCCCAATTGCTGCAACACGTTGACTCGATTGCGTTCAACACCGAATTCAACGGGATTCGTACGCTCAGTGCCGCGCAAACGCTGACGTTGCAGGCTGGCCCGCAACAGGGGCAGACCATAGCGATTTACAGCAAGGGTGCGCGCGCTGCGGACTTGGGTGTCAGTGGTCTGTCGATATCGCAGGTGAACATTGCGGTCACGGCCATTAGCATTGTGGACATCGCCCTTCAGAGCGTCAACATGCTGCGGGCCAATCTCGGCGCGATCCAGAACCGCCTTGAGTTCACCATCAGCAGCTTGGCGATCCAGGAAGAAAACAACGCCAATGCGGAAAGCGTGATTCGCGACGCGGATGTCGCGCGCGAAACAATGGCCTTCACGCGAAGCCAGATTCTGGTAAGTGCCGGCACGACGGTTCTTGCGCAAGCGAACGTCATCCCGCAGTCGGCCTTGCAGCTTCTCGGCAAGTAGATTATCGATAGCGGTTTCCGCTGAGGTGGGAGCCGGGTAATACGCGACCCAAACAGGTGTGTCATTGAAAGAAATTGACGCCGACCCCGAGCAATCGGGGTCGGCGCTTTTGCTATGGGCGGGGTGGATGAGGGGTTTTTGGGGTATTTTTCACCACAGAGGCACAGAGGGCAGGGCGTTTTTCTTGCGCTTCACGCCGCACACCCAATAGCGGGGATCAGCTATTTGGAGTGCGGGGACGAAGTCACCGCTTTGGCTACAAACGCAGCAGCACCCCAAAACCCCACCACCACACCCCCCGCAATCATCCCTCTCCGTAACGCAGGCATATTGCCTGCGTTACAGAAAAGCGGCGGATGCTTTCGCATCCGCCGCCTTTATTGGGGCTTTACTTTATTTTTTTCGGGTACGGCGCATGGTGTTCCAGGC
>CAIZGN010000020.1 GCA_903932505.1 Candidatus Hydrogenedentota bacterium
ACACCACCGTACATCCCCTGTTTGTCCGTATCGTGGTGAAAGCCGTGAAGGACGCGGGCGGAGACCCCTTCCTCACCGACGGCAGCGGCTCCCGACCCAATGCCGTTGTACGCGGCTATACAGAAGAAGTGCTCGGGGCCCCCTTCATCGAAGCTGCGGGCGTGAAAAACCGCTACGCCTACCCCACAAAAATCGACCAGGGGGGATTGGACAGCGTCGACCTCTGCGGCAACATTGTGGATGCGGACGCCATGATCGTGCTCAGCCACGGAAAAGGGCACGGCCACTGCGGCTTTGGCGGAGCCATCAAGAACCTCGCCATGGGATGTGTCGCCGGTGATTCACGCGGAAAAATTCACCGCCTCTGCGGCGAAGAATTCTCATGGGAAAAAGACAAATGCACCCACTGCCAATCCTGCATCGAAAACTGCCCCTCCCCCAACACCCTGCATTTCGATGAAAACGACGGCCTCAAATGGTTCGACCACAATTGCCGTTTCTGTCGCCACTGCGACATCGCCTGCCCCGCCCAGGCCATTCACCTCACCACCGACGGCATCGAACGATTCCAGCACGGCATGGCACGGGTAACCAAGGCGGTGTTAGACACCTTCACTCCCAACCGCGTCCTCTTCCTCAACGTGCTGCTCAATATCACCCCTTATTGCGATTGCTGGGGCTTTTCAACCCCCTCGCTCGTGCCCGATCTCGGCATCGTAGCCGCCACCGATGTCGTCGCCATCGAGCAGGCCAGCCTCGACCTCATCAAGACCGAAAACTACATCGAGGGTTCTCTGCCCGAGCCGATGCACATGGGCGAAGGCAATCACCTCTTCGAAAAGATCCACGGCAAGGATCCCTACCTCCAGATCAAATGCGCGGAATCCATCGGACTCGGCACCCGCACCTACGCACTAGAATCCATAGACTGAAATTCCCACACTACTGTAGAAGAGGCTGGAAGCCTCTTCTACAGTAGCGACAGGATTCCGCGCGGATTTATTTTACAGGTCTCCTACCAATACGGCAGTCTTATAGGCGCTTGGTTTCTTTTCCAGGAGGATACCGGGGGTCCATTCGATGCCGGCGCGGGGGCGCTTGTCATCGAGGTCGTTGACCGCAATATTCAGCCCGAAGGCCTTTTCAGCTTGCGGGACGAGCGGGGCAAGGACGCTCCAGGGGATTTTCACCTCGTAAATGGTCAAGGGGTCTTGCCGCTTCACCACGGCCACGACCTGCTTCACCAGCGCAGGATCGACATCCTTTGCAAGGGACCACGCATAAACCTGGGCGCCGGACTCGGTCTGTTCGATTCCGATTTCGATGTGGTTGGATCCCTTGCTGTCTCCGTTTTCGTCCAGAGGATCAAGCGCGATCTGGACGGAGTCACGTTCCCACAGGGTTTCCGGCGTTCCACCGATGACCACGGAGCGGTCATAGACTTCCGCCGCCAGCCACAGGCCTTCGTCGGTCCACTCGACCCGGAATGCGGTGTTGATGCCCTTGGAATCATCCTTCAATTGGGTGGGGAAACGTCGCCATTCAGCGAGGTCACCATCGCAGACCAAGTCACTTACCTTGAGTATGGGGAACAGACCGGCATCGCCGTATTTGATCATGGCGGCCCGCTCCAGTGCCTCTTTCACATCGCGTTCGAGTTCAGGGACGCCCGCACAGGTCTTGATGAAGGCACTGACCTCGGGGTGGTGCACAGCGGCCACACCGGCCAGCACGAGCTTCTTCTGTTCGGGAGTCTGGGCCAGCGTGAGCGCCTTGGTGTAGGCCGTAAGCTGGTCTACCGGTGAAAGGCTTGCGCCGGGCTTGGCCAGTAACTGGATGGCACCTTGCCATGCGGTGGAGCGTTGGGTCGCATCCTCGAGTTTTTCAGCCGCATCCACCATGGCGGGGCCGGGGGTGGAGGTGGGCCATTGTCCAAAGGCCTCGAGCGCAGCTTGACGCTCGGCAGGCACCGTGCCCATCAATGCGGCCGTAATCACAGCCACCGCCTGATCATCGCCCCGTAGACCCAAGGCGCGGATGAGGGAGGCGCGCAGATCGGGACTCGCGGCTTGGGCTTCGTAGGCCTGCAAGACCAAATCGATCCCGCCTTGAACCAGGGTGGCTGCCAAAGCAGCCTCGGCAGCGGTACGGGCTTCGGCATCTTGTTCGGCCAACAGCAGGGACAACACCGACTGCACTTGCACGCTCGCACCGATGGTGCCCAGTGCGCGATAGGATTCCGCGCGCACGGTCTTGTCGGGGTCGGCGGCGGCAGCCAGCAGCGTCTCGGCGGCCAACGGCGTACGACGTGCATTGAGGGCACGCACCAGTTCCGCTTTGGCAGAACCTCTCGCCTTGGTGATTTCTGCGGCGAGCGCATCGGTGATGCCCCGACCCGGCATGGCGGCGAGTGCTTCGCGTGTTGCTTTGGCCACAGCTTCGGAGGCACCCGTGAGGAAGGGAACAGCCACGGGCACCAAGCCCGGATCGCCACTGGAGGGTAGCCCACCCAATGCGGCGAGCAGGACGGTTTCATCGGTGCTGCGCAGCGCACTGCGTATGATGGGCGAAGCAACGCGTTCTTTGGTGTCCCGCAGGGATTGCAGGAGGAGTACCTGACCCGCGACATCCCAGTTCGCGAATCTTGGCGCGATATCAGCGGCCAGACGGACTTCGCCTCGGTCGCGCACGGCCATGACGGCCGCCTGACGGAACTCAGGCGAATAAGAGAGCATGGCTTCGTCGAGCAAGGCGACACTGTTTTCCGCATCAGCCAAGACCAGTCCGCGCAAGGCAGCACCGCGACTTTGCGGCATGCCATTCCAAAACACATCGCGATAGAGAGAACGGGCAAGCTTCTCATCGCTGGCGACCAAGCGCATCGCACCCTGGGTCAGATTGGCCTCGTCCACAGCCGCTTGCAAAGTGACGTCCAAGCGCCGACTCTGCAGCAGAGCGTTGGCTGCCCCTTCATCAGGGATATGCCCCAGTGCCGCCAAGGCAGCCCGAACGATATCCGGGCAGTCGGCCTTCAGGGCCTCTATCAAACCGGGAACCGCCGCCACGCTGTGACGTTGTCCCAGAGAATTGATGACACCGATTTTGACGGGACCGTCCGTCTCTGACAGCGCTTTGACCAGCACGACGTCCGCTTGCGGAGAGGCGGAGCGTTCAAGCGCGTAGCGGGCCATATTGGCGGTATCGGCCTGCTTGAGCAAGTCCGCAAGCACCGGCACGGCGGCATCAGCACCAAGGACGAACAGTTGCCGACAAGCGAACTCCTTGGCATCAAGCGTGACAGCTTCCGTGAGGAGACCGATGAGCATGGCTTCCACGGTGGCGTGGTCGGGACCGAGTTTCTGCGCGGCGACCACACGGGCTTCAATGACTTTGAGTGTGGTGGCGTCCTGACCGGCGCGATAGCTCTTCACCGCGTCGATGAGCGCCTTCTCACGGGACTGGGCAGCCTTGGCACTCGACTTCTGGAAATACTCTGGGGAAAGGAGCGCGCTTGGGGTGGCGTCGGCTTCAAGATCGCCGAGTGCGTACTGAATGCCGTCGAGATAATGCGCTAGCACGGCGGGATTCCAGAAGACGCTGTCGTTGTGACCGAGCGAGCAATAGAAAACCCGTCCCTGGCCCCAAGTGCGCAACCACGACACGGCGAAATCCTTGTCCGCACGCTTCATCCCATTACGGCCCATGTCGGTGCCGTTGGGATCAAGCGAAAGCAAGACCCGCAGGTTATTGCGCGAGTAGGGGTCACGAAACTGGTAAATTTCGTCCTGTATCGCAAAGCTCTGGCCGTGAAAAGCGGCATTGATCGGATGCAGGGGGTCGTCAATATGCACGGTCACAGTAGTGTCGGATCCCCAAGGATGGCCATCAAAATAACCACCCATCATCTCGCCATATTCGGGCCAGTCGTAGAAGCAGTCGGTGGCGGCATGCACGCCGATGACGCCACGCCCGCCCTTGATGAAGTTCATCAAACTGTCCTTGAGTTCCGGCTCGGTAAAGAGCGTGCCCGTGGTGTTGTCCAAGAGTACGGCGTCATACTGGGCCAGATTATTCGCGGCGAAGACGGCGGGGTCGTCACTGAGCACGGCCTCAAACGCGCCTGTCTTCTCGCCCATCCATTTCATGGTTTCTGCCGCGAGGGGAATGGAGGAATGTACAAAGGCCTTGCACAGGGTAAAGACAAGGAGTTTTCGGGGATACTTCGGGATGGCGCGGGCCTCAGCGGGCAGAGCCGCCTGCACCTTGGCCGCAGTTTCCGGGGCAATC
Source organism: Candidatus Hydrogenedentota bacterium (assembly GCA_903932505.1). Taxonomy (GTDB): domain Bacteria; phylum Hydrogenedentota; class Hydrogenedentia; order Hydrogenedentales; family CAIZGN01; genus CAIZGN01. The sequence continues at coordinate 4,288 of CAIZGN010000020.1, forward strand.
TCGGCTCTCGCCGGAGGGACTGCCCACACGAGCGCCAGAGCGGCGCACAACAGTATTCTTTTTGCAGTGAGGTTCAACATGGTCGATATTCTCCAACCTTTAGGCCAGCCGCCAAGGAGCGCGCATGGGCCGTTGCATCAATTGGTTCGCTTCTGGGTCGTTGGCAAATTCTTCGCGCACCGGATCCCAATGCAGCGTCCGACCCAACTGATACGCGATATTTCCGATGTGACAAACCGAGGCCGAGCGATGCCCGACTTCCACGTCGCAGATGGGTTTGGTACGGGTGCGGATGGCAGCGAGCCAATCACGCTGATGGCCGGGACTCTGGTAGAGTTTGACGTCGTCGGAGCCGATGGGGGCGTCTTTCAAACCGACAGGATCGGTCTCCAGATAACTCCGGTTGACCATTACAACACCCTCGGTGCCCACGAAGGTCACACCTGCCTTTTGGCTCTTCTCATAGCCTTTGTGGTACATGATCACACCGTTTGCGTAGCGATAGGTGAGCGCCTGAACATCCGCGCCGTTTGGCGGTGTAATTTCCACGGGGCCCGAACCGTCCATACCAAGACCCCATTGGGCGATGTCGAAATGGTGCGCGCCCCAGTCGGTCATGCCACCGCCGGAGTAGTCGC
>CAIZGN010000021.1 GCA_903932505.1 Candidatus Hydrogenedentota bacterium
ACGGCCTTCTGCTCATCCCCGCTCAAGTGGGCGAGACTGTCGGTAAATGTGTCGGCGATGCGAAAATCCATCAGATTAGAGGTTCTCCAAGAAATCGGTTTTCACGCCATCATCCCACACGAAACACCTTCATCACCTCGTCGCCGAGGTGGTTGATTACCTTTACTGCAATCCTGCCGGATTTCGGTTTGTCGAAGGGGCGGGAAATGTTGCTGTGGAGTGTTTCCCAGGCTTCTTGGTTGATTTCCGCTTTCAGGGTCGTTTTCAGGGCACTGTAGGGGTCGTTCGCGCCCAGGAAATAGGCGTGGCGGACGAAGAAGCTTTCTTCGTTGTAATCGGTGTCGATGAACCAGCAGGCAATCCCTTCCGCACCATCGCAGCGGACTTCGCCGGTCTGTGGATGAAACACGTCCACGCCATTGACCTGAATCCGGACTTGCGACGGGCCTCCGTCTTTTCCGCCCTCCAGGATTTCAATGTCCGGCTCGCCGAAAATAACGAAGAGGTTGCCTTTCCCCGTGTTCTTCAGGTCATCCGCCATGTGCAGGTCGGCGTTCATGCGTGCTTTGAGCACTGGGATGCGGCCAAGTTTGCTGAATTCCGTGGCATGGGCCTCATAGTTGAAGGCACAGGCAATCAACACGTCAAAATCAGCATCCCCGGCTTCGCGGGCGGCGGCCACCAAATCGGGTCGGGTGACGGTGCCAAATTCTGGGCCGATAAAAACGGCCGCACGTTTTTCCTTCCCATCACTATCGGCATACCGGCCAACCGCGCACACCAAATCGCCGGGCCAAGGCTCCAGCGAAGTGAAATTGATCTTGTCCTCCTTGTGCGCCTGCTGCACTCCCGCAGTCCGCAGGTTCTCCAGAATCATCGATGCAAAATCCTGCGGCTTGCCATAGCTTGGGTGGCTTTCGCGCGCCATGGACTGTTCGGCCAGGTCGATCAATTCGTCGTTCTCATCGACCCCCAGCACCCGATGCGGTGAAAGGCTTTCCACAGTAAAGGGCCCCGCCACGCGGACTTTCTTTTTGTCCTCGTAGGGCCTGTCGTAGAGGTATTCAAACTCCGCCTTCGCGGCAATGGACGCATCGATCTCTTTTTGCCGGGCAATACGCGCCTGCCACCACGCCTCGTGCAATTTCTTTGTCGAATCAGACCACTTGTCATCCGCCCCGCGTGGCATTTCCCATTCCTCAAGCGTTTTCTTCTGGCCGCTGGCCTCGGAAAACTGGATACTGAGCGGAGCGAGCTTTCCCTGCCACTTATCCCAAATGACATCGATCTCCGTATTATTCGCGATGGAGCCGAGTGTGACATGTGGAACGCGTTCATACACAAAACCGTAACGCATATTCCCATGAACCGGCTGTGAACTCGGCGCGGTACGGGTGATTTCTCCTTCTTTGATTTGGCCTTCCCGGGAATCTGCCAGTAGATAATACGGATAGCGTGCGCCCATAATACGAGCGCGGGCCAACGCCAACGCTACACGCGATGTGTCAATCGTGACCCAGCGGCGGCCCCATTGCTCGGCGACATAGGCGGTAGTGCCGGAGCCGCAGGTGGGGTCGATCACAAGGTCACCAGGGTCAGTACACATTAACACGCACCGCTGAATAATTAGTTCGGATGTCTGCACAACGTAACGCAAATCCATTTCGCCGCGTGTGTCGTCCCAGAGATTGGTGAGTTTAGTAATAGGATACTCGTCAAAATACGTTTTGTAGTAGAGACGCTTGTCACCAAGGGGGATCAATCTTCCGCTCGCCTCGAGTCTGGACATACCGTTACGGTGTGTCTTCCAGCTCTTTCCTTTTACGGGTGGATACAACTGACCGTTAAGAAAAAAATCGAAAATGCACGAAGGGGTCGCGCCGCTCGACATAAGGTTCTCCGTAGAAAAAACACGGCTTTGAGTCGGTAATATTGCAGACACTTCCTTTTCCTCTGAGAAGAGGCGTCTTGTTTCACCATTCTCTAATTCTACAAATCCATAATTAGACGCGCCGCCCCCCCCCATCTGCTTCATCCTAAATTCAGGTCGATATTTGTAAGCCTGAATGTCTTTCGCATACCAGAGAATATAGTCGCTGACACCGCCAAGGCGGCCGGTAGCAAAGGTGATTGAAGTTTTCCGAAACGTGATGAGGGCTGAGAAATTTTCGGCGCCGAATACCTCGTCCAAAACACTCCTCAAGGTATGGATGTTTTCATCGCTTATCTGAATAAATAGCGAGCCGCTATCTCCCAATAAATCACGTGCGACGGTGAGGCGGTCGCGTAAGTAGGTAAGGTACGAATGGATCCCGTCGCGCCATGTGTCGCGAAAGGCTTTTACTTGTTCCGGCTCTCGGCTAATGTGGTCGCGGTTGCCATCCTTGACATCGCGACTGGTGGTGGACCACTGGAAATTGGAATTGAACTTGATGCCATAGGGTGGATCGAAGTAGATGCACTGGACTTTGCCGCGCAGTCCCTCGCGCTCGGCCAGGCTGGCCATGACCTGGAGTGAATCTCCCAGAATCATGCGGTTGGACCAGTTCTGGTCGTGATGGTAAAACTCAGTCTTATCGGCACCTTCAGGGACGCCGTTGAAATCGGCAAAGAGGTCGAGTTGATTGGCTAGTGGTGGGTGGCTGGTGGCCCGTGCAGACTGGCGGAGCAGATCATCGATGAGGACTTTGGGGTGGACTTTTTCCTGGATATAGAGTGGGGGTGCCTGAACCACGAGATCCGACCAATCCTGTTCATCTTTTCCCCGCCAGACCAATTGCGGGTCTAGATCACGGTTGCGTCGATCATAGGCCACCCGCACGGGGTCCTGTGTTTCCTTGGCCATCACCGACTGATGCTCAGCGGTGGGGATATTCTTTCGCTTCGCCTCGTCGTGGGTGAGGGTCACGACTTGCTTCGTTGTTGTCGAGCCTATCTTTTTCGCCATGCGTGGTTACGCCTCCTCTAATCCGTCTGTGGACATCGGTCTTTGGGTCCTATGGGGCATATCTGATTCATTCCTTTTGTCAGGCATCCACATCTCCTGCCCAAGGTATGCGAGTCCCGTGATCTGGCACAATTGGCGCGTTTATGGCGCGTTTTCCGTGTGTGCGGTTTACCGCCTGGGTCAATTGGGGCATTTCCGAGGCATATGCACGAGGCTGCCTGTGATTCATATGGGGCATATCTGGGTCATTCCTTTCGCCAGGACATAGTAGGTGCCGCGCCGTTCGCCCTGGCGGTCCAAGAGTCCCTTCTTAACAAGATCTTCGAGATCGCGGGCCGCAGTCTGACGGCTGCCCCCTGTCAAATCCTGGTATCTGCCACTCGTGATCCGCCCTTCCTCCCGAAGACACGCAATCCCGGTTTTCTGACGCGTGTTCAAATGAAACCCAGCCAAGACCTCATCAGTCAGCCAATCACGCCAAAGCGTGACCACCATCGAGCCATGGCGTTCCTCGAAATCCGGCTCTGGCAGTCCCGCTTCCCGGCAGAGTTCGATCATGGCCTGGGTGCCGGATCCGGCTTTCTCGATATAGCGGGCGAGGTAGAGCGGTTCGGCTATGAGAGGATTGTTGGGAACGGATGGATGGTCGCTGCGCAGGCTCTCTGGGGTAATCGTGCCCGGTAAGGTTCCCGGATTCCAGACTTCGAGCCGGTCGGTGAACAAACGCACTTCCACGGACGCGTTGCTGTGATAATCGCGATGCGCGATTGCGTTGACAATGGCTTCGCCGACGGCATCGGGTGGCAATTCATACGTCGCGGGGGCTGTCGCCGATGCAGTCCGGGTTCCCACGGAGCGATTGAGCTTGGCCAATACGAAATCACGGGCCAGATCGGCCTGCTCGAACAGGTCACCGCCGTATATTTGCTGAGATGCAAAGGGACGGCGATATTGCGTTCCGTGGCAGTGTACGCACTTGGTCTCTGCTGGGCGATGAAAATGTTGTGGTTTGGCAGCAAAGAGCAAGACGGCTGCATTGGTAGGCTTGTTGTCATCAAGCAAATTCAGATGAGTGAGTAACGCCTTGGTGTCGGTGTTTTCCTTCAACGGAAAACCGCGTTCCCGGCGTGCTCTGTCCAAAAACCAGTCAATACGCTTGCGGGAAAGATCCTTGAGGGCTGCGCCATGGCAGGCGGTGGTATCGAAAGGAGGAATGCGCAAAGCCCCCATTTTGTCCAGAATTTGCACAAGACTCGCATAAACCTCGGAGGTTAAGGCGCTGTAATCATTCACCCGGCGACGAACGAGTTCGCTGCTGGTTCTCGTAACCAACTTTTGCATCTTGGGATTGCGCTTGCTGTCGTCGGAACCCCAGACGTAGATGAGACGGGTTTTCTTGTGACGGGTGGCGTGGTTGAACTCGTGCTCGGTGGGGGAAATTCCCTGTTCATCTTCGTAACCATAATCATAGCCAAAGATGCCCAGATAAATATCCGCACGGTGGACCTCGTCGAGATAAACCTGATCTGCCCTGCGGTCTCCAGCGGGAAGCTCGTCGAAGAGAAAAACCTCAGCAATAAACCGGCGCAAGACCGCATCACCGAGCAAGAACGCCTTGAGGTCGCGGCGAACTTGGGCGAACTCTTTTTGAACGCTGCTGATGAATACCTTGAGTCTGGTGGCTGGCATAACCGTTAGTTCTCCGCCATGATGCACTCAAGCATTTTGTTAAACTCGGCCTCAACCTTTTCCTTGAAATCTGCCTCCATCGCGTACAGGTCACAGAACTCGGCAAAAGCCCAACGCCCATATTGGCCATTATTGTTTACGCCGGGGATCCAGTAGGTTTCCATCGTGGATTTCTTGTCTTTGGTATCTTCTCCCCGTAAGCCTTTGATCTCCACCACCAAATTCAACAAGTCTTCATCGCCACGACCATCATCGACCAGCACGATAAAGTCCGGGCGATACTTGCGCGTTTCGGAGCCGTAGCGGTAGGGCACCTCCAAGCCCAAGTTATGATTCTTAACATAGGCTTTGACGCGGGGATGGGATTCAGCGACGCGGCAGAATTCGGCTTCCCAGTCGCTATCGAGAATAACATAATTGACATGGCATCGGTTGGCGTTGGTCTCCCAGCGGTCCTGTTTGGAGGTGTTGAAATTCACATGCATGGTGGAACCGGTGGGATTGTAGGGATCGAGCATGGCCTTGATGGGGCGTTCGCCCACGAGTGCCCGTGTAATGCCCGCTGTAATGCGTTCACAGGCAATATCGGCCAATTCCTGATACATGAGTTGGGCGGGATAGGTGCCGCCTTTGCAGACAAGACAGGTGTCGAGCCATTGCTTGGTGATGCGCTTGAGTTGGCCATACAGATAAAGCTTCGGGTCTTCGTTCTGGTCCCGCCACTTGGTGTAGAGCAGCCGTTTGGTGAGGTGAAGAAGCAGTGAGGAACGGCGCAAGTCCTCCAAATGCTTGAGACTGAGGTCAATATCCTGGCCGATGATACCGGCATTGTTGACAATGGATGGACCTACAATGGTCGGGTTGAGTTCCAATACGGAATCTTGATTGAATTCCGCGATAAGCTTTTCCTGGGGCAATTCGACACGGTAGCCCGCGACATTCGGGAAGCGAATTTCCAGGGGATCGCGTTCCGGGCGAACAGCTCTGACTTGGATGGTTTCGCGGGGTGGTTGAGGCGGAGCCACCACTGGTTTCGCGGTGAAATCGAAGGGAATGCCCAGGATGTCGGCGTATTCGACATTGAAGAGACTTTGTTCATTGAGGTCATAGGACTGGCGGCGCAGGGCGCGACCAATCACTTGTTCGCAGAGCAACTGCGTGCCAAAGGCCCGCACACCGAGTACATGGGTGACGGTGTTGGCATCCCAACCCTCGGTAAGCATGGAAACGGAGACCACACAGCGAATGGAATCGCCCAGGCGATTGTACTTGCCTACGGTGTTCATGACTTCCCGCAACAAATCTGAATCGGCAATATTCTCGGCTTGGCGGGGATCGCCCGTTCGTTCGGTGATTTCACGGCGGAACCGGTTAATCTCATCCGAAGCCATATCGCGGAAGTTCTTATCCAGGGCCTCGCCAGACTCCAATTGTTCACTGTCGATCAATAGCGTTTTGGGCCGGGCAAATTGATTGCCGTTGCAGTCATAATTCCGGAACAGGGCCAAGCGCCCGTTTTCGAGGGTGGTCGAGCCATCATCGTTTTCACGCTGAAATCCGGAAATAAAGTCGAAGATCAGCTTGGATATGGAGGTGTTCTGGCAAACCACGATGAAACAGGGCGGCACCTTGATTTTGGCTTCCTCCCACAGTTGGAAGGTTTTCTCATAGTGGCCATACAGGGCTTCCAGTGCCGTTTGCAGTTCGACGGGGAGGCTGAGCGGATCGAGTGTATTGCCCTTTCCTCTTCCCTTCTTGGGCATGCGTTTGCGAATGTGCTCCCAAAGATTGCGGTACATGGGCATGTCGTTTCCAGAGATATTGTCTGCCACAGGTACGCGGGGTAGTTTTACAATGCCGCACTCGATGGCGTCCATGAGTGAAAAATCGCTCATGGTCCAGGGGAAGAGGGTGCCCTCGGCATAGCCCGAACCCCGAAGGAAGAAGGGTGTGGCGGAAAGGTCAAAGACCCGGGAAACACCCAAATTCCGATTGACTGCTTCCAGTCCTGAAATCCAGAGCCGGGCGGCTTCCCGGTTCTTCTCGGCTTCCTTCTTGTCGTCGCCCGTTAAATCAGTTTCGTCGTCGTCGCCCGGTTTCTCCCGATAACAGTGATGGGCCTCATCGTTGAGTACCAGAATGTTCTTGCTGCCCATCAATTCAGGCATGACCCTTTGAATCATCTGGCCCTCGGTTTCGAGGGTGATAATCGGGTCGCCACTGCGTCCCTGAAGCAAGGCACGACCGCCGCTGGAAAGTTCCATGCGGTCACGTCGCTTGAAGGCGTGGTAATTGGTGATGACAATCTTCGCCTTGCGAATGTCTTCGCGCATGTCATTGGGAACGATTTCCCTACTTTCGTAGTAGCTGTCTGGATCATTGGGTTGGAGGACTCGCAGACGATCCCGGATGGTGATCCCCGGTGTGACCACCAAGAATCCTCGGGTGTATTTTTTGCTGCCACTTCTGCGGATGGCGTTGATGGTCTGCCACGCAATCAGCATGGCCATGACCGTGGTCTTGCCGGCTCCTGTGGCCAGTTTCAATGCAAGCCGCATAAGATCGGGATTGGCGTCGTTGTTGGCATTGGCCAGATGCTCGAGGAATCCTTTTTCAGACGGATTGCCATTGGGTGCCACTTCAGTAAGCCAGATCGCGGTCTCTACAGCCTCCACCTGACAAAAGAATGGGCGCAGAGTACCAAACTTATGGTGACGCCAATGTTGGAGCAGGCGCGCCGTTTCCGGGGTGACCCGCCAATCGTTGGGATTGGGAAGGCTTCGCCAGCGCTCCAGATGGGTTCGCAGCTCATTGATGATAACCGAGGTTTTCTCGTACTGCTGCTCCTGGGTGGAAATCCCGTCGCCTTCACTCAAATTGAGGCTTTGCTGCTTTGTCGAGCCTTTTTGCTTCTTGGGTTTTGGAATGGGGGTGATGAACTCCGCGCGGCGGCGTATTTCCAAAATCTTGTGAGTGGGCTGGCCCTGAGCATCCAGCTCCCAGTGCTGGCCCGGACACTCGTATGGCGAGTTCAAAATTGGCCGTTCGAAAAATTCGTCGCCCATGTCCCCATCCCTTGCCACTTATGTGAATCCATAAGACCGATAAAGTAAAGGCCACATCCCCGCATCCACTGCGAGTGGTGCGCTATATAATGGGCGGATTCTACCCCATTAATCAAATCAGACTCTTGGGTGATTCAGCACGCCGTCGACATGTCCCATACTCCCTGTTGTCCTCAGATGCCGCATGGAAAAAGTGCGATGTGCCGAGGTGCTTTTCTTGCTGGATGCCACCCCTTTCCCATGTTGAAAACTCCTTCCACAAGGCTCTTGGAGGGGAAAATCAGCCATCCGTTTGGAGAGACCTCATTTCGTAATTGTGCCCGGTACTGTGCCCGTGAAAAAGTCCAGCAAAAACGCAAATTCGTCCATTTTGCGACCTCATTTCGTCGGCAAAATGAAGTTTTAGGCACAGCAACCCGAAACATCGATGCAGGGGCCACGCTTAATTGTGCCTAAATTGTGCCCGTCAAGGCCAATTTGGGCCTATATTTGCAGTCAAAAGCACGTTTTCGAAAACCTGTAAGTCCTTTATTACCAAGGAGAAACAAGGGAGACCAAGATCGACCAAATTGGCAAAAGTTGCTTTGGGAGCAGGGGGTCGGAGGTTCGAATCCTCTCGCC
>CAIZGN010000022.1 GCA_903932505.1 Candidatus Hydrogenedentota bacterium
GACCGGGACGCCGGAGAACGACTTGGTAATGTCGCGAATCTCAAGCAACCAGCCCATACAGCAGCAGCGAACGGTGGAACAATGTGCGCATGCGGGTCGTGATAAACCAAAGCGGGAGGCTTGTCGATTGTGGAGTGGGAGAGTTGGGAATTAAGATTTAAAATTAGGAATTAAGAATTGGGGAGAGGAGGGTGAACCGCGAATGGGGGGAGAGATGGCGGAGGTGGATCTGGTGTCGTAAGCCGGGCGGTGAGGGGGCTTTGGATCCGGGCGTTATGAAACAGCCACAAAATAAAACTTGCCGTTATTCTGAAATCCTCCCAATCATCATCCCGGTAGCCACATGATGACAAACCAACAGGCAATCGTGTCGGACGGTTAACTGTTAAGCGCCCGAGCAGGACACAGGAGTTTTCATACATGAAAATCGGAAAGACAAAGTGGGGCGTGCTGGCGCTCCTCACGCTCGTCGCGCTGGTTTTGGCGGCGGTCACCCTCCCGCCTCTGTCTAAACCCAAGGCACACGCCTCGCGGATATCGGCGGTAAACCACATCGCCAGCGCGTGGGCGACTGTTCCGGGCACGAACACGCCGCCCGCTGCTTCAGGACAATGAACAAGCTAAACAAAATCGCGCACGCAATCATTCTCGCCTTCTTTGGAATGGCCTGTTGGCTGGTCTGGGCGCTGCTCCAATTGCCGCCAATGGTGAGATTGCATGGTGTTGAGCTTCAACTGCCGGCGTTTACACGGTTCTGCATGGCCATCGGTCCGGGCATTATCATCGGGCTTGCGGTGCTGGGCACCCTCTACTGCCTCTGGGTCTGGCTCCGGAAGTCGGAAACCCCGATACCTTGGGTCGGGTTCCTTGCGACTGCGACGGGTTCCCTATTCCTTGTAACGCTTCCCATTGTCGTGGCCATCTATCTGCCGCTGGTCAACGCACTCAACAGGATCCCGGTCAAGTGAACGCAAGCCCTCCAGCCAACAAGATTACTGGACCGATCGCGGGTGGGGGACGTCTGTCGCATATGGGGATGCCACTGCCCATCCGCATCGGCCGATTCTGCGGCTGGCTGACATGTTGATCGTTGCACGTAGTTTGATGGTCCTTGGGCTGGTGCTGTCGTTGTCCGGGTGTGTTTGCGCGCTTCAGTGTTACAACAAGCCGGGGTCAGAGAAACTGCACGTTGTCGCCGCCCGGAGAGCGCAGTATGCGATTCGGATAAACGACCGCCCGGAGGTTGCGGTTCCGGTGGATGGGCGCGTTGTCGTTGACATGCCTGTGCTGCCTCGCGGTTGCTCGGTGTATGTGTTCGGAATCATCAAGGTCACAGATGGGAGGCCCGAGCGCGTTCGGGCGGTTCATATTTTGCGGGATGGCAAGGTTGTGCGCAGGCTTTCGCTACGGGCCATACACGACTTGCCTCTGGATCCTGATGGTTACAGAATTGTGAAACTGTGAGTGCCAGCATATCAAACAACTCTGAAGGAACGCGGCCATCTGGTGCATTGAATGGCGGCGGGCTATCGCGCTGTGGCTGTGATTATCACGCCTCGTGGTCACTGTCGGCCAGTCCGGGTGGTCCGGTGCTCAAATGAACTTCATACCCCACACGATTCGCGAGGTTAACGCTGCAGATCAGCCGGTTCTCTGGGATCTGCTTTACGAGGCACTTTGGGATCCTCCTGCCAGCCCAAGAAGACCGATGTCGGTTTTGTCGCACCCGCATATCGCAGCCTATGTCCAGAACTGGGGTTCGAACGGGACAGACCTTGGTTTTCTCGCCATTTCCCATGAGGGTCCGGTTGCTGGAGGCATTTTGAGCCGGCTCCTTCTTCCCCCGCTGCAGGGAGGTGCCTTCCATGACGCCAGCACCCCCCAGTTGGGC
>CAIZGN010000023.1 GCA_903932505.1 Candidatus Hydrogenedentota bacterium
CCCTGGAAATATCGGGGTTCGGAAGACTTCGAAGAGGTCAAGACGGATTTCGAGCCGATCAAGAAACCGAATGCGACGCGCGCCGCACCCGGCAAGCGCGACCCGGAAGCGGTTGCCACAACCGCCGCACCACAGAATCACCCCGTCCTTGTCTACTTCCACAGTGGAATGATCCAGCCCGCTGACAATGTGTGCGACCGTGATCCCTACTACGAAATCCAGATTACCAATAGAAGCTATTTCGTGAGAAAGGACCTTGTGAGGAATATTGAACAGGTTAATTCACTTTCTCCTGAAGCAGGAGACGCGGCATCAAAGAAGAGCGAAATTGACTTATTCCTTAAAAAATGGGCTATGCAATTGGCGGCAGAAGAAGCGTCCTTGGAAAAGCCCCAGCCCCTTAAGAAACAACCCTAGACGGGCAGATTACCCCAAGAGCCCAACATGGGCTACTATCCGTTCAATGCTTACAGCATGGAATGTGTGGTACCGCGCAGACCAAAAATGGTTTTGCCTCGAATCGGTATAAGTTTAATAGTCGTCGGTATGGCTCATAGGCCGTTGGCATCGTGGAGGTCACAAGTTCGATTCTTGTATCGCCCACCATTTTCTGACCACATCAGTCCCCGGAAAAACTACGGTTTTTCCGGGGATTTTTGTTGATTACCGCACAAAATAGTGGGGGAGAAGCACGTCCACGGTGCAGTTTTTTGCCTTCACAAGGCCGACTTCTGCATACTCATAACCGACTTTCCCTCGCGGCTTCAGTGCGGGATAAACCCAATACGGGAGCCATAGCAACAGGAGTGTACCCATGCACCAAGAAACCTTGTTGGGACGACCTATTTCAGACGTGGACACCCCCGCGCTGCTGCTTGACCTGGGGGCTGCCGAGCGGAACATTGCCCGCATGGCTGACTTCTTCGCCGATAAGCCCTGCAAAGTCCGCCCACACACAAAAACACACAAATTGCCCATGCTTGCCCACGCGCAAATCAAGGCCGGTGCCATCGGGGTCACCTGCGCGAAGGTCGAAGAAGCCGGGCTCTTCATCGACCACGGCATTTCCAGCGTGCTCATCGCCAACCAGATCGTCGGCATCACCAAAATACGCCGACTCCTCGAACTGCAGGAACGCGCCGATGTCATCGTCTGCATCGACAGCCTCCAGAACGCACAAGCCCTCTCCAATGCCGCCGCCGAGGTGGGTAAACACATTTCCTTCCTCATAGAAATCGATGTCGGACTCCACCGCTGCGGAGTCGCCCCCTTGAAGCCCGCCGTGGACTTCCTCCAACAAATCACCCGCTTCGGCCACCTCCGATTTCGCGGAATCAACGGCTACGAAGGTTCCCTCTTCAGCGAAGACCCCGCAGAAACCCAAAAACTCTGCCGCGAAAGCAACGCCCTCTTCGTAGAAACACGCGCCCTCATCGAACGCGCCGGATTCGAAGTCGAAATCTGTTCCGCCGGTTCATCCAACACCTACGACCTCTCTGGCAGCTATCCCGGCATCACAGACGTCCAACCCGGAGCCTATGTGACCATGGACGCCTGCAACGCCCACTACGGCGTACCCTTTGAACAAGCCGTGACCATACTAGCCACCGTGACCAGCCGCCCCGCCCCCGACCGCGCCATCACCGACGCCGGCAAACGTTCCCTAACCTCAGACCTCGGCCTGCCCATCTGCACCGCAGAAGGCATAGAACTCCGCGCCCTCAACGACGAACACGGCATACTAGGCATCGCCTCCCCAGAAAACCCACTCCAAATAGGCGAAAAAATATCCTTCATACCCACGCACGGCTGCACCACCATCCCCTGCTTCGACGAATACATCCTCACCCGAAACGGAATAGTAGAAGGCCGCACCCCAATCATAGCCAGAGCCGCCACCCGCTAAACATAAGGCAGCCGCTATATGGACTGCGAGAACCAACCCACCACTTTGGCTGTGGGTGCGGGGATTTTCACCACAGAGGCACGGAGGACACAGAGAGGGGGACGATGGAGGGTGCCGCACTCCAAACAGGTGAATCCGCTATATGCATCGCAAAGGTAAACACGATGGTCTGACAGGTCTGACACCGGTCTGACACTAGGGGTGTCAGACCCTGCCATGCACGGTCTGACGGTCTGACACCCCCCCCCTTTAGGGGGTGTCAGTGTCAGACCGAAGCATGGCGACCGGGGGACGTTGGCCGGACGTTGAGTTTCACGCCATCACGAAGAAGCTCGTGGGGAAGGCAAATGGCCAGTCCAATGACGGAACATAGAAACGCCATCCCAGAGGCGGCGAGAGTGGCACAGTTGTCGAAATACCGATTATGACTATCTTGAAAATCTCTAGCGGTTATGCTATACCTAGTTGGCTAAGAGATCCATGAACCCGGGGGCCATAGGGGTCGTCGGTGATGAAACAAGGAGAAAGAGTATGTTGAAACGAATTGCCTTGGTAATCGTGTTTGTCATATTGAGTGGATGCCCGAAGGCGACCGACACAAACGGAGATACGACATCAACACCTGCTGGGGATCAAACGACATCAACACCTGCCGGGGATCAAACGACATCAACACCTGCTGAGACTCAAGGAGATTCTAGCGTATCCATGCCACCAATGGAGGTGGGCGGGGTGTATAACATTTACTTGACAGATAATAAAGTTTTTAACGATGTAAAAGTTATTTCCATTGAAAGTGGATGGGTGAAAGTCTCCTACTACAATTCTGATCATCCAATCTATTGGATCAACATCAACGAGATTACTCACTACACGACATCGTAATTACCCACCGCAACCGCTTCACCGCGATGGCATCCAAATGATGCATTTATGGACACATCAAC
>CAIZGN010000024.1 GCA_903932505.1 Candidatus Hydrogenedentota bacterium
CTGTTCGCCATGGCCCCGGCCCTGGGTTCCGCCTTCGGTCATACCTCGGCGTTCCTGCAGGTGGGTGTCATGCTGCTCACGGCGGCTGCGTTGCTTTGCGCGGTGGCTGGGGCCTTGTTCTTCGGTCTTGAACGGCGTGGTTTCGCCGCCTTGCGCAACGAGTAGTCCGGCAAAAAGCTACCGGGGAAAGCCCCTCCTGAGAGGAGACTTTCCCCGGTCTTGATTATCCTTGAATCACGCTGCGTTTAGCAGGGCAATTCCCAGCCTTTGCGGTATTCCTTCGTGAGGAACTTGTTCGCATCTTTGCTGTTCGTGATCTTGCCGTTCTTGTAGTCGTACTCGATCTTGGTGCCAGCGCGGAGGGCGACATTGCCCATGTTCGCGACTTCGGTCAGCGGCGTCGCATAGCCAAAGTGAGAGCTGGCTTCCTTGCGGCCTTCCTTGATCGCGGCAATCCAGTCGCCGGTGTGAAATTCACCCTTGACCCGCGGAATGGATTGAGCCGGCTTCTTGTAGTCAAGCATTTTCTCTTTCGGCACGATGCGGGATTCTCCACCATAACAACCGGTGGTCAGCACACCCTTGCTGCCCACGAAGTAAGAACCATTGTCGCCTTCGCCCAGTTTCTCGTCGGCCGGAATGCCTTCCGGACGCTTGGGCAAATTGCCCTTGCCGTCATACCAGTAGAATTCACAGGCGGGCATATTCGCACGGGCCGGGAAGGTGTACTTGATGACGGTTTTGTTCGGCGGGGTCTGCGCGGTCATGCCTTCCTGGCTGACGACTTCGCAGGTGAAGCTCGCTGCATCACCCAGCTTCAGCGCCCAGAAAGCGGGGTCGACAATGTGGCAGGCCATGTCACCCACGGCACCGCAACCGAAGTCCCACCAGCCGCGCCACTTGAAGGGGGCATAGCCGGGACTATAAGGACGCATGGGGGCCGGGCCGATCCACGTATCCCAATCCATGGTGTCCGGAACGGCTTGGCCTTCAAGCGGGGCGGCAATGCCCTGCGGCCAAATCGGGCGGTTCGTCCAGATGTGGACTTCCTTGAGGTCACCAATCGCACCGTCCCACAGCATCTCGCACATGTCACGGACGCCATCGCCGGAGTGCCCCTGATTACCCATCTGTGTGGTGACACCGGTTTCCTTGGCCACCTCACGAAGAAGGCGCGCTTCCGCGATGGTGTGAGCAAGCGGCTTTTGCACGCGCACACGCTTGCCGAGTTTCATGGCGTGGAAGGCAGCATAGGCATGGAAATGGTCGGGTGTCGAAACGGTGACGGCATCAATGTCTTTGCCGATTTGGTCAAACATTTTCCGGAAATCTTTGAACTGCTTGGCTCCGGGGAGAAGGCCAAAGACCTTGCCCGCATTCTTCCAATCCACGTCACACAGGGCGATAACATTTTCGCCCGCCTTGTGGCAGTCCATGATGTCCGAGGTGCCTTGTCCGCCGGAGCCGATCGCCGCGATATTGAGTTTCTCGTTGGGCGAAATTTTTCTGGGCACGACTTTGGCCGTGTTCGTTTTGGTGGCGCAACCCGCAACCAGTGCGGCGGACGTGGTGGCCGTCGCGAGGAATGCTCTGCGCGTCAAGTCATGTTTCTTCATACTCTCCTGCCTTCTCCGTTGATTTTCGGTGTTTCACGGTCGCATCCCGGGATGGTGGATCCGCCCGGAACACGGCACACAGATTTATTGTGACCCTGACCAGCATAGAGTATTGGCCGGGCAGTCGTCAATCCGCCGTAGACATCCCGGGAAAGGGGATCACTCGGCCTTGGACAAGATGACATGGATGGCGGTGCCTTGACCGGGGTCGCTTTCCGCGCTCAGGCGTCCGCCGTGGCCGTCGATGATCTTCTGGCACAAGGCCATACCCAAGCCGGTGCCTTTTTCCTTGGTGGTGAAAAACGGGGAGCACAGCTTTTCCAACTGCTCCGCACTCATACCGCAGCCAGTGTCCCGCACACTCAACTGCACCTGATTCCCGCAATCTTCCGCTTGGATGCTGATGCGTCCGGGGCCATTGATACTTTGCACGGCATTGATGAGGACGTTGAGAAAGACCTGGCGCATCATGCCGGGATCCGCGAGAACTTTCAGGTGGGTCGGGACGGTGGAATCAATTTGGATGCGATCTGCCTCATAGGTGAGGAAGGCCAGTGCCGAGGACACGATATCGGCGCAAGAGGTTGGGCGCAGGGTCAGGGCCACCGGGCGCGTGTATTCGAGCAGTTCCGTCACGATTTTGTCAAGACTGGCCGCTCCCACGAGAATTTTGTCGACCAGCCGCCGGTTGGGATCGGACTCGGGAATGTCCTGCGCGAGAAAGGATGCGAACCCCCGGATGCCCCCAAGCGGATTACGGATTTCATGCGCGACCGTGGCGGCCATTTCTCCGATGGCGGCGAGCCGGTCCAACTGACGAACCTGCTCGCGCAAGGCTGTCACCTCGCTGAGGTCGTGAAAGGTTTTTACTTTGCCCCATTGTCGACCGCTGGCATCCAGCACGGTGGAGTCACGTTCACTGATGGGGGTCATCCGTCCGCTCTTGGCCCGCAGCAGCATCGCACTAGGGAGGACGGGGGCGGTAAAATCGCGGTCGAAGACTTCGGAAAAGGGTCGACCTTCCACCTCATCCCGCGCGTGCCCGAGAATAAGCGTGGCGGCGCGGTTGAACCGGGTTACCACCCCTTCAGGGTTCACGGCGATTACCCCATCAGAAACGCTTTCCAGCAGGCTGCTCAAGTAGTCGCTGGTGAGGGCCAGCTCCCGGTTTTTTTCGGCCAGTTCCTGATCGAGCTGGAGTACCTGTTTCTGCAGGCCCCGAAAGGCGGCTTCCCAAGCGTGTGTGGAGCGGTTGAGCGCCTCGACGGCCTGAACCAGAGTCTCCATGTCTGTGGTGGGTTCATTCATGCGTTTCGATCCATGAAATCAGGGTTCTTCTCCGAGTCCGTGCGGTATTTCCCCGCCTGATTCCGGCCGCGACGAAGCGCTTGAATGGCGCGTTGGTTGCGGTCTTTCTCGCGCTCCAGGATTACCGCTCCCTGCTCGTAATGGCGAGATAATTCTGCGGCCACGGCACCGGCCGCATCCGCCCGTTCCCTTACCACCTGTCGATCCGCTTCCGAGATATCCTGCGCACTATTCCATTCGGCCATGAGTCCGCGATATTCCCGGAGGAAGTGTTCATACTGGGCATCGCGGCGGCGCTGTTGATCGAAGATCCGGTCGATGGCGTTTTCGTCAATGTCGCCGTTTAGATTCGCGAGTTCACTGATGGAGGCCCGCAGCCAGTCGAGTTGTCGATCGAAGTAGTCCAGCAGGCGCGGCACGAGGTTGGGTGCGCCCATGATGGGTTAGCCCTGCCGACTGGACAGCGCGGGACGGACCCCGTTCACACGCTGTTGAAGTGCGGCTGACTGTGACAGGATGCCGGATTCCGCCGCCCAGATCGAGGTCGACTTTGCAATCTCGTCGAACAGCACCTTTGCCGAGGCGTAGTCCGAAAGGCGCATGAGCGCGTTCGCCTGCTGGAATTTTGCCCAGTCCGATTTGCTCTTGATCTCCGCATTCGCATTGGGAACGCGCTCGGTAGCGGCCAGGGCCATCTCGTATGCATCGGCGGCCGTGCGGTAATCGCCCTTGTTATACAGGTAATCGCCCCACGCCGAGGCGCCTTCTAGTGCCTCTTTCGAGCGCTCGGGTTTGGCGTTGGACGCGGCGTCCAGTTCGATGACCAGCCGCCGTGCGTCTGCACCGCGATCCGCCGAAATATAGGCGTGCAAGAGATTAATTTCACTTTCGGGGGTGCGTGCCCTCGGATAAGTGAAATAGGCCTGCTCCATCATTTCCAAACCTTCGCGGGGGCTGGATCGCGCAAGCAGTGTGCCCATTTGGGAGAGCAGCCGGTGTGCGGTGGCATCGGTCGCCTTGGCCACGTCGAAGGACTTCACGAGCTTTCTGGAATCTTCCAGTCGTCCCGCGTCCAGCAGGGCAATGGCCGCATCCGCCGAGACTTCAGGGTCGGTGGACAGCGCCGACATTTTTTCCAGGGTGTCGGCCAACTGATCCTTGAGGCCCAGATCCCGGTAGATGGCGGAAAGGGCCTTGAGGGCGGCAAAGTGCTGGGGCTTGCCATCGGTCGTGGGAACCAGAATATCGAGGTTGTCCAGTGCCGCCTGCATACGGCCTGATTCATAGAGTAATTCCGCATTGGCGATGCCCGCCGACAAAGCCTGTTCCGTTGCCCCGTAGTCATTTCGGATGCGCGCATAGACCCGGGCGGCTTCATCCGGGGCATGAGCGATTCGATAATAACCAGCGGCCCGCAGCAACACTTCGGGGTCGAAAAGCCCCGCTTTTTCTGCCGATTCCAGTGCGGTTCCGGCGGCAAAGGGGTTCCCGGTAAGGCCCAGCAGTTCCCCCTGGTTTCGTAGTGCTTTCGGATTGCCGGAATACCGCTCGACCGCCCGGTTGGCCACTTCGAGCGCCGCAGGTATGTCGCCTCGATCCTGATACACCCCGCTGAGTTCCACCATGGCCTCAGGCGTGACCTCGGACTCGGGCATGAAATTCAACAGGTCGTTCAGGGTCTCTTCCGCTTCCTTGAGGCGGCCCAGACGCCGGTAGCTCTCCGCGAGCAATAAATAGACCTTGTCGTTGCCGGCCACGGCGGTTCCCGCTTTGCGCCGTCCCTCCAATTCCCGCAAGGCGCCCGCATAGTCCCCCTTGTCAAAGGCCAGCCGTGCCAGCCGAAGAAAGGCCTCGGCACTGTCCCCGGATTCTGGTTGCTCCCGGACGATCTGGTCATAAATACCCCGGGCATCAGACTCCCGCCCTGCAAGGCGGTACGCATCGCCCATCAGCAAACGTGCTTCCGATATCAGGGGCGATTTCGGGAACTGAGTCACCAGGGTCTGCGCGCAGTCAGCCGCACCGGGATAATCACGCAATTGAACGGCCAATTTGGCGGCATCCATGAGGATGGAATCCATGCAGGGTGCATTGGGATAGGCCGATCGGGCCTCCTTGTAGGTATCCCACGCCGCGTGGGGCCAGTCATCGCGTTCGTAGATTTTTGCTTTCCAATACAGCGCCTCGGGAGCTCTCGGGTGGGTCTTGGTTTGGGCGACGAGTGTGTCCACTTCGGCCTGAAACTTCTCGTGGCTCGGTGCTTTGGGGGCGGGATCAAGATTGCGGTACATGGCCTCCAACTTAAGATAGCTGGCCTCGTCGCGCAAAGGACTTGGGCTCGCCGCCTCAATCTTCTCCTTGAGAAAGCGAGCGGCGGCCCCGAATTCTTCCCGCTCCATCATTGCTTTGGCCTTGCCCAGCGCCGACTCCATTTCATCGGTGTGGGCAGCCAGCATATCCTCGGTGACCATCTGCTCCTGATTGACATAGAGGGCCGAAAACACCATCATGGCAGCAATCAGGCCGGAGAACAGGGAACTGGCCACTTTCGGGAAATTCCGCACGAGATACTGTTCGAAAATCAGCGGGGTGCGGGATGCTTTTTGGGACGACACAATGCTCGGGGCATCGAGCGGTGGGGCTTGCGCCCGACCGGCCAACGCATCTTCCAGAGCCCGCTGCCTTGCCGTCCTGCGCTTTTGATCCTCTTCCACCGCCACCTTGAGCACGATGTCCAAGTCTTCTTGGCTCAACAGGTCGACTTTGGGTGGGGCACTGGCCGCCACGTTTTCCGCGCCCACGCTGCTCTTCACCGGGCCCCGGGCAAGCGCTTCATTCACCGCACGGTCAAGTTCGGTATCACTGTCCACACCGGGCGCGGGGGCCGGGGCGAGTTCTTCATGATCCAATTTTCCCGAAATCAAAGCGTCAATGGTCGACTGGTTGAGCGCGCCGCCCACAGTAGCGTCTGAGTCCTGCCCCGCGAGTACATCCTCCTGTCCGCGATTATCCAGGGAATCGTCCCCGCTTGCCGCCATGATCAACGCGTCAATATCAGATTGGCTGATATCGCCGACTTCGGCCGCCGCTCCCGCAGGAGCCTCATTTCGGGAAGCAGCGGGCATTTCTTCAGGCGCATCCAGACCGCCGGACAGGAGTCGATCAAGTTCCGCCTGGGACATCGGCGCATCGTGAGCCGGGTCGGCCGATGCTGCATCTGCGCCTTCCGTGAATTGCCTCGCAATGAGATCGTCCAACTCATTTTGAGAAAAGGCGACCTCATCCGTGCGCGGAGCTGCTGAAACCGTCTCCGGTTCCGTGTTGGATGATGGCGCATCGGTCAGTAGCCCATTGATTTCCGATTGGGAAAGTGCGCCTCCAGAATCAGAAGGCGCAGGCACCGCAGAGGGTTCTTCGCCTATTCCCTCTGCAAGCAGTCGGTCGAGATCCTCTTGTGACAAGACGCCTTCTTGTTCCGGGGCTTCAGGGGTGATCGCTTCGGTTGCCGGTGTGGAAGTCAATTCCCCCGCTATCAAGCGGTCGAGATCGGCTTGTGACAAGACGGCTTCTTCTACCGGAGTTGCGGGAGTCAGATCCTCTGCTGCCGGTGTCGCAGCCAATTCCCCTGCAATCAACCGGTCGAGATCCGCCTGTGACAAGACGGCTTCTTCTACCGGAGTTGCGGGAGTCAGATCCTCTGCTGCCGGTGTCGCAGTCAATCCCCCTGCAATCAAACGATCGAGGTCGGCTTGAGACAGCAGCTCCTCTTCTTTCGGTATTGCGGAGGGGATATCTTCGTTTAGAGGTGCGGCGGTCAATTCCCCGGCGATCAAACGGTCGAGATCAGCTTGCGACAGTACGCCTTCTTCTTCCGGTATTGCGGGGGCGATGTCGTCGGTTGCAGGTGCGGCGGTCAATTCCCCGGCGATCAAACGGTCGAGATCAGCCTGCGACAACGCGCCTTC
>CAIZGN010000025.1 GCA_903932505.1 Candidatus Hydrogenedentota bacterium
ATTCGATTACCTTCTTTCCATTTAGGAGCTTTATTACCAAACGCCCTATAGCCTCCCCGAGGCCACACGGAACCGCATTTCCGATTTGTCGATACTGCTCAATGATTGTACCACTTATCAGCCAATCATCATGAAATTGTTGAACCCTCTTGTACTCCTGTACACTAAGCGGGCGCTCTTCAGTTGGATGGGCAAGGTCGGTCGCCGGCATTGCTGGATGCGTCACAAGCGTGGGTGCGGGTTTGTCCCAAGCTACGCGTCTTAGAAAACCGGTTTTCCCTCCACCTGATGCATACGATGCCCCCAGCGCTTCCTTGTGAAGAGATTCCGGCAAATCCTTCCAGTATTGGCCGGGAGCGAGCAGTCGGTAAAACCGAAGTCGCTTTTCCGGGAACTTAACGTAGTCGCAGGGAAAAGGAGGGAGCGTGGAAATGACATCTCTTAATGTTCGCCATGGGGGGAGGCAATAGCCATCCGGCGCATTTGTGGGTTCGAGAAAAGGAGGACGAATACCATCTCGAGAGCACACAATAACAACTCGTTCTCGGATTTGTGGGACTCCAAAGTTAGCAGCGTTGTATAGATTAAAACTGCAGGCGTACCCACCAGCCCGAAGCATTGTCAAGACCTTTAGGAGGGCTCTTCCAGGAAGTTCGTCATCTGAAAGTCTCTGTTGTCCTTCCCCTCTGTATGCATGGGGGCGGTGTTTTAGGGGGGCAGATAAGATTCCCCTTACATTTTCAATAACAACATATTTGGGGGCAAGTCCCAGTATCAGCTCAATGAATTTGAGGAAAACATTTCCTCTGGCGTCCTCGAAACCGAGCCTTTTTCCAGCGGTACTAAATGCTTGACACGGGGGGCCTCCCGTGACGAGGTCGATGGTTTCATTGGAATCCAGTCCGGCAATACGCCGTACAAGCGATGCGTCGTAGTCTCGAATATCACCTATCAAAGGAAGGGCGGGCCTGTTTGTCCTTATCGTACTACGGGCAGCAGGGTCAATTTCTGAGGCGAGCCTGACCTCGAGCCCTGCCTTTTCCAGCCCTAAATCAAGCCCCATCGCTCCAGAAAAAAAACTCAGACAAATTGGTTTTTTTGCTGTCTTTTTTGTTTTATTAGACATGGCATTTCTCTCGTACGCAGCATGCAATGAAGTTCAAGATTTGTGACAAATATAAGACCTTTTCCACCTAGGTTCGCCATCACATGGGCTCGCAAATGAAGTTCCATTCCTCGACCCAAGTTCATTCTACTCCACCCGCCGTTATGCTGCAAGTGCGAGGGGGGGGACGGACTATTCGGTGGCGTGTTTAATTAATAGAGAAAGCGTTGTGCGGGAACGTCGCAAGCTAATTGGCTCAACGCATTTTGCAGTCATCACCCCAAGCGGCGAATCGCGATACTGCACAGCAGCATCATTGCGGATTCGAGGGTGTCATCATTAAAGTCAAAACAGGGTGTGTGCAGGGCGGGGGTATTGGGGCTACCTGGAGAGGCGGCACCGAGAAAAATAAAGACGCCGGGCACGCGCTGGAGGTAGTATGCGAAATCCTCGGCGGCCATATAGGGTCGTTCGAGTTCGATGACGGCATCCGGGCCGATGACCTCCTGCGCGGTATGGCGGACGAGGGAACAGAGT
Source organism: Candidatus Hydrogenedentota bacterium (assembly GCA_903932505.1). Taxonomy (GTDB): domain Bacteria; phylum Hydrogenedentota; class Hydrogenedentia; order Hydrogenedentales; family CAIZGN01; genus CAIZGN01. Next base: position 1,643 of record CAIZGN010000025.1, read on the forward strand.
GCGGGGTCGTTCACCAGCGGGGGATATCCCGGGCCATAACCGGGGTCGCCGAAAGTGACCTCGGCTGTGGCGCGAAAGGCTTGGGCGGTCTGCTGCGCAATGCGCACAATCGCGTTCTCCAGGCATACGCGCGTGGCCTGGTTGAGGGCGCGGCACGTGCCAGCCATCCATGCGCGGTCGGGGATAATGTTGGAACTGGTACCGGCCTGAAACTGGGCGATGGTGAGGACGGCGGAGTCGGTGGGGGCAATCTCCCGGCTCACGATGCTTTGCAGTGCGACCACAATGTGGGCTGCGGCGATGATGGGGTCAATCGCGTTTGCGGGGTCGGCCCCATGGCCACCCTTTCCGCGCACGTCGATACGAAAGAAGTCGGCGCTGGCCATGGCGGCCCCTTCGCGCAGACCGATCTTTCCCGCTGGTAACGAGGGCCAAGTGTGGAGGGCAAAAGCGGCATTCACATCGTCCAGAATGCCTTCCTCGACGATGAAGTAGCCACCACTGGCTTGTTCCTCGGCGGGCTGAAAGACGAGCTTAACCCGGCCAGGAAAAAGGTGGCGGTGGCGCATGAGCGCAACGGCTGCGCCACAGAGCGCTGCAGAATGCCCGTCGTGTCCGCAGGCATGCATGCGCTCGGGGATTTGGGAGGCGTGGGGTACGCCGGACGTCTCCTGCAATTCGAGGGCGTCCATGTCAGCACGGAGAAGCACTGTGCCGTGCCCTTCGCCGTGGCCTTGAATGCAGGCGACAACACCTGTGCCTTTGGCGTGTCCGCGTGTATGCGGAATGCCCTCGGCGCTCAGGAAAGCGGCTATGCGATCCGAGGTCCAGTGCTCTTCAAATCGGATCTCAGGATGCTGATGCAACTCACGGCGCAGTGCAGTAACCTCCGGCAGCAGCGCACGAACCGTATTTCGGAGGGCGTCATCCATACATCGTCATCAGAATTTGAGCCGGGTGCCGGGGAAGGCCTTCACATAGAACGCGAGATCGATATCGAAGCCTCTTTCGCGTTCGCGGAAGCGAATCGCGGTTTCCCAGCAGTGAAGACTCCGGCGCAACTCGTAGATCTGGCTGCGCAGATTCCCGTCCTCCAGGTCGTAGCGGTGCTCGAAACCAATACCCCATTTTTCCCAGCGGTATCCGCCGCCGTACAGAATTTCTCGGTTATACTGGTGATCGGCGGTGCCGGTGTAGGAGAAGCCGATACGGCCCTGCACGTTGCCGCCGGTTGTGGTGTTGTCATAATAAAGCTGCGCCAGCACGCGTTCGTAGTCGCCGTAAAGGCTGCTGTAATCGTAATGCGACTCCGCGCCTAGCGGACGATCGTAGGTGTCCTCGAACCAAGTGCGGAAGCGTTGCTCCCAGTCTGTGCGCACATTGCTGTTGTAGTCCAGATTCACGTGGTGACGTTCTCCGGCTAGTTGCATTCCCCACCAGGGACGGGGGCGCAAGTCGGCCTCGATCTCGTAATCTGACGCTTTCCGGGTCTCGTTCCACAGATCGTTGCCCTGATAAAGGGAGAGACGGCCTACCTGCCAAGTTTCTTTGGTCTCCGCATCGCGACCGTAGAAGACGTTGTCGATTTTTGCCTCGATGCGGCTGCGACCGAAAATACCGTCCAGTTCATCGAAATAGGGGGTGTCGCGCAAGGCAATGTTTGTTTGTGGACGGTACGAATAGGTGACCGAGGGCACGACGATGTGCTTGAACTCGGAGAAACCGGCGAATCCGTCATAAACGCGGTGGAATCGGGTCTGGAGCGTAGCACCGGCGGTCGTGGAGAAGCGGCCGACGGATTGATCCTGAATGGGCTCGCGGGAATACCAGGTGGCCTCGGTTTCCAGGAAGGGCGTCAGACTGAGCGCTTCACAGAAATCAATATCGTAGGTTAGCCGCGCGACGTTGGAAGTGCGCAGGGCGTGGTCGCCATAGGGCTGCCGGTCATAGTAACCGTTGGTTGTGTCGTAGGTGAGATAGAGGTTCGGCAGGAGCGAACGCTCCAGCAGGTGGAAACTTACTTCCGGCAGGCGTTCGGTTTCATTCACCCAGGTGTGCGTGTTCACGCGCACTGTGCCCGTGGCGATGTATTGATCCTGACGATACGTCACATTGGCAAAGGTGCGCGGTTCGGTCCGGTTGCGGTATGCGTCGTAGAAAAAGTCCTTGTAGAACTGGTCATCCGACCATTGCTCCGACTGCACCCGGAACACGAGGTCGTCGCTGTACTCGTAGCGGTGATACCACTCGAAATAGCCCCGGTTCTCCGTGGTTTGGAACCCGTGCATCTCGCCCTTCGTGCGATAAAGCCACGAGGCGGGATTCTTCATGTAGTCGTACTGAATGTCGCCGCCAAGGCCCACACCCTGTTTTTCCGTAACGAAAATCCGTGGTCCAAGCGTGACATAGGGGGACACTTCGTACTGTTGGCCGACGTTGAGATAATAACCAATCGTGGCGCGGCGTCCGGTGTCGTAGTCGAGCGTCCACGGGCTGAGCCCGGCTCCGGAACGACTCCACGATGGCAACCAGAACGGGGTGTTCATCTTGCCCAACTGCAAACGAGTGTTGGTGGCACGGGCCAGTTCCCCGTCCTCGATAAGCAGTTTGCTCACGCGAATTTTGTAATGCGGGGGGTCGTGGTCGCAGGTGGTTACCCAAACATCGTCGCCTTCCATCGTGGCCGGACCAAGAATACGCAGGTGTCGCGCGTTGTAGAAGAACACGCCCGCCTTGCCTCGCGCGTTGAAGAGGTCGCCCTGCTTGGTGGCGAGGTCATAGTCCACCGTGTCCATCCACGCTTCGCGGGTTGGTTCCTCGATATGCACTTCGTTGGCGTGCAGATGTCCCAGCGAAAGGCGTTCCTTTTCCTGCTGCTGCGCGCTCAGGGTATCGGTGATCACGGGTGGTGCCGGAACGTCCTGTTCGTCCTTTGAGGCTTCGTAGAGTATGTCCTTGGCGGTGAGGCGCGAGGCCTCCTGTTCCACCACCACATTGCCTTGCGCGAAGAATTGCCCCTCTTTCTGCGAATAACTCAGCAGGTCGCTCTGGAACAGCATGTTACCCAGCTGAAGATGGACGTTGTCTTTGTATAACTGGCGGCCCGTCTCAAAATCTACGCTGCCATGACCCGCCTTGACGTTGCGCAACGGTTCTGACCAGTCCGGGGCTTGAAAACCCAAGCCCTCGGCACCGAATTCAGTCGGCTTCAGAAGCGCATCGGTGACCGTGCGAGGCGACGGCTGGTCCATGGGCACACTCGAAGGACGACGGCCCGGTTGGGGCGCGCCTACCATCGGGCCACCCAATGGTGGTTGCTTCTTCGCGCCACCGGTTTGCGGCTTGGCTTCCGCTGTCTGCGTGTTTTCTGCCGGGGCCGACGGTTTCGGTTCAGCCGCTGGTGCCACCGCTACAGCCGGTGCTGGCGGAGCTTGGGGTGCCACCGCAGGGGCAGCAGGAGTCTCGGGGGCGGGCGCGGCTTGCGGTGCTGCAGGGGGGGCGAGGGCAGCCTCTGGCGAAGGCGCAGGGGCGGCAGCTTGCACCACGGGCGCAGCCGGACTTTCCACCGCGCACCACTGGTACGAGCGGGTCAGGGGATTCAGTGCCGCCACACCGCGAGCACTAACGGTCAGTTTGCGGCTTTCATCCGTCAAGGGCGTGGAGTTCTTCTCTTCCAAGCCCGAGTCCAAGCGTCGCAGCGCGCCGTTGGACACCACGAGAATGTCGCCACCATCGTTGGCCAGCGCACTCACCGGCAGGGACTTGCGAACGATCTCTTTGCCCGTCGTCGCGTCCAAGACGGCCAAGCTGTCCGGCGTGGCGGTCGCCAGCCGGTTTTCTGGAAGAAACGCAATGGACTGCACCGAGGTTCCCGGGAATTCCTGCGTGGCGGCGGTGCTGCCCCATGCAAAAAACTTGATGCTGGACTGTGCCCGCCCAAGAACCGCAAGGCCGAGTTCATTCGCCGCAAGCGCGACCGGCACCGCAACAGAAAGGCGCGAGGCGTCCACTGAACCCGTTCCACGCGAGTCAACAAACAACACCGTATCCGCAAAAGAATCCGCCACTGCAAACTTGCCGTCTGGCGCGGCGACCACAGCGCAGACGCCTTCCCCTGCGGGAACGGTTGCATAAACCGATTGTTCTGCAAGATTAATCAGTGAAACCGTGCCCGCTAGACGGTTCACGCAAGCCAACGTTTTCTGGTCGGAGGACAGTGCCAGCGCAGAGGGACCGTTACCCACAGGAATCTGTCCCGCTCGCTCGCCCGACGCGCCGTCGAAGATCCACACCTGATCCTTGTCATACGCGGCGGCAAACAGTCGCCCCGTCGCAGGATCCACCACGGCATCCCGCAGTTGCGCATCAGCCTTCAATGGACGCGCTTCCGGTGCCGCAAGGGCGATCGGTGCAATCAAGAGCATCCATACAATGCAGACAAGGCCCTGTCGAAACATGAGCATTCCCATCTATGGTTATGACGCCGAAAAATCGGCATCCGTACTTCGTCTACTTTGGCAACACAATCCAGAACGCCGCCACGGCGTTGCCCGATGTTTCGCCCGTTTCCGTGGGGCGCTGCACCCGCTCCGGCGAGTCTGCTGCCAACGGTTTGGCGGCCTCCGCTTTCGGCGCATCCTTCGGCGTGGCCGGCGGATTCTCCGCAGTCTTCGCGGCGGGTGCCGACTTGGCTGGGGGGGGGGCCGACTTATCCGCTGCCGGTTTCTTCGGCGCAGACGACTCCCCGCGGATGCGGAAAGGAGCCGAACCCAGACCCTGATCATCCAACGAGCGCACTTCGACCTTGGGGCGTTGTGCCAAACGGTGTTCCTGCTGCGCATCGGAACGAAGCTCCGCCCCGCCCGCCGTGGTTTTCGCCACAGCCGCAGGAGCCAGCAGAACCAATCCCAGAATCGCAGCCCACATCCACCGCATGGCTGTTTCCCCTTCCAATAATGGAAAGCAACGTATACATCCCGCACGCCCACCAACCCAGGCCGGGCGAACGAACTTTACCGCCCGCTCAGTATATCTCGCGGGATAGCCACAGGGCAAGAATGCCGTTGGTGGATTTATGGAAGCCAAAGCCTCGGTCAACCCCGGTTTTTCTCCGTTACGGAGGTCACACGAAAAAGAACGAGCAAGTCCCCGGTGTGTCAGGTTTGTTTGACACGAAAACGCTTGCGCCAAACCGTGGGTAAAGGGATACACCCAATCCATTCCAAATCCCGAGCCTATTGACAAACATAGAAAATAATTGTATTGTTATATCGATACAATAAAGGTGCAAGGGAAACGCAATGCTGCATATTCGGCTCAATCAAAGCGACGGCATCCCCCTGTATCTGCAGCTGCTTGGGCAGATCAAGCGTCTTATGGTCACGGGGCGACTGGGGACCGGGGACGAACTTCCGCCGGTGCGCGTACTCGCCCAGCAGCTACTGGTCAATCCCAGCACGGTGGTGCGCGCCTATCATGAATTGGAACTCGCGGGTCTTATCTACAAACGCCGAGGGGCGGGCACCTATGTCTCCGAGTGCCGCAAACCCTATAGCGATGCGGAATGCCAAAAAATATTGATGCCGCGTGCGGAC
>CAIZGN010000026.1 GCA_903932505.1 Candidatus Hydrogenedentota bacterium
AGGCCCGCTTCAATGGTTTTTCCCAGTCCGACCTCGTCCGCGATCAGCAAACGGAAGGGCCAGTTGTCCAGCATCCGCTTGTAGGCCCGCAATTGGTGCGGCCACGGTTCCACGGTGCTGGTCTTGACCGCCACCAATGCGCCATCTTCTTGTTTGGCGGCGTCTCGGAGGAACGTCCACACTTTACGGCAACGTTCATGATCGGTAAGCGAGTTTTCAGATTTTGGTTCCTCAACGGAAACAACGTCATCCATTACGGGCGTTTCCGGTTCAATCGGATCCGGCGTGGTTTCCTCAATCGGCTCTTCGGGTGGCATGGCCACCATTACAGGCGGATTCAGGAAGGTGTCGTCCTTGGGCAAGAATTGGAGCAGTTCTTGTTTGACCGCTTCGGGAACTTCCATGACTTCGGCGGTCTTGGCTTTGTTCGCCCACAACTGATGAAAATAGCTTTCCGTCGTTACGACGCGTTGAAGGTCCCATTCCCCCCGCCATGAGCAGCTTACGTCAAAGGACTCACAGTTCTGTTTCCATCCGGCAAGGGTTTCGTTTATTGAACCCCTGAATGCCAGCTTGTCGCCCGCCGCATCCACAAGCAATCCTGCCTTGGCGTGATACAGGCCCAATCCCGCACGATACTTGCCGTCCGCGTCTTTTGGAATGGCCACCTTGATGTCGAGATAGTTGTGGGCAACCATCCACGACAACCAACCAAGACGCTCCAACGCAAACGCATCTTCAAACATCTTCTGAAAACGGTTATGCGTCAACTTCGCGACAATGTCCCGAAGTTCATAGCCTTTTCCTATGGCATCAACTTCTTCTTCTTCGAGTGTACACCCGACAATCAATTCCATCCGGCCTTCGTTGCGGATGAGCGTGTCAAGTCCCCGTGACGCCAGCGACAACGCTTCCTTGTTGAAGTAGCCGGTAACGCGCTGGTACAGCTTGGCGCAGGAAAGAGCCGGAAGAAAAAATAAATCCACGAGGTCGCCGTCTTCGTGGCTGTAGGTAGGTTGCCATTCTCTATCCCGAAGCAACATAGTGTTGTGCTCCAGTGCCAAGGTTCAAGATGATGTTCTCTTGCGCCTGGAGACACTTTCTTTTAAGGGGACTTTCCTGTGGACCGCCCTCTTGCGCGTTTCGATGTCTTTCACAATATCCTGCATATAGACAGCCGGAAGCATGAACTTCCCTCCAGGGAACGAACCTGTGAACGCCGCAATTTCGCCCCGAAGGATACCGTACAGAATCGTCGCACCATTGATCCGGACAAGGGCCTGCATCTTGTCTTCCGTCATGGTCTCTGGAAAGTCAAAGAACCCAACAATCTCAGCTTCAATCTCATATCCCGTCTTAGTCTTTTTGACCTCAGGAGTCAGTTTGAACTGAAATCGCAATGCGAAGAAACGTGCAGTATCAGTGCGGCGAAGCACCTCATAATCAAAGCCCATGCTTCCGGTGAACTCTGGGGATTCCGCCGTGGGCTTGTCCGGTTCATGCCAGTCCACATGAAGCCGCGTAATGACAAAATCTTTAAGCTGCAAGATCTCCGGCATTGCTTTCTCCAGATTTGCCTCTGACAGGCTTGGTTTCAGGCACAAACTCCGAAAGGAAAAGTATGGTGGGTTTCCTGACTGTCGGAAGTATCGCCATCTGTTCATCCCTGGAATACATCCGCGCGGACACTTGCATGCCTAAAGCACAGGCAATCTCGGCCAGCGTTTCCAATGTGAAATTGGCTTTCTCGTTCAGAACGCGGCCAACATACTGCCGTGTTTTACCAAGTTTCTTGGCCAATTGACTACGGTTGAGTCCCTGCGATTCCATCACTTTATAGATGTCTTCCACAAACTGTGCCTTGAGATACCCGGCCACAAACTCGGGATCCGCATCCAAGTCCAACGCATTTGACTTCATCCTGGCGATGATTTCTTCCGTTTCCGGAACATCATCAAACATCGCCATGATGTTGGCGGACACCACGTTGCTCGATTTGGATTTCATTGTTGCTCTCTCCTCATTCCGTATGCTGCCGAACCCCATTCAAGTATAACTGCCGCATCTTGGCGGCGACTCCAAAGGCTTCGTTTTGCTCCTTGGTGCTTGGCTTGGCTTTCCAGTAGGTGTGGGTGCAAACCACGATCTCTTCTTCATCGGGCGTATAGAAAAAGAACAAGCGGGCTTGGCCGCCCTTCATCTCGTACACATCCCTGCATTCCTTGCCCCGTCCCCGTCTGACCCGGCTTGTGTTGAGAACCCGTCTTTGCTCCGCAGCCATTCTGAGCGTGTCCATCATCTGCCGGTAATCCTTTGGATGCTGCTCTTGAAGATCGGATATGTCCTTCAACGCGCGGCTTTTCCCGTTGACTTCAAGCGCTCTTATCCGGTGTTCTCTTTCCCATTTGATATCCACACCGATTATAGCAAGCAGCCGCACATGAATGTCAACCGTTGAGTTTACATTTTTCATATCCAATTTATTCCAAGGCTGCTATCATCATCTGGCTTGGCGCGGGCACTTCCTTGGCGAATGCCAGTTTTCGCAGTTTCTCCAATGCATCCGCGTCGGCGGCGGCACCCGCCAGTGCACCGCTGCTGCTCGATACCAGCGCTGGGGCCGGTAATACGTTCAAGATGGCTTCCAGCGCCATGAGAAAGGCCGGTTCTCCAATCAATTCGGCCTTTTCGAGCAAGTCCTTGGCCGCACCGGTGTTCTGTTCGCGTCCCAGCCGGGCGGCATGGTGCAGTGCATTGATGAGGATATCGTGCTTGGGCGACCCGATGGCGCCCTTCTTGGCCCGCATCGCGCTGTCCCACAGAATCACGTTGCCGCCCTTGATCTCCAGAATCTTGTCCTTCAAATCCTGGTCAAAGCTCACACCCACCACCCGCGCCAGCTTCAACGCCTCGTCCGCCGGGAACTCAGGGGATTCAAACGCATCCCAGGCCAGAATAAAGAACTCGGTCACGGGGTCCAGATGCGCCTGCCGTTGGACCGTGGCCAATTGTTCCATGCGCCAATCTTTCACCGCCCGCCGGGCCGCCATCAGCGCATCTTCGGGACGCACCGCATAGGGGTCCCATTCCTCGTCTTCGATCAGCTTCAATTGCGCGCCCTTGGCGGGTTCGGGGCGTTGCATGGCGCGGCCACGCTGCATCGGCCAGTGTTCCGAAAACACCTGGAGCGCCGGGCCGAAGCACGACAGATACAAATCCACCCCTCGGATACCATACGCCTGGAATTCCGCCACCTTGCCCTGCTTCCCATTCCCGCCCCGAATCAACTCCACCACCTTCGGCTCCACCTCTTCCCAGTACGTAATCTTCTCTTCCCCCCTCGACCCTATACCCTCGGCCCCCGGCCCTACCCTTGGCCTGCACACCAGAAAGATGGTGCTCTTCGCGGCGTTCTTGTCTTTGATATGCAGACTGCCTTCCGCCTCCGTGTTGATGGGCCAACTCGCCGTAATCGTGAACCCGGCATCCAGCAGGCCGCGCGCCAACGCATCCCAGGCCCCCGTCGCCTTGTGCGTGAACATCAACACCATCACACCGTCCGGCTTGAGCACCCGGCGGCATTCCGTGAAGATGGCCTGCATCCGTTCTTGGTAATCCCGTGAAGCCCGTTTCTTCGCCCCGCCCGTCCCCTTGACCTGCGTGAAGTCCTTGAACTTCGCCGTGTTCGCCACGGCTTCCCGGTCCTTGTCCGTCAGATAGCCGGAGAATTGCTCCGGGTAAAACAATCCCGCCGTCCGCTTCAACCAGACATAGAAGAAGTCCGCCAACTCCGCGTACATCACATTGTCGTAATATGGCGGGTCCATCACGACGGCGTCCACCGAAGCGTCTGCCACGTGTGGCAAGTTATCGCCGGAACCATTGGTGATGACGATGGAAGAAGGGTTTCGGCCTTCGGGTTTCGGTTCTAAGGCTGGGGTGAGCAGGTCGGGTTCAGAGGGAATGGAGGGATCGCCAGATAACTCAATCGGTTCCGCCAAGGATTTACCTGTGGCGTCAACGACCCAATCGAGACCAACCCCCGTGATGGTGGGAGCCATTTCGCAGTAACTCCACCGAAAAGAGAAATCATGTCTCGCGAACGTGTGCCCCATCCGCTGCTTTGTCAGTTCCCAAGTACAGGCAAGACTGTTCCAATCAAGCAGCTTATCCGTCGCTATCGCCAGATACGTCAACGCAGCCTTATCGAGTTCGGAGAGGTTTCCTGCGCCGCCGCACGCTTCCACGAGTTCCTGGAACACCTCGACGCTGGTGCAATGGCCGTAAAGTTGACGCGGCGAGAACAAGTCTCGCCAAAACTTCATGCCATAACGGATGGGTTCGGTGGTCTTGTTCCCTTCAATGACTTCCTCATCCGGAATGATGTTCCATGCCTGCCATTCAGGGAGTTTAGCGTCGAGGGCGGCTTGCACTTGCTCGCGGACATCGTCTTCAGGGCGGGGCGCTCTGAACCCGCGCACTTTTTTCGTCTTGGTTTTACCCGCCTTCGTGTAGCCTGTGATCTGTTCTTCCTTGTAGACGATGGCATACAACTGCTCTGCCATCTGCCCCGACTGCGCCTGGGCTTTGATTTCATCCCCATCAATCACCCGTCCGCAGTCCGGGAAAGGACACTGCCCGTTGCCGCCCGATACCGTGCCCGGCGATTGCTCCGCGAGTTTGTGGACAATTTCAAAATCGACAATCCGTTTTTGTGACCCTTCGGTCTTGGGCAACAACCGTACTCCGGTCCCGACGTTATCCAAGCGCCAATTCGGACTCAGCGGCACAATACCCCCGCAATACGGACACTTCACCGTCCGCGCCCAGAGATAGCCGTCCACGGTAATACCCTTTGCCTCAAGGGGAAAGATGTCCTTGAATCTTGGAGTCGCACATTCTATGAATCGCCGGGATAACTCCTTGTAACGCCCAAGAAGTTCGGCACCAAACCTTGCAGGGAATTCAACAGTGGCCTTTAGAATCAGCCACGCCACAGGGTTGAGGTCATTGGCGAGCGTAAGACATCCAAGCCTCATGGCTTCAAAAGGTATACTTCCACCGCCCGCTGTTGGATCCAAAACAGCGAGATGGTTGCCCTCATAGCCCAACGACTTTAGGTCGGTCTTGTCGGGAATGTATTTGAAGGCCCGGTCATAGCCATAGGGATTGGTCCCAAGGTTCTCTCTAGCACCCGTCTCTGGATCAACATTCTTGGCCGCCGCCGCCATTCGTTTCTTCGCCGCCATGGGATCTCCATGAATACCGAGGACATGGAGAAACTTCTCATGGTCGGCACCGGACGGCAGGAGCGCACCGAGAATCGCGGCGCGGGATGCCACCAAGGGCCGCCGTGCCCACCAGACGTGCAAATAGTAGGTGGGCGGCAAGGCGGTCATGGAGCGCCGCTCGCGAATACACTCTTCACTCAAGAACGCTATGGGCATCCAATCTTCAATGAGGCGGCGGAGGGAGGAGGGTCGAGGGCCGAGGGAGGAGGGTATAGGGCCGTGGGTTGGAGGTGTAGGGGAAGTGGATGGAGATTGATTCTGGTTCGATGGTGTACGGCTCATGGATTCCCTTTTTCACATCCTCGTTTTGGAATGACCTGATTCCCTTGCGGTTTCCCCTAGACCCTCTACCTGCGGCCCCGTGCCTTCGGCCCTACCACCATTGCTGGCCATGCAACCTAGCCCAGGCCACCTTGATGTGCTCGGGCTTGAATTTCTCTTTCTTTCGAGGACTCCATGCCTTTACCCCGGCAATAGCCGCATCCATATCGCTTCGTGCAAGCATGTCATCGTTGGTGGCCACCCAATGCACCGTAGAAAGCAGTTCCATGCCGTAGGGCGTTTCAAACCCGTCGATGAGGTCCGTCACGCGGTCAAAACGTTTCTTGGTATCCCGGTGGTCTTCCAAGAATGCTTCCGCCTCTTCGATGGCATTGGGCAACAGTTCGATGGACGTATCCGGCGTGTTGGCCCCGTCGCCATAGCCTTGGATGAAATGGCCTTCCATGTGGTTGAGAACATGCCTAAGCGTGTCGGCATAGGGACCGTACTTGCCACGAGTGAATTGCACTCTTTCCAGAGGCTCCCCGGCCACCTGAAGGAAGTAAACGAGCTTCTGCACCTCCAGGAGGCTCATGCGGTAACCGGCGGCCCCGTAGCGGCTCATTAACCCAATAACGGCAGCCCGTCCCGCCGTCATGCGCGGGCGCTTGGTCTTGTTGAGCATGTCTTCCGCTGCGGGCGCACCTTTGGGCGCATAGACCAGAATCCGGACATCGCGCAAACCCTCAAGGGTTTTGTGTATGCGCGGGAAAACGTCAATCCAATCCAATCCGCCGTTTCCACACCCCAAGGGAGGGATAGCAATGGAGCGGATGCCCATTTGGGATACGGTGTCTGCCAAGTTTTTGAGGCCCGATTCAATATCCCCAATCCTTGAGCGGTCTTTCCAATGGCGCTTGGTGGGAAAATTGATAATGTACTTGGGATTATGCAGACCACGGGTCTCGAACACGAACATCTTTCCCGCCTCAAGTTTCTTCTCATCACAGGCGTGTTTGTAGGCGTCGAAGTTATCCGGGTAGGCTTTCTTGAATTGCAGCGCTATACCTTTGCCCATGACACCCACGGTATTGACCGTGTTCACCAGGGCTTCGGCATCCGCCTCAAGAAGATTGCCTTGCGCGAGCGTAATCATGTTCATGGTCCTCAATAGTACCAGCTACCTTTTACCGCAACTGGGGGCCGGTGGGTGTTCTCCGCCAAGATCTGCGTCACCCTGGTCTTGATTTCCCCGTCTAACACACCGATTCCGAGAATGGCCGTCCATGGGAATGACTCATGCACCAAGAACTCGGCCTGCCGCCTTCGTTTGCGGTCTGGGGCCAAATCGGTATCGTTCCAAAACTTGGATTTCATGACAGTCCAATCGACCTTGTCCAGATTCTTCAGGTCATCAGAGTAATTCGAAAACGCCATATCCGCATGTCCATCGGTAAAACACCATGGTTTCCCTAACGCGACAGCCGTATCTACAGTTGACACTAAATGTACAATGGGCTTCTGCCCACCAGTATATCCGTCCACATTGCCACCATGTATAGTATAAAGCATCGGAGAACGCGGCGCGAAGTAGAAGGGAACATAATCCGCCAACGTGCCTTTCGCCGCAACAAACACGGGCCGCTTGGCACGGCGATCCTTAATGCGCTGATGCGCGATCCCCATCACTGCTTCACCATTTTGCACGCGGAGCCGGTCGCAACGCAAGCCGCCTGCCGCCATAATTCGGGGCAGATTCTCGATGTGCGTAATGTGAAAAATATAAACCTTCTTTGGGTCCATGATGCCTTCACATCGTCAACAACATCCGCAATGCGGCCAGCACCCGCCTCGGATACTTGCGGTGTACGGCCATGCCGAGCCAATACCCGGCCTCTTCCCGGCTCATCTGGTCAATGCCTTGGGCGACTTGGCGAATCCGCTCGATACTGGTCATCGGCGCAAGGGTCCTGAACAACAAGGCCATATTAAGTGCGATATCCTCATCCAGAGGGAAGGCTTTGGTCTCGCCTTTCTTCAGCGCGGGGATACGGATGCCCGAGTTCTTCATTTGCCGCAAAACCTTGGCCTCGACGATTTCCAAAGCTCGACCCTTGAGGGCAGCGGTGCGCTCCTTGGTAACGAGGCGTGGTGTGGCCGGGCTGGGGAGTTGCCAGATTTCCAACGAGAATTGCCCGCCACCAATACCTTGGGCACAGAGTTCGTACACTGGCCGGGCGTCACGGGCGGTCTTGCTGCTCTGTTGGCGTTGAACCATACGTCCTCCTTGCATTTACTCTCGGCCTGCTTCAGCTTCCACATAGGCTTCCGCGCCACCATATTTCGTCATGGCCGTAATGAACTCATCCGTCTTCTGTTTGACCGTGGCGAACGGCGCTGCAAACGTGAGCATGTAATCGGCTTCGAACGTGGCATTCGTGGACGAACGAAGCTGTGGTTCCAGGAACGATTTTATGCTATTGGCTTTGCTCAAGGTCCCGGAGAACTGGACATCAAAGGATTCTATGCCGTCGCCTTCGATACCCACCGACAACCGGCAAGCCGTTTCCACATCCCGATAGGTGGCCACGGCTTGATGGGCGCTCCATGCACCCTTGGCCTCGTAGAAGCGCATGGTGATGGACTTCAGATAGTCCACTTTTTGGGTCCGGGTTTTCTCGAAAAGCTCGACCAACGCCTGGCGCAATGGTCCCTCTGCCGACAAGGTGGCCGGGGGGCGAGGGCCGGGGGCCAAGGGGCGAGGATCTTCCGGGAAGGGGGAAGTGGTTTCGCTGCCGTCACCGTCATCCAAGGGCTCCACTGGTTTGGGTTCTTCTTTGGGAGGACGCGGCCACAGTTTCAATTCCTTGGCGTTTGCCAGCGTGTGAACGAAGGCATTGACGGAGATCTGTATGGCAGGCGACGGGTCACCCTTCCCCCATACCAAGTCGCCTTCCCGGTAGATGAAAACATCGTGGGCAATGCCCAATTGAATGCAGCGAATGAGCGGGGCATCGTCGAGCAGCACGGAAAGATTCGGCGCTTTGCGGAATTCGTTGCGCAGTTCCAAGGTTGTGATTTGGCCCTTGGTCTTGAGCGGCGACTGGTCGCGCACGTAGCTTGGCGCGTCCGGCTCATCGCCCGCAGCCAAGAGCTTCTTCTGATCCCGTAACGCACGCTTGATATGTTGCTGGCCGTTGCCCGGTGAATCGCTGGCATTCTGAAGTTCAATGGTGGTGTGCCCCAAACGCGCCTCGCCGGAGCCAACCGGGACGTTGCTCGGGTAAAATAGATGGCGATAACACTGGAGCGTGGCGATAGCGACGGTGCTCCGGGACTTCTCGTATTCCTCGCGGACTTTCCGTTGCTGATAATCGGCAAGCTCATTGATCTTGGCTGAGTTGACGATGGACTCAAGGGCAAGGCGGCGGCACACGGACTGCTTCATGTCCGTGCGAAGCCGCTTGTCGGCAACCACGAAAATGAGGTTGTTCTGAAGCGTCCGCAACTCTTCCTTAACGCCTTTCTTGGTGGCCATGCGCACCAGTTCTTTCGGAAGTTCGGCGGGTGTGTCTGACAGTGCGAAAGCATCGTAATTCAGCACGACAAGATAGGGGCGACCATCACCGATATCATCGGGAATCTCATACGGTCCGGCAGGAAACGGGATCAGGGCAAAGTCGCTCTTGCCGCTGCTGAAGAGGTCCTTGATGCGGGTGTTCAAAATGTTTCGTATATCGTCGGCGTCCACCTCACGCATTTCACGGCTGATAATTTGTGTCAGATTGGGTTCGACCCGGAAGCGCAGAGGGGAACCGGGTCTATCGTCCAGATAGAGGGATTCCGTCGCAAATTGCTTGCGGGCTGCCTCCACAAAAGAGGGGTCCATGTCGGGAGAGCATACGGAGTAGCGAAGGCGGTCCGGGGTGATGCCTTGGGCTGCCTCGCCGAATGCCATGGTGTTCAGGAAAATCGTCCTGGCCACGTAACTCGTTACTGGCGGCTGGCCGGGATAGTTGTTCTGGTCTAGCCGTTGTGCAATGGCTGGGTCCTTACCGGAAACGGAGGAGACATCCGAACCCAACGCGGAGGCATACACGCCTTGGCCGAGCCGGGTGGTGATTTCGGCGCGTATTTGAGGATTGCCGAGATCGATATGGTGCGGGTGAATCGCGCAGGCATCCTGTGGCTTGTCTTTCCAGAGAGCGAAAACGGTTCGGGCCAGAAGACGCAACATGCCGCGCGTCCGCTGAAATGTGGAAAGACTGCTCATTTTCTCGATCATGACGTTGAGCGTTTCGGGATGAAGCGGATAGCCCTTGCGGAACTGGTCGCGGGTTTCGGGACTGAAGGCATCCTGCACCAGGCTGTCTTTGTTGCGGTCCCACAGCTCCGTGTATCCATCAACCACTTTGGCCGCACCAGTCAGGTCCACTTGCTCAAACAGACGCCGCCTCACCACGTCCACGGTTTCGTCTTCTTCCGTGGGGTCCAGTTGCAGCAGCTTGCGCGATACGATGCTTTCCGCCTCGGCGAATGCCGCCAACGCCAGTTGATGCTCGGCCTTGTACGCATCCTTGGCTTCCTCATCTTCAGCGCGAACAGCCAAAGTACACACGAGTGCAGTCTGCGGGGTTGAGGCGATGGCTTTGATGAGTGCCTGCATGAAGGCAGGGAACTGATTAACCGAGTCGGGAAAAACCTGGGCGACCTTGCGTAGATAAACGGAAACTTCGTCAATCAGAATGAGGGTCGGCTCTCCGCCGAAAAGCTCGATGATGGTTTCCGTCCCTGGCGCGATGTGTTTCTCGTCACTCTTGCGAACGCGTTCATAGCCTTCGCGTCCCGCGAGACGATAGGCCATCTCGCCCCATAGGCTCCGCGCCATAAGCCCATCTTCCAAGGTGAGGCCATTAGCCGGGTCGGCATTCTCGCCGTCCATGGCCGCCACTCGCACGTTGCCCTTTGGCAGCAGCTTGGGGTCGATGAATTCCTTCGCTTCGGCCACATTCTGCATTCCACGAACGGCATGGACCAATGCAATCAAGCTGTGAGTCTTGCCGCCGCCATACTGGGTGTCGAGGCGAACCACCGAGTTCAGTTCGCCACCCTCGCCGCTGAGCCGTCGGCAAACGGTTTCCAACAACGTCTTCAGACCACGGGTCGGATAAGTGTACTGAAAAAAGAGCGAAGGGTCGGCGTACTCTTTGGTGGCCTTGCCGTTTACGACCGCAGCCAAGTCGGCGGCAAACTCCTCATCCTTTACACGGCCAGCAAGCACGTCCTCACGCGGCTTGCAAAGATCAAAGATGGTCTGCATGTTCTCTCCTCCGTTGTCAACACGCAGGGGCTTGGTCCACCCCCTTGTCGAATCCACCATTGGCACAGATTTCGACGTGAGTCCGATACGAAACGATCCTCTGTCACCAGCAAGAGGAACCCGCTAAACAGGATTATAGACTTTTTTTGAACGGGAATCATTCTTACTTGTAAGCCGTGAGGCCAAGCAGGCCGTGAACGCAGCGCACAAACATTGCCAGTCGCTTCTTGAAAGTCATGTCAAAGGCGCGTGAAGAGGCCGTGCTGACAGAATTGGGGCGGAAGTCGGGATGACCTTATTTTGAGCTCGAACGCGGTTAGCGGTTAGAATTTCCTCGCAGACTTTCAGTTGGCCCGCCGACGGGTGGGCGCAACGCGGCTCCGGGGGGGCGGCGGTTCACGATTCCTTTCTGTCCCCGTCCGGAGTCGCAACACCGAAAAGGAATCGAAGTATGGCGAAAAAGTCGCAAGCCCCTGTGGTACATCGTTCAGCAACCCGTTGGACAAGCATCTTTGACATGCGCGATCCGGCTTCTTGGCGGGCGGTTCTAACCTACAATTTGTGGGGACTTGTGCCGATTCTTGCAAAGCATCGCGGCAATTCTGAGCGGTATTTCTATGATGCGGGATGGACTTATCGCGACCTGATCAACGTCTTCCGAACCGAGCACGCAGAACTGCCCGAAGCTGATAGAGCCAAAGGGGATTTGATCATCTTCGACTCAAAAGGCATGGCGGCTTCCGTCCGGCAAGCAGGCAAATCGGTCACGATAAGCGCAATGGCGGGGACAGAGGAAAAGGACTGGACCGAATGGCCGGATCTCGGGCTTTTGGACTTGCGTGCATCGCCAAAGCCACCCGATGATCCCATTTTTTCGGTAGACACTCTGGCAGATGGTTCGTTGAGGATATCGCGACGCACCGTGCCTCTTGCGGAAACCAAAGATAACCCGCCCCAGGCCATAGACCATGTGGAATTGGTTCATGCAATAAACAGATTGAAAGAGACAATGGAGGCTCAGGCCCCCGGCGCGACGCCCGCGCCCAAGGCGGAGAGCGGAAAAGATACGGAGAATCCGGCCCTAGGCGAGGAGGGCAAGGCTAACGGCAATCGCATTGAAGGGTGGTATTCCGAGACAGCCTTGATTCAAAAGTATGCCATCCCGAGCCAAAAACAAGGCACGTTCAAGCGGCGACTGAGAGAACACCGCAAGAAGAATCCCTGGAGCCAAGATGTGCGGACGCCGGGAGAGAATCGCAAACCTCGTGATCCCATTTTTCTCTACCGCGAAAGTGCCTTTTTGGGGGTAATCGAGGAAGTTACTCGGTAGAGCAGTTTTTCTTGGGTTACAAAATGAACCCTGAAAAGAAAGTTTTGTACCCCGAAAAATTCTTGCCCACCATTCCCTTCAACATCCATGGGATGCCCCGCATCCCCGTCTTGTACCCCGAGCATCGCCCCCTGTACCTTGGCACAAAACCCGTTTATTCTTTGGGAAAATTTCCATGTTCTCGGCAATTGGGCCGGGAGTAATGCTTGAAAAGAGCGCGGAGATTAGCTCATGGAGAACGAAGGCTTGATGGATGTGAAGGAACTGGCGCGATACCTGAGCATGTCGGTTCGGGCGATCTGGAGAATGAGAGACGCGGGAACATTACCAAGGCCCCTGACTCTTGGGCGGGCAGTGCGCTGGAACAGGGCGCAAATTTCGGAATGGATTTCCAACGGCGCGAAGCCCTGCCGCCCCGCCATCAGCAGCACGCGGAGGAACGGCTGATGAACAATCATAAGAAGGCAATTGAGCGAGCCGAGAAATTGATTCTCCGACTTGCGGAACGTCTGAATGACCTTGGTGAAACCGCCGCGTCTGTGGAGGCGTTGAGTGCCGTCCGGTGTCTTCGGCGCGGGAAGATGCGCGTCCGCTGCACCTGTGGACACACACACAACCGCAAGGGGGATGCATGAGGACTTTTCAGCGAGAACAGGCAATCAAAGCCTTTGAGGCCCACGGGCGGCGACTCCTGGCCCGTCTGGAGCGAGAAGGATGCCCGCGACCTGCTTGTAAAAATCTTCTTGAATCACTCGTTTGCGCTGCGAGGGCAAAACAGGCGCTTGATGACGAAGAGCAATCCAAGAAAGGAGGAGGTGAACATGCGTGAATATTCCAAGATATCGCCCCGACTCTGGCTTGACCAGAAATTCCGAACGCTATCGGATGACGCAAAAATGGCCTTTGTGTGGGCGTTGACCTGTCCGGCACAAAACAGCACGGGCGCATTTCGAGGAAACGAATTGACCCTCGCTGCGGAATGCGGGTGGAGTACTGAGCGGGCAAGGACTGCCTTGGAGGGCGTTGCGGCGGTAGGGATGATTGAGTGCGATAGTGCGGCGTTCACGATCGTAGCCCCGAATTTTCTGCGATACAACATGCCTACAAGTCCGGGCGCGGCCAAGTGTCTTGGGCGGCTGTTCTCCGAATTACCCGAATGCGGCTTGAGGAATTCCCACCTAGAGCGGGTCTGCAATGCCATCGGTTTACTTTCCGAAGAGATGCGGACGGCCTTTTCGGATGGCGTGTTTGATGCTTTAGGTGTGCGGCCCGGATGGCATCCCGATGGCATCGGGGATGGCATCCATGATGGCATCGCGATGGTATCTCGAAAACATCCCCGATCCAAAGAACAAAGAACAAAGAACAAAGAGAAGGGAACGCGGTCGCTATCGCGTCCGGCCCCTCTTCGGAAGAATTCCTTGCAGGATGGAACCAACACGCCGAAATGAACGAATGGCCCACGGCGCAAACCATGACGACATCCCGGACAACGGCCCTGCGCTCTAGGCTGAAAGACCCCGCGTGGCGGGACTCTTGGAAGGAGGCGCTTGTTCAAGGCGGAACCTCGGCCTTTCTGCGGGGCGAGAATGAGCGCGGGTGGCGGGCGGATGTTGATTGGTTCTTGCAGCCCGACACCGTCACTAAGATCGTCGAGGGCAAGTATGGCTCCAAGGACGGTGGCGGGGCCCCGGCGGGGGATGCTGTCACGGACGACCCCGAACTTGTCGCATGGGCGGCGCGATTGAGAGAGGCACAGCATGAAGACTCCGTATGACTTGGAAACAGAAAAGGCCGTGCTTGGCAGCGTGCTTTTGAGTGAAGGCCCGGCGCTTGATGAAATCCTGCCCATCCTTGGGGGAACTGGCGAAGCGTTCCACGAGCCCGCGCATCGGATGATTTACGAGGCCATGGTTGCCACTCACCGAGGCGGCAAGGCCCTTGATGGACTGCGGGTGGCCGAAAACCTTGGCGGCGATTTAGAGGCCTGCGGCGGGCACTACTATCTCGGCGAACTGGCCGGAGCGGTTCCCACATCGGCAAACGCGGGGATTTATGCGGCGCGTGTCCGGGATTTGGCGGCAATGCGGGACTTGTCCCGAACCTGCCGGGGCATCAGCGCAAAGGCGGAAGAGGCCGACGACCCCGGCGCATTGCTTGAAGAGGCGGAGCGGGAAATATTCCAGCTCACCCAGGCACGAGGACAAGGCGCGGAACCAAAACGATTGGCAGATATATTGCCGGACACCATGGACTATTTCAGGGCAATGGCCGAGCCTAACCGGCGCGATGGGCTGAATGGTCTGCCGTCCGGCATCCCCGGCCTTGACTACCTCTTGGGCGGACTGCGCGGCGGGGAAATGATTGTGGTTGCGGCGCGGCCCGGATGTGGCAAAACAGCCCTCATGTTGAACATGGCTGCGCATCTGTCCGAAGGTGGAACCCCGTGCTTGTTCTTTTCCCTTGAAATGGATCGCGGACAAATTGCCCGGCGTGTGATCGCTATGCGCGGGAATAGCGACCCGCACCGACTTCATTGGCAAAGCGGCGGCGGTCTTGAGCGGGCGGAACAGGCGGCGAAGGTCGTGTCCGAGTGGCCTTTGTGGATTGACGATGCCCCACGGCGGAGCGTGTGGGATATTCGAGGAATAGCGCGGCGGTGGAAATCCCGAAATAGCCACGGCGTGGTCTTCGTGGATTATCTGCAGCTATGCCAACTCGAAAAACGTTCCCAGAAACTAGCCCAGCGCTATCAAGAAATCGGCGAGATAAGCCATAGCCTTAAAGCCCTGTCGCGGGAATTGGCTTGTCCGGTGGTGGTGGCATGCCAGCTAAGCCGGGAGGCGGACAAGGTGGCGAATGGATTTCAGATGCTGTCGTGCCTGCGGGAAAGCGGGGACATCGAGGCCGATGCCGACGCGGTGATCATTTTGTCCGGCCTTTCCGAAAAAGACCAAAAGGCCCTCGGGATTCGTGAGGCTGAAAACGTGATCCGCATGACCCTCGCCAAGCACCGGCACGGGGAAACCGGAACCCGAAATATCTTTTTCGATAAGCCCGTCCAGAAATTTAGGGCGTTGACCGGCGAACCCGAACCGGCCCCGGCGCGGCGGACGGCCCCGACGATGGGAACCTATGATGTGATTTTCGAGGAACCCGAAATTGAACACGAAGAATCGGAAACATGCCCTTTTTAGGAAACGGGCGAACCCCCGGCGATTAATACGGCGAGAATACCCAAAGGAACGCCTAGGATGCCCCACACGCAACGCAAACGGCCCCGGGCATAGTGGAGTATGGCTTTTCTATTAAAACGGCTGTACTGAATTTAGTTTGGCTTGCGGCTTGACTTGGGTATAGGCTGCGACGAAATAATACCGACAGGCGAATCAACCAAAAAAAGGGAGACGATATGGGACGCATTTTCAGGAAAACCAGAGACGGCAAATTGGCAGGCCCGTACCAAATGCGATTCAGGAATGCGGCGGGCGTGGTCGTCGAGCGTTCTACGGGATGCAAGCACAAGGATTCTGCGGCGGCTGTCCTGCAGAGCGCGATGCAGCATGAGGAGCGGCTGCGTTCTGGATTGATAAGCCGGACAGAGGCCAGTGCCAAGGACTGGCAATGCGTCCCCTTGGTCGAGCATGCGGCGGCGTATGAGCGGCACATGAAGAATAAAGACGTGACCCCCCGTCATGTCGATGAAACCCAGCAGATGCTCAAGCGCATATTCGCGGGATGCCAATTCGCCCACATCACGGACTTGAGCGGGCCTGTGTTCGAACACTGGCTTTTTAATCTTCGGGAAGACCGGCGGGATAATAAAGCCCTGTCCCCCCGGCGGCGCAACCTGTATTTGGTCACCTTGTCGGGTTTCTGCAATTGGTTGGTGCGTGAGCGGCGGGCGATGGAAAACCCCTTCAAGAATGTTTCGGCATCCAATGAGCGCGTGGATCGACGGCGCACCCGGCGCGTGTTGAGCGATGATGAAATAGGGCGGCTCTTGGACGCTGCCCAACGCAGGCCATTGGTAGAGAAGCGGGTCAACCGTGGGACTGAGGCGGGACTGAAGCCGGAAACCATCGAGAAACTAACGGCCTTAGGGCGGGAACGGGCCTTGTGCTACCGGCTCATGATGGAATTGGGTTTGCGGGCGGGTGAAGTGCGCGGCTTGGAGATTCGGGATTTGCGCCTTGAGGGTGCATCCTGCTCTGTCACCATTCGTGCTGAACTTGAGAAGGCCCGGCGCGGGGCGGAATTACCCCTTCCGGCGGACTTGGCTTGCGAACTGCATGGCCATCTGTCCAAGCGCATCGAATCGGCTCAAGGCATTTCCAAGCGTTTGGGAAGCCCCATCCCTGCGCGGCTGCATCCCCTTGACCCTGTGTTCCCGAGTGCGCCAAGCGTGAAGGTTCTTGACCGGGATTTGCGGCTTGCGGGAATTTCCAAGTCCACCACGGCGGGCACGGTGGATTTGCATGCACTCCGGCATACCTGCGCCACCCGTTTAGCACGGCTGAACGTCCACCCGGCCACAGCACAGAAGATTTTACGGCATGCCACCGTCCAGATGACCCTCGGGATTTACACCCACGCGAACATGGACGACCTGAGGGCGGCTGTGGAACTTGCACGGCCTTCCCAACAGGTGGAACGGGAAGCCCTCGCCATGGCTGAAAATGAACCCCAAAAATGTCCCCCCCAGTGTCCCCCCAAAACCGGCAAAACGGGGCATTTTCTGGCACAAGAAGGTGGTATAATAGCCAAATACCCCACCATAGATGCCATACAGGCGCATATCACTAACAGCCCTATAAACACAGGTTATTCTTCAGGTGGCAATGATTGGCATAAAAAAGAAATGGTGAACGGGATGGGACTCGAACCCATGGCCACCGGATTAAAAGTCCGATGCTCTACCAACTGAGCTACCCGTCCACATGGTGGACCTGTGTCAAAAGAAAATGTGCGCATTCCCACTTGCTGCGCACTTTTGGATTGTAGCGGATAGATGGATGCTGAGTCAAATGGATGGGTGGTCTGTGTCTGGTCGCAGGGGGGCTTTTGGGGATTATCAGGAGGATTCGGCGCTCTCGTCGCGGGGGGCTCCGTGTTTTTTTAGGCGGTATTGGAGGGTTTTGTAGGAGAGTCCGAGGAGTTCGGCGGCTTCTTTGATGCGGCCGCCACTGAGTTCCATCGCCTGTCGTATGAATTCTTGTTCGAGATCTTCCAGGACAAGGCCACCGGGCGGGAGTATGAATTCGCCGGTGGAAATCGCGGGCTGTCCGAATTTTTCGGGAAGGGCGCGGGTGTCTATGGTGTCGCCGGTGCTGAGCACCATGAGTTGCTCAAGGGTGTTCTCCAATTCACGGATGTTGCCGGGCCAACGGTAGCGGCGGAAGGCGTCCATGACCTCGGGTATGAGTATGGGCGCTGGGATGCCGATCTTGGTGGCGAGCTTGTCTCGGAAATGGCTGACAAGGAGGGGTAGGTCGTCGATGCGGTCGCGCAGGGGTGGCAGGTGGATGGGCAGTACTTCGAGGCGGAAGTAGAGATCCTCGCGGAATTCTCCGGCGGCCACGCGCTGCTTGAGGTCGCAATTGGTTGCGGCAATGGTGCGCACGTCCACTTGTCGGGTTTGTTGGCCGCCCACGCGCTGCACGATGCCGTCTTGCAGCACGCGAAGCAGTTTGGCTTGGGATTCGAGTCGCATGTCGCCGATTTCATCGAGGAATAGGGTGCCGCCGTGGGCCATCTCGAATTTTCCGGCGCGACTGGCTTCGGCACCGGTAAAGGCCCCTTTTTCGTGGCCAAAGAGTTCGGATTCGACGAGGGAATCGGGGATGGCTGCGCAGTTCACCACAATGAATGGTTTCTTTTGGCGCGCACCGGAAAAGTGGATGTGCCGTGCAATGAGTTCTTTGCCGGTGCCGGATTCTCCGAGGATAAGGACGTTGCTGCGAACCTGCACCGCACGCTGGGTGCGTTCGAAAACGGCGCGCATGGTTTCGCTTTGCCCGACGATGTTGCCCAAGGCGACGGAGTCGGTGACCAATTGCCGCAGGCGTGTGTTTTGCCGACGCAATTCGCCGCGTTCGAGGGTTCGCTCGATTACCACGAGCAACTCGTCTTTGTCGAAGGGTTTTTCAAGGTAGTCGGTCGCGCCTTCGCGCATGGCGGTAACGGCGGTCTGGATGGTGGCATGCGCGGTCATCATGACGATGCCGAGTTCGGGGCGCAAGCGTTTGGCGCGTCGCAACAATTCGAGACCATCAAGACCCGGCATGCGCAGGTCGGTCAGCAGCAGGTCGAAATCTTCATCGCCGAGTGCGGTCAGTCCTTCTTCCGCACTGGCGCAGGCTTTCACGGTGTAGCCCGCCATTTCGAGAATGGCCTGGATGATCTCCCGCTGGGAAGTATCATCCTCCGTGATAATAATTCGGTGTGCTTCCATAATTACGAACCCCGGTGTGTCTTGCAGGTGGTCTATGGCAGTATTATTTCACACTGTGCGCCTTCGCCGCCACGTGGGGCGTGGGCAATAGCATTCATCGTCGGGCAATTCACGGATTTACAGGGGAATAATCCGGACCTGCGTTTTGTAACCCTATACAGGATGGGTGCTGCTATGAAAATGCGCCGGATAATGATTCTAGTGATGCTGCTCGCCGCCGTTTCGACGCGCGGATGGGCGCAAACGCCGAGGTTGAACATGTTGACGCCGGAAGAAGAACGGGTGATTGTCGGGAAGGGCACCGAGCGGCCTTTTTCAGGAAAGTACTACCGTTTTGACGGGAAAGGCACGTACACCTGCAAACGCTGTGGCGCGGCGCTGTATCGCTCCGACTCGAAGTTTGACGCCGGTTGTGGGTGGCCCAGTTTTGATGACACGGTGTCCGGTGCGGTAAAGCAGCAACCGGATGCGGACGGGCAACGGGTGGAGATTACCTGTGCGCAGTGTGGCGGGCACTTGGGGCATGTCTTCTCGGGAGAGGGTTTCACCTTGAAGAACACGCGGCATTGTGTGAATTCGGTTTCGATGAATTTTGTGCCGGATGCGGACGCCACGCCCAAAGCATCCACCGATACCCCAGGTACAGAGCGGGCCATTTTTGCGGGCGGGTGTTTCTGGGGTGTGGAGTATTATCTTCGGCGTGTGCCGGGAGTCATCGGCACCCAGGTGGGCTATGTGGGCGGGCAAAAGGAAAACCCATCGTATCAGGATGTATGCCGGGGCGACACGGGGCATGCGGAGGCTGTCGAGGTGGTTTTCGACCTCACGAAGACTTCTTTCGAACAAGTGGCGCGCGTCTTTTTCGAGACGCATGACCCGACTCAAGTGAACCGGC
>CAIZGN010000027.1 GCA_903932505.1 Candidatus Hydrogenedentota bacterium
CTTCGAAGGGGGTGGCCCGAAGGGCCGGGGGATGTTGGGCCTCGCCACCCACCCCATATCCCCGTCTCCCCCAACCACAGGCCGCCCCATGACCCGAACAGACGCCATACGCAAGAATCTGCTCGCATGGTTTCGCGCCGATGCGCGCGACCTTCCCTGGCGACGAACCTGTGATCCCTATGCCGTGTGGGTTTCCGAAATCATCCTGCAACAGACGCGCGTGGATCAGGGCCTGCCTTACTACGAACGTTTCTTGAAGACCCTCCCCACCGTGGAAGCCCTGGCGGGCGCATCAGAGGATACCGTCCTCAAATTGTGGGAGGGTCTCGGCTACTACACCCGTGCACGCAACCTGCACAAAGCCGCGCGGCTTATCACCGAGGAGTATGGTGGGCAACTGCCGCGCAAAGCCGAACTGCTCCAGCTACTGCCCGGCATTGGCAAATACACCGCAGGCGCGATCGCCAGCATCGCCTTTGACGAACCGGTGCCGGTGGTGGATGGCAATGTGAAGCGGGTGCTGTCCCGCATATTCAACATCGAAGCATGCATTGACGGCACAGAAGGCGACCGCGAGACCTGGAAACAGGCGGCACTGCTCGTGCCCAGAAAACACCCGGGCGACTTCAACCAGTCCATGATGGAACTGGGCGCGCGGATTTGTTCGCCCAAAAATCCGCGCTGCGCCGAGTGCCCCGTGGCCAAGGAATGCCTCGCCCATCTCCACGGCATCGAGGAACAGCGCCCCGTGCGCCGTCCGCGCAAGACCCCGCCCCATCAGGAAATCGTGGTGGCAGCCATCCGTCGCAACGGGAAATACCTCATCGGAAAGCGCGGGACAGAGGGCATGCTGGCCGGTCTGTGGGAGTTTCCGGGCGGGCCGACGGGCCCCGGAGAAAGCCATGAAATCGCCCTCATCCGCGAATGCTGGGAGGAGCTGGGGGTGACGGTTTCCGTTGGCGGACTCATTGCCGCCGTGGACCACGCCTACACCCATCTCAAGGTCACGGTCAATGTCTACCGCTGCACCTTGGTCAAAGGCTCACCACGCGCGAACAAACACGCCGCGCTCGACTGGGTAATGCCGACCGAGTTCCCGGAATACGCTTTCCCGAAGGCCTACCACCTGTTTCTGGGGCTGCTGGACTGAGGCTGCGCCCTCAGAAGGTGTCGGTCTTGATGATGCGCCAGACCTTGCCCGCCTCTTGCTGCAGTCCCATTTCAAGCGTCATGGAACCCCGGCTGCCACTCAAGCCGATGGGGGTGGCGGTCGCTTTGTCCTTCTCGATCTTGATGGTGGTCTTTGAAAGGTCGATTTTCGCGCCGTCGAGATAGCCCTGTTGCTTGGCGTTGTCGAGGAACTCTTTCAGGCCCGCTTTGCCATCGCCCCGATCCGAACTGAATTTATCCGAATAGAATACCAGAATGCCATCGACATCCTTCTTTTCCACGGCGGCCTTCCAGTTGGCCAAAGTGGATTGGATGGATTTTTCGGCGGACTTTCCACCAGTGGTCGCGCATCCCGCCATCGTCAATACCAGACCGACAATCACAAACGCCGCAACAAATACTTTACGCATGACCCGTTCCCTTCGGCAGTTATCGCACTGGGAAATTCCGGTACGAAACACCCCGCGCACCTAGGCGCAGGACGATGTATCCTTCTCTCAGGAAATGTCCCCTGCCTTTTCAATAATCTTCGAGACGAGCCCATAGTCCACCGCCTCCTGCGCATTCATCCAGAAATTGCGGTCGCTGTCCCGCGCCACCTGATCGACATCGCGCCCGGTTTCTTTGGCAATCATCTCGTTGATGCGACGGCGAATTTTGAGAATCTCCTGCGCCTCGATTCGGATGTCCGCCGCCTGACCGCCCGCGCCGCCACTAGGCTGATGCAACAGGAAACGCGTATTGGGCAGGGTAAAGCGGCTCGCCTTGGGTGCACCGAAAAAGATGGGCACGGCGATGCTAGCCACCCAGCCTGCGCCGATGGTCACCACCGGCGATTCGATAAACCGCATCATGTCGTAGATGGCAAATCCAGAATCCACATGTCCGCCGGGGGACGAAATGATGACCTTAATCGGATCGTGCGATTCGCCGTTAAGCACAACGAGATGGCTGATGGTCTTCTCCGCCAGTTCCTGATCCACCTCGCCCGTCACAAGGATCGTGCGCGATTTCAAGAGCTTGGCAACCATGCCGTCTTGTTTGGGTTCTTCTTCTTTTGTCTTACAATCATCATCGCAGCCGAAGCGCATGCCAATTCTCCCAGGTAAGCCCACAGAAAGCCGAGCGAACCACGACGCAGCCCGCTGGTTGGGATGTATTGTGCCATTTGAGGGCGCAATCCTTCAAATAGCCCGGCCTTGGACAAGTTGCAAGTGAAACCCGCCGTTCGCTCAGGTCATTTCGAACGCAGCGAAAAATCTTGTAATGGGCGTCCAAATCAAAAAACAAGCGCAAAGCCCCCCAAAACACCACCCATCCCCGTAACGCAGGCATCTTGCCTGCTTCCCCCCGCCCCCTTCGTTCCCCTCTCCGTGCCCTGGGTGCCTCTGTGGTGAAAATCCCCCACCCACATCCAAAGCGCCGACTAAGGTCGGCGCACTCCAAATAGCGACTACCCCTGTTTGGCCGCCCCAAAAAAAGATGTGCAATCGCGATGGCATTTCCGCTATCCTATGCGCGTTTCCCGGTTTCCGATGTCCGGACGGGAGGGAAAAACCGATCGGGTTGAAAAAATAAGAAAGGTTGCGTGATGACAGCAGTAGTGGATTTTGACAAGTGCACCGGGTGCGGCGCCTGTACCGAAGTATGCCCTGTGGAAGCGATTACGCTCAATGATGACGGCAAAGCTTGTGTGAACGCGGACGATTGCACCGACTGTGGCGCGTGCGCGGATGAGTGCCCGAGCGAAGCCATTACGCTGGCCGACTAACATCGCGCACAGGCGAAGTAGTTCGACTTTTCTGGCGGCGGTGTGCTGGTAACCACCAAGGTGACCAGCACGTCGCCGTTTCAGTTTTCCCCCGAGAAATCCCGCACGCGCCATACCCAGTAACACAAGAACCAGGAAACCAGTCCCGCACCCGAGGTATCCGCGAGCCAGTCCAAAATATCGCAGGATCGCCCCGGCACAAACCACTGATGGAATTCGTCCGTGATTCCATAAAGTGCGGCAAAAACCCATGGTGCCCCCAAGAGAACCGCCGCCCGCACCGTCTTATTCGATCGCCGGATCCCGACCGAAACCAACGCCGCCAGCATCCCGTATTCCACCCCATGCACGACCTTGTCCGCGCCGGGAAAATCAAAAAGGCCGGGCGAATCGATATGGTTCTTCGAGGAGAGGTAGAAGATGCCCGAGCAATAGAGCGCGGTGAGCAGCCAGTAGTACCATTTCATGCGACTGGATTTTTCCGTTGGTTGCAATGCTGCGGGACACGCCCCACGTGGGAGTGCCTGACGGGGGTATGATATAGTTTTTGCGGGCCTTGGACAACTGCCCCTGGGAGTACGATCATGACTGAAGACACTATCGCTCGCTATCAGGTTCACAACCCGCGCAACGGCAAATGCCTCTACGAGGTGGAAGAGCCCGACCTCGCAGAAGTGGATGCCGCCTACGCGCGGGCCGAGGTCGCTTTCAAGCAGTTGCGGCGTATGAGCGTGGGCGAGCGTCTGGCCGAACTCGACAAGTTCAAGCACTACCTGGTGGCGAACAAAGAACTCGTGGCGACCCACATTTGCGAAGAAACCGGCAAGTCGCTTATGGACGCCGTGGCCCTCGACATATTCCCCGTGTGCGATGCAATCGCCTACTACCAAAAGCACGCCGAGCGCATTCTGGCCGACAAAAAGGCCCCCACCCCGCTCTTGCTCTTCGGCAAGCGTTCCCGGATTGTCTACGACCCCATCGGGCCGGTACTCATCATATCCCCGTGGAACTATCCGTTTAACCTGTCCATGATTCCCTTCATCTGCGCCTTTATCGCCGGGAACCCCGTGCTGCTCAAGCCCTCAAAACAAACCCCGCTCAAGGGCGTGGTGGAAAACATCATCAAAGGCAGTGGCTTTTTTGAAAACGGCCTTCAAGTCATCTATGCAAGCCGAAAAACAGCCGGTCGCCTCATCGAAAAGCGCCCCGCAAAAATCCACTTCACCGGAAGCGTCGAAGTCGGCCGCAAGATCATGGCGCAAGCCGCCGAACTCTTGATCCCCGTTGAACTCGAACTCGGCGGCAAAGACCCCTGCATCGTGTTTGGCGATGTCAATCTCGAACGCGCCGTCAACGGCGTGCTGTGGGGCTCCTATTGCAATTGCGGGCAAACCTGCACCTCCGTCGAGCGCGTCTTCGTCGAAGAAAACATCTACGACCCCTTTCTCACCATGTTCAAGGAAAAGGCCGAGAAGATTGTCACCTTGGCCCAAGAAGAAGGGCGCAGCAACGAGTTGTCACTCACCATGGGCTGCATGACAGCCGGTTTCCAGGTCGAAGAGATTGAGCGCCAGCTCGATGAGTCCGTGGCCAAGGGCGCAAAGATTGAGACGGGCGGCATCCAGACACGCGGTTCCCACATCATCCCGCCGACCATCGTCACCGGGGCCGATAATTCCATGGCGGTGCATCGCCTCGAAACCTTCGGGCCGATAGTCACCCTCACCCCCTTCAAGACCGAAGAAGACGCCATCCGCATGGCCAACGATTCACCCTACGGGCTGTCCTCCAGCGTATGGTCTCGCGACCTCGCCCGGGCCGAGCGCGTGGCAAGACAATTGGAGACCGGCAGTGTCTCCATCAACAACGTCATGGCCACACACGGCAATGCAGCCCTGCCTTTCGGCGGCGTCAAGGACAGTGGCTTTGGCCGTTACCGAGGGGCGGAGGGTCTATACGCCTTCTCCAATGCCAAAGCCATCCTCATAGACCGCGACAGCCGACTCCTGGAGGCATACTGGTACCCCTATTCCCCGGAGAAATTCCGCCTCATCACCCGGCTCATGGACAGACTCTTTCGCCCGGGACTCCCCGCACTATTCAGCGCAATAGCCCGCGCCGCAAAACTAATGTGGTTCGCCCAGCGAAACCGCCTCTAAAACCACCGCGCCCAACATCCCCCGGCCCGTCGGGCCACCCCCTTCAAAGGGGGATTTTTTTGCGCGCTTCGCGCGGGGATGCATGATGTTTCAAGTCTTCGCGAAGCGAAGAAAAAGATCCCCCTTCGAAGGGGGTGGCCCGAAGGGCCGGGGGATGTTAACCCTGCAACAACCCCTCAACCCTCAACAACAAAATACCGCCGCCGGAAATACAACGCCACATTCACCAACCCGATCAACGCGGGCACTTCAACCAGCGGCCCGATAACCGCCGCAAAAGCCGCACCGGAGTTAATGCCAAACACCGCAACCGCCACCGCTATCGCCAGTTCGAAATTATTGCTCGCCGCCGTAAAGGAAAGCGTCGCGCTTTGCGCATAGGTCGCCCCGACCTTCTTGCTCATAAAGAAACTCACCAGAAACATCACCACAAAATAGATCAACAGAGGAATGGCGATCCGTATCACGTCCATCGGAATCTGTACTATCAAGTTTCCCTTAAGACTGAACATGACCACAATCGTGAACAACAGCGCAATCAGCGTGATCGGGCTGATTTTTGGGATGAATTTCCCGTGATACCATTCCTTCCCCTTGGCCTTCACCAACACCAGACGGGTCAACATCCCCGCGAGAAATGGAATACCCAGATAGATAAAGACACTTTTCGCAATCTGCCCGATGGTAATGGCGACCACGCTGCCCTTCAGCCCGAAGACCGGTGGTAACACGGTGATGAAGAACCAAGCATACACACTGAAAAAAAGCACCTGAAATATGCTGTTGAACGCCACGAGTCCGGCACAGTACTCCGTGTCCCCTTTCGCAAGATCGTTCCACACAATGACCATCGCGATACAGCGCGCGAGACCAATCATGATGAGCCCCACCATGTACTCGGGCCGATCCTGCAAGAACACAATAGCCAAACCGAACATGAGAATCGGCCCCACGACCCAATTCTGCACAAGACTGAGTCCAAGCACTCGATAGTTCCGAAACACATCGCCCAATTCCTCGTAGCGAACCTTCGCCAAGGGCGGATACATCATGAGGATGAGGCCGATGGCAATGGGGATATTCGTCGTCCCGACCTGAAATCGGTTAATGAAAGACTCGACTCCGGGGATAAAATACCCCGCCCCCACGCCAATCGCCATACCGAGAAAAATCCACAGGGTCAGGAAGCGGTCAAGAAACGACAGACGACTGGTAATGGTACTCATAAATTTTTCCTCTCAAGCTAGGCGCAACCGCACGAAGACCCGCAGGATTTGCGCGCGGAAACATTCAGGCTGGTGATGTAATCGCTGGCTTTGGTTCCAGCGGGCAAACGCTCGATGATGCTGCGGTACAGCGGATCATTAAAATCGGTCATGGCGTCGATGTAGTCCCCCTTCGGCGTTAGCACGATATCCGTCAAACCGGCGGCTTCCGCCATGGCCCGCGTGTCATCCACCAGCACCGCACCCGCCACACAACCGATCAGCGCCTCCACCATGCCGAGAATCTCCGACGGCAAAGACTTGACGAGCGCCAGGTCAGATACTGCCACTCGTCCCCCGGGCTTCAGCACACGGGCGATTTCTTTCCACACCTGCGGTTTGTCCGGCGACAGATTCAGCACGCAATTCGATATAAGCACATCCACAGAGTTATCCGCTACAGGCAGGTGCTCAATTTCACCCAACCGGAATTCCACATTGTCCAACCCGCTGCGTTCCTGATAAACCTTGGTGTTCCGTCGCGCCTTGCTCAGCATTTCCGGGGTCATGTCCACCCCGATCGCCCGACCCGTCGCACCCACCTTGCGCCCGGCGATAAACACATCAAACCCGCCGCCACTACCCAGATCCAGTACGGTCTCGCCCTCTTTCAGCGAGGCCAGCGCGACCGGATTTCCACAGGAAAGCCCCATGTTCGCCCCTTCCGGCAATGCGGTCAGCTCCTCCGGGGAATATCCGACCGCCTGTGCCAATTGCGCGGAGTCGTCACCCGACGAGCCGCAGCAAGAAGCTACCGGACTGCAGCAACTGCTTGTTTGCGAAGCGATCGCCGCATATCCATCCCGCACCCGGTTGTGAATGATTTCATTCCGGTCGTCATTCGATGTCATGGGGTATTCCTTTTCAATAAAATTTTGGACGCTGACAACGCATTCCGCGCCAGCTCATCCATACCGTTCGCACAGCGACTTCACGTCTTTCTTGAGAGATTGCTTCAAACGCCGAAGGTCATCCCGCACGGCCGCAGAACCCGCCAACGACGCATACACCCAGGCCAAGGTATTCTGCACCCGTGCCGGAGCCTCGTCCCCCGCCAAACGGTACAAGCGCCAGCGGCCGTCCTTTCGGAAATCCACCAGCCGTGCCTGCGTCAGAATCGCCATATGCTTTGACACCGTCGAAGGCGCCAGCCCCAGCACATCGATAATCTGGCAGACACAAAGCTCCCCCCCGCCCAGCAGAACGAGGGCACGAACCCGCGTTTCATCGGAAAGCGCTTTGGTAATCTGCAGAAACTCGCGCATACTCAATCCCTCACTTCGCCATATGACGAAGTATAGACAATAGAAAAGGCGCAGTCAAATGCCGATCGATGGATTTCGAAACCCGAAGAACCAAGAAGCTTCTTCCACTTTTTGTGCTTTTGGGGAGAAGCCAGTCCTGCGACCTTCCTCCCCCCCCACGTCATTTCGAACGAATGAAATGTGGAGCAATCTTATGACATTGAATCCGCAGAACCCTACCAGCCCCCCAAAAAAACACTTGTCAATCCTTCAAAGTCCAGCGTACAATGCCCATCGGGTTCAACTGAGTATCCGTGGAGCCCGAAAAAGTCAACGCCCAAGTTGTCCAAGGAGGTGCGGCATATTATGAAACACCCGTCTTTTTCTGCAAGAGGAGCATACCTTGCGATAGGCATTTTTCTGCTCGAATCCTTCCTCCATGCCCAAGGCTTCGCGCAGGACGCCAACCCCGCGCCGAATATGGTGGCGAAAGAAGGCACCACCATCTTGGACTGCTACGGCTATCGCGGTTCTTGGGATATCGACTTCAACATCCTCGGCAAGACAAATGGGGCGGATATTTTTTGGGCATGCACCCGACCGGTATCTGGGGCTCCTGATGGTGAGGATTTTTCCCTCAGCGTAGTTGCCACCGACTCGAAAATCAATCGCCCCGAAGCACGGATAGTGCGCATAGAAGACCGTTCCTATGAGGATGCGGATTATGGCTACCTGCGCAATCTCGATATCTACCGGAAAATTATCCCAAGACGGGTACTTGCACCCGGCACTGCGCTGGCCGTGAAAACCTCAGAAGGCCTCTGCGCAAAGTTGCGCGTGGTCCGATTCTATGCACGAGGTGAATACATCCCCAAAGGGAATCAGTGCTTCCAGCTCCCCCCCGATGATATCGCACAAGCCCTTGCCCCCTTCTACTACATCGAATTGCAATGGACCTTGTACCAAGAGGCCGGAAAAGAAAAAATTCTATCGCTGGAGGGGGCGAGGGATCGACTGAGTCAGGCCTTTTGGGAATGGGATGTCCAGACGGTGAAAGAATTGCTCACCACCTATCCCGACCTGCTCACCATGAACACCACCCCCTGGCCTTTGCACCAGGCCGCAAGCACGAGCAACCCCGAAGTCCTTGGGGTACTCCTTGAAAAGGGTGTCGATGTTAACGCGAACCAGATTGATCCGTCCTCAGAGAAATCAGGAGAAGCTGAACGCCAGAAAAAACCCTCGGCCAAGCCCCAAGCAGGAAACTACGCACTTTGGCATGCTGTTTCCAGCAGACGACCTGAGAATGTCAAGGTTCTTTGCGAACACGGGGCAAACGTCAACGCAATTGTGCCCGCCTGGAAGGACGAACCACTGCTCAACACCGCCGTCTTCGATGGCGACCCGCGAATAGTCGCGCTGCTACTGGACCACGGTGCTCAACTCCCCAAAACCGACCGCGAGCGCGTTCGGTTGCGAAAATCGTTGAGAGACGGAGCCCGATACGCCAAGGAACGGGAAGGTTGGGGAAACCATGTGAAGAGCCCCGGTGTAATCGAGGACTACGAGGCAACAGGCCGCGTGCTCGAAGCGCACGGATTCAAATAGCTGGCCTCAGGAATTTGCTTTGCGGAATCTTCCAGCACTTTCGCGGAGGAGAAAACCCAGACTACTGCTTCGTAACAATCTCGATATCCCGCAGCATATACTTCCCCTTCTCTCCCCCCGGCACCACATAGAGGTAAAAATCAACGGTCAACGTCTCGTAATCCGAATGCGAGATCGTTATCTGTTGCTGTTGGCCGCCCGTGGACGGGAAACGCCGTTCATCAATCATGATGTAGCTCATCATGTAGAAACGCTTATCGGCGGACAGCTTGAAACGTCCCTCGCTGTCCGTCAACATAGAAGGGCGCGGCTTTCTATTGCTACCCGACTTCTTCGATGACAGGTCACCCACCTGCACCTGAGCCCCGACTACGGGTTGCTTCGTCTTGCCATCAATGATGCGCCCGCTGATTTCGGGAGAGACCTCCTCCTTACCGGGGACAGGTATCGGGATGATGCACCCGCAGAGAAACACGGACGCCAGCAACGCAGGTAGCAACAGTAACCGAGTTCGTTTCATCTGATTTACCCCGTTGGTTCAGGCCACTTCAACGATGGCGTAAGGATAGCACGGAACACCAAATTCTGCAAGCTGCGAGAACTCAACGCTTTGTCTCGTCACAAGATTTCTCGCTGCGCTCGAAATGACATGGTGGTGTGTAGTGGTGGTGTTGACAGAAGCGTCGGCTTCGCGGGGAGGACGGTAGGGCGGTGATGACAGCGTGAGGCTAGGTGAAAGACGGCAGGTGCTTCATTTCGAGCGCAGCGAGAAATCTTGTGACGTTTTTTCTTGCCTTGGACCCCGCTTTCGTGTTGGAATCATCCCCATGAATCTCCTGTTCTTAATATTGGCAGCCCTGACCTCGGGTCAATGCCTGTGCAAGGGCCTGCGGGTCGAATCGCGGATTGAGCGTTGGACCCTGCAGGCACTCTCGGGGCTTGCCGTTTGCGCCGTGCTCACTCTGGCAACGGGAATGTATTCGCTATCGCTTTCCGGCCTCACCCTCGCCGCTGTCGGAGTTTTCGGTACGGGTTGGCGTCTCGTTTCAGCACGAATTGCCACCCCAGGCCTTGGAATACCGCATTGGAAAAAATCCTTTTCAACAGATGACTTCTTCGGCTTGGAAAAAATCGCTGCTGGGGTGCTGCTGGCGGCGCTGGCGATGACCGGTCTGGGGATCCTCGCGCCCATTACCAGTTGGGACGCGACTGTGGCGCACTTGGCACTCCCCGCATCGTATGCGCGCGAGGGTCACATCGCGGTGGATCCGGGCAATGTCTATTCGGGCTATCCGCAATTCATGCACGGGCTTTATGCGCTCGTGTATGCGAGTGGCGCCGAGCGTGCTGCGGCCGCGCTGAGCTGGGTCATGGCCCTGCTGGCTTGTGGCGCGGCCTACGCGCTGGGGCGGCGTCTGGGCGGTCGGCGGTGCGGTCTGTTAACCGCCGCACTTCTCGCCACCGCGCCCATCTATGCGGATCAGGCGGGTACGGTGTCGATTGACCTCGCCTTCGCCGCCTATGCGACCATCGCGCTGGTGCGTTTACTCGATTGGATGGACACGCATCCCAGACGCCTCCCGCTCGATGCCGCACTCCTCGCGGGTGCTGGCTGCGGCATCCGGCACACGGGCTATCTGATCGCAGGCCTGCTGTTCATCGCGGTGTTGGCTTGCGCGCGCGAACGCCGCATGCATACCGCAACCCTGTTTGCGTGTATGACCGCCCTGGGCACAGCCCCTTGGCTGCTCTACAGCATCCATGCCACGGGAAGCCCTGTCTTCCCCTTGCTGCTCGGTGTGTTTCCTCCCCGGGGCATTGAGCACATCGCCGTGACAGGCGCGGCCACGCATGGTTCCGTGGTGCGAAGCGGTGGACTCGGCCTATGGGGACTCTTGCGTTTCCCCTGGGACATCATCATGCACCCGGGCCACTATGACGGCTGGACCAAATCCCCAGGACTGCTGGTCTTGTTTCTCGGGGTGCCCGGCTTGCTGATGGGTGGACGACGATGCCGCTGGCTGGGCGCGTATAGCGGCGCGGGCCTCACGGCCTTCTATCTGTTCCAACGTCTCGCGCGCTATCTGCTACCGTTCTTTGTGCCGATGATGGCGGTGGCCGCGCTGGTGGAACAGCGCCTGTCCCGTCCGGCGCGCATGCTCGCCGCAGTCCTGCTGATGGCGTCTTTCGCTGTGGGTCTCGGGGTGCATTCGGCCGCTATACACTTCAAGATACGCGCTGCTTTGGGTATGGAGCCGCGCGATACCTATCTCGCGCGACGCGTGGAACGCTACCTGGCTTTCCAGTATGTCGAAGATCAATTGCCGCGCGATGGAGCCGTACTCTCCCTGGATCAGCGCACCTATTTCATGCAGGGCCACAAGACCTTCCAAAATCACTGGGCATTGAAACGTATCGCCACCGACTCCCCGGAAAAACAACTGGCATGGCTGCGGGCGCAGGGTATCCGTTATGTTCTCTACCCAAAAGATTTCGTGCGCGACTCGGGAGCCATCGCGCATGATGTCGGCCCTATGTTGGACGCCTGGGAGAAAGATGCCGCCCACTTCGCAATCGTCATCGCCCTGCAGACCCCGGGGCTTCGTGGTGCGCCTCCGGAGCAGGTCGATATACTCGAGGTGCGCCATGAGTGAAAATCGTCAAGCCGCACCGCGTCCGCTTCGCGACACACTTGCCCGAAACACTGTGTTCAACGCACTCGGCCGCGTATGGGAAGCAGTCCTTGGCCTCTTTCTTATGGCCTACGCGCTGCGCGTGGTGGGTGATGCCGGTTGGGGCTTGTGGTCGCTTGTCGCGGTGTTTACAGGCTACGCCGCGCTCTTTGATGTCGGCGTGGGGAGCGGTTTCAGCAAGTACATCGCCGAGCGCGCCGCTTCAGACACCACCGGGCGCGGCATCTCCGCCGTGGTGAGTGCCGGGTTCCTGTTCTACACCGGTCTGGGCGCGGTCATGGTGATTCTTGGTTGGCTCTTTATCGACGCGGTGCTGGCGGGCATCCTGACCCTGCAAAAGGGTTCCTCTGCGGCAGGTTACCAGATCGAGGAACTCCGTTTCCTGTTTCGCGGTGCCCTGCTCCTCTTTGCCGCAAACAATTGCCTTGCGCCGTTTTCCGCTGTGCCCGTGGGCTTGCAACGCATGGGCCTCGGCAATGCGGTGGCCGCCGCAGGCTCTGTGATAAAGGCCGTGGCCACAGTATTCTTCCTTGCCACCGGCTATGGCGTGATCGGTCTGCTTTATGCCGCGTGGGTCGCCTTCGTCTTTCAAGCGGTGAGCGGAGTGGCCGTTGCGCTGTATCTGGTGCCGGGCTTGCGCATTGGCCCGCAATGGACCGACCGCCACACGGTCGCGCAACTCTTCCACTTCGGATGGCGCGCGCAGGTCGCGCGGCTCGCCAATGTCGTCAATTTTCAGACCGACCGCGCGGTGGTGTGGGGATTATCGCGCTTCGGACAGACCGGCTCCGTCGGCATGTACGCAGTCGCTGAATCAGTCGCTGCAAAGATGCGTCAATTACCGGGTCTTCTCGTCAGCGCGATGGTGCCCGCTGTGTCCGACCTTGATGCGCGGGGGCAGGAAAACCGCCTCCGCGAACTCTATCTACGCTCGACAAAATACATGGCGGCCGTGGCCGCGCCCATGGCGGTGTATTTCATCGGCTGCGCAGACATGCTCATCCGCATTCTGGCGGGCACGCAACCCGAGGCGCATCAGGCGGCCTGGGTCTTGCGAATTCTGGTGGTGGGCTACCTCTTCAACCTCCTGCCCGCACCCGGCGTCAGTGTCGTGCTCGGCAAGGGTCGCGCCGATGTGCAGATGTATGCGGGACTGATCTCGATGGTGGTCAATATCGTACTCACCGTTGCAGCGGCCTGGGCGATCGGTTTCTATGGCATCCCCATCGGCACTTCCGCTGGCATGGCCGTATCGACCCTCTGGTTCTTCCACATGACCCGGCGCTTGCTGCAGGTGCCCCTCGGTACACTGTTCAACGTGTGCCTGCTCTGGCCCTGCTGTGCATCCCTCCCCGGCGGCGTAGCCTGCGTGGCGATACAACAGTTCCTGCGCCAGGAAACCACGCTCCTGCCCAACTTGGCGGGTGCCGCCGTCGCCGCACTCGTGTTGGGTTTCTCCTACATGGTACTCATCGGACGCCTGCCCTTCCTCGACCGATTCGATGCAGACTTTCTGCTGGAAACCCTGCACATGAAGCGAGTGCCCGGCTTTGCGCTCTTTACCCGGAGGGCGCGCCATGTTTGAACGACTCGCCCGACGCCTGCGCCAATACGCCGAAAAGGACGGACGCGGCTATCCCGATTGGGCCATGCGCTATGCGCCCGTGGCGCGTGCAATGCGCGGACGCGAACACGAAAACCTGCGCGTGCTCGAGATCGGCGCGAATGAGAACGGATTCTCCCGATTCTTCCCCGTGCGTGTCACCGCTGTTGATCTTTCACACAAGCACCTCATTGCCGCCCGCACCGCGCAAGGAGCCAGACCCGTCCGTGCCGATGCCGCCCTGCTACCCTTTGCCGACGCCTCCTTCGACCTCTGCGTGTGCATGGATACCTTCGAACACATTGCAGAACAACAACGCCCCGAAGCCGCAAGCGAGATCCTGCGGGTCATCAAACCCGACGGCATCGCCATCGTGGG
Source organism: Candidatus Hydrogenedentota bacterium (assembly GCA_903932505.1). GTDB lineage: Bacteria > Hydrogenedentota > Hydrogenedentia > Hydrogenedentales > CAIZGN01 > CAIZGN01. The sequence continues at coordinate 13,892 of CAIZGN010000027.1, forward strand.
ATTTCCCAGCGGTGACAAAGCCCGTGCCGCCGAAGAATGCATACAAAAAGAATACCACGCACTCACAGGTCGTACCATTCCGTGGTTCGACGAACATAAAACCCAAGGCCTTCCCGATACCGACACACTCACTGCGCAATTCACCCAAGCAGCAGACAATACACACACCGTCCGCGCCCTTCAAAACACACCCCTGCCCCTATGGATATGGATGTGGCGCGTGTTGATGTGCAATTGGCCCGGCCGAGGAAACTCCCTGTTTCAAGCCCTGCTGCGCATCATGACCCCGCTACTGGTGCACATGCATCCCCGGCAAGGCTACCGAACCCTATTATGGATAGAACCAAAACAACAAAACAGCGATATATAAGAAATCCGTCTTTCAAGAGACTGACAAGTTGTTTAGTCAAGTCCACCAACAATGTGCAGACGCTGCCGATCGCTGGCCAAGACCACACCGCGTTCCGTGCTCATATACTTCCCCTTCGGCTGAATACGTACCCGAGGCAAATCCAAGCGAACAACCAGCATATTCGCCCCCTCATGCGCCGCCAAATCAACCCCAAACGCCCCCACCCGCCTTCTGCGGATGACATCCATAACCACGAGACACAAAGCACCCGGTGGGTAGCCAAACAAATGCGGCCAATTCGACTCCAGAATTACATACCGACTGAGACAATTATACTCAGGATGACGCCGGATCTGCCCGTGAACGTGACTTCCGCCATAAAGTCGGGTAAGCTAGGGGTAGTTCCGAAGTAAAATACGCAGATCGAGCACTCGCTACAATCAAGGATTCAAATCATGAAACAAATGGTTCCATTGAAGAGTAAACGGATTGAAGGGAAGCTCGTGTCGGGGGCCTTTCTCCAATGCCTCGCCATCCTCCTGACACTTCCGATGCCGTTGCTACATGCGGCTGACCCGCCCCAAAAACCGGATAGCGCTCGCATTGACCGCCAAGCCCTCGTCACTCGCCATAATATTGCGTGGAACGACCTCAACGGAAGGATTCCTCTCGGCAATGGGGAATTCTGTTTCAACGCAGATGCAACCGGACTCCAGACCTTCGGCGGCAACACCATGTCCCATTGGGGATGGCATTCCTTCCCCTTGCCGGAGGGATGGTCAAAAGATCGGGTCCCATCGACAGGCACCTTTCAACAGGGCCGGAATACCGGGCCGGATGAATTCCCCAAAGAGGCCGAGACGCTCCGCACATGGATGTTCGATAATCCGCACATAGTGAATCTGGGCCGACTCCGCTTTTGCAGCAAGGACGGCACCGAACCTCAGCCCAAGGATATCTCCGGGCTTGCGAGAATCCTCGATCTGTGGTCCGGTATACAGACTTCGACCTATGCGCTCCAGGGCAAGCCCGTTCGCGTTGAAACCTGTGTCCATCCTTCCATCGATGCGGTGGCCGTGCGTATCCAATCCCCCCTCATTGCATCCGGTGATTTGCAGGTTGCAATCGATTTTGCCTATCCCTCACTCAATAACGGCCCATGGGTCGGAGATTTCGAGCGCATCGACGCCCACAAGACGGAAATGACCCGAACAGCCGAAAGACAGGCTCGTTTTCTTCGCGCGATTGACGACACCACCTATCACGCCAGCGTGGCATGGTCCTCGGGTGCTGAACTCCGCAACGGCACCTCACCGCATGCCTTCTACCTCTCCGCGCCCCAAGAAGATACACTCGAATTCGTCTGTGCCTTTTCCGCAGCCCCAATCGCCGATGCACTCCCCTCCGTTGAGAAGTTTTTTAAGGCGTGTGCCGCGCACTGGCAAGCCTTTTGGAGCAATGGAGGCGCAATTGACCTTTCCGAAAGCAAAGATCCGCGCTGGAAGGAACTCGAACGACGAATCGTCCTCTCACAATACCTCATGGCCGCCCAATCGGCCGGAAGCTGGCCGTCGGCGGAAAACGGACTCATGGGGCTGGATCCATGGCGCAGCCAGTTTCACATGGAAATGGTATGGTGGCATCTGGCCCATTATGCGCTGTGGGATCGCTGGCCAATGGCCGAAAAGGCACTCGGCTGCTACCAACGCTTTGAACCCGCCGCCCGGGAGCTCGCGGCGCAGCTGGGCTACAAAGGACTGAAATGGGGCAAGTCAGTCGGCCCCGAGGGGCGCAGTGCCCCATGGATCGGCAATCAAGTGCTGCTTTGGAAACAGCCCCACCCCCTCTTTTTCGCGGAGCTCGAATACCGCATCAAGCCCAACCGCGAGACGCTTGAAAAGTGGGCCAACATTATACAAGGCACAGCAGAACACATGGCCGACTATCCCACCCGGAATGAGAAGACCGGACTCTATTCGCTTGATCCGGTCATGCCCCCCAGCGAACAGGGAATCACGCGTGACACCGTCTTTGACCTCGCCTATTGGCGGTGGGGACTGGACAAAGCGCAAGAATGGCGCGAGCGGATGGGCCTACCACGCCAAGCGCACTGGGACGAAGTCCGGGATCATCTCGCGCCCCTGCCCGTGGTGGACGGTCTCTTCGTACACTCCGCAGAATGGCCCGACACCTATACAAAACGCGCTTTCGAACATCCCGATCCCGTCGGTGTCTTCGGCATGCTGCCACCCACACAAGGCGTGGACATCCCAACGGCGCATCGCACCTTACTCAAAATTGGGCAGACATGGGATTGGAACCGATGCTGGGGCTGGGATTTTCCGTGGATGGCCATGGCCGCAGCGCGACTCGGGGAACCACAAATGGCCGTGGAGGCCTTGCTTAAGGATGTCGGCGACAAGAACAGCTACGACATACGCGGGGTTAACGGCGGCTGGTATCTCCCCGGCAACGGCGGACTCCTCTACGCCGTCGCGTTGATGGCCGCCGGTTGGGATGGCGCACCAGACCAAAACGCGCCGGGCTTCCCCGCCGATGGACAGTGGGCGGTAAAATGCGAGGGACTCCACAAAGCGCCCTAAGAAGCGAATAAGACATGATAGTTTCGGAACCCTCAGTCCGCACAAGGGTAAAACGTCTCCGCTAAACAGAAAACCCGGCTTCACTGCCAGACGGTGCCGGAAGCGCATGTACCCTTGGCATTGCTCAGCGAGACTCTACACCGACCATGCACTCGGCAAGCGAATCCTCGCTGAAATCCCAGAGGATGGGCCGGTCACCATCAGCTAATCTGCGACAGGGGGAACGATTGCGTAAGGCCACTTGAGAGGGCAGTAGCGAAATGGATAGCGCCCCCCTCCATGCTTTTCTGCCCTACCCGACACCCGCCATGACTGCAAAACTTGGTGCATAAGGGTGAAGGGGGAGGACTGTTCATGAACAAATGGTTGTACCGCGCCCGGTTCCTTGGACACCGGTTTGCATGAAGTTTTTTGCGTTTTTGAGGCATAGCAGGTCTATCATCCGATGAGGGGTTTTGGTTGGGCGTGACGC
>CAIZGN010000028.1 GCA_903932505.1 Candidatus Hydrogenedentota bacterium
GATCTTCTTCGCCGCGCGGCAGTTGGTCAACCACTGCCACGTGCTTGTGGAGGGTAAGTCTGTCAATATTCCTTCCTTCACGGTAAAGCCCGGCATGGCGATCTCCATCCGTGAGCGCAGCCGCAAGATTCCTCTGGTAGTCGAAGGTGTGGAACATCCCCCCCTTCAGATTCCCGAGTACTTGCAGCGCCCCGCGAAATCCTTTGAAGGGAAAATGACCGCCACTCCTAATGCGGAAACGATCCCTGTGAAGATGAACATGTTGAGCGTTATCGGGTTCTACTCGCGCTAACGTGATTGAAGATTTTCGTTTTAGTGGCGGACCGTTCCTAGTGCGGTCCGCCCTTTTTGTGTGTTACTAATTGGAAAACATCGGGGAGAGGCTCCCATGAGTATTGAAGTTATTGTTGGTGCAAATTGGGGAGACGAGGGCAAGGGCCGTATGGTGGATTACCTGGCCCAGGATGCTGACTTTGTGGTTCGTTATCAAGGCGGCAACAATGCCGGTCATACCGTGGTCAACGAATACGGCGAGTTCAAACTTCATCTCCTGCCATCGGGCGTCTTTAATCCAAACGTAATCAACATCCTCGGGCCGGGTATGGTCATAGACCTCAAAGCCTTGTCCGACGAACTCGAAGAAATCCGAGCGCGCGGCATCTACCCCAATATCCGCATATCAGACCGGGCCACCATCTGTTTCCCCTTCCACCGCATGGAAGACGCTTGGGAAGAAGAACGCCTTGGGAAAAATGCTTACGGATCCACCCGACGTGGCATTGCGCCTGCTTACGGCGACCGTACCGTAAAGAAGGCCATTCAGGTCGGCGAACTGCTTTACCCCGAACGCCTCAAGGAACGACTGCGCACCATTGTAGAGTGGAAGCTCTCAATTGCCGAAAAATTCTACGGGCAGGATCGGCCGGTCTCTTTTGAAGAAATGCTCGAGTGGGTGACCTCCTGCGGGGCTGTGGTTAAAGACCTCATTTGCGACACCTCCGTTCTTCTCGAAGAAGCCGCAGCCGCTGGGAAAAAGATTCTTTTCGAGGCGCAACTCGGTACCTTGCGTGACCTGAACTTCGGCATCTATCCCTACACGACTTCCTCCTGCACCTTGGCCGCCTATGCGCCTATTGGTGGCGGGCTTTTCGGCCACAAACCCACCCGCGTCGTGGCAGTGGTCAAGGCCTTCTCCACCTGCGTCGGTGAAGGACCCTTCGTCACTCTGATGGAAAAGGAAGAAGCCGACGAGTTGCGCCAGAGTGCTAAAGAATTTGGCGCCGCAACCGGTCGTCCGCGCACTATCGGACACTTTGACGCCGTAGCAACCCGCTATGGAGCCTGGGCGCAAGGGGCCACGGAAGTCGCTTTGACGAAGCTGGACAGCCTGAGTGGGCGCAAGACGCTCAAGATTTGCACGCATTACGAAAATGACGGGAAACAGTATTCGCGTTTCCCGCTCAACGCCATGCTTGATGAAGCAAAGCCCGTCTACATTGAAATGCCCGGATGGAGTGAGGATATCTCAGGGGTGCGAACCTTCGCCGCCCTTCCCAAGGCTGCGCAAGAGTACGTGCTGGAAATCGAACGCCTCATAGAGTGCCCGGTGCGCTACATATCGGTCGGCCCCGAGCGGGAAGCACTCATCGACCGAGCATAGCAAGCCATTTCACACACAGCAAAAATCGCTGGGCAGACAATACGTCAGCCCAGCGTTTACTCATATCGTGACACTGTGGGGCAGACATTCCTGTCTGCCCTGCATTGTTCCTTCGCCGAACCTAAGATTTCATCTTGCGAAGGCGTTCCCTAAACGTCTCGTGCAGCGGATGGTTGCTCTTTTCGCTGATTTCCCCAAGTTCCTTCAGCAGTTCCTTCTGACGACGATTGAGCTTGGTGGGGGTTTCCACGATGAGCGTCACGACGAGATCCCCCTGCCGAAGACCGCGCAAATCGGGGAGTCCATGTCCGCGCAGGTGAACTTCCGTGCCAGTCTGGGCACCTGCGGGCACTTTGAGTTCCTCAAGCCCGTGCAAAGTCGGAGCGCTTACGGTGTCCCCCAAAGCCGCTTGGGGAAAGGTTACGGGCAACTGGCACCTGATGTCCACCCCCGCGCGGGTGAAGACCGGATGTGGTTCAATGGCAATCAACAGGTAAAGGTCACCGCGTGGGCCGTTGCCTGAGCCCGGCTCCCCCTCCCCTGTAACGCGCAAGCGTGCACCAGCATCAATACCTCGGGGGACATCTACGGAAATTTCCCGGCGTGTCTTGATTTGTCCGGCACCACTGCAATCTCTGCAAGGCTTTGTGATCACTTGCCCGACGCCGTGGCAGTGCCCGCAGGTGCGAGTGACACTGAAAAAACCATGTGCTGCCCGAACTTGTCCACTGCCTGCACACTGTGGACAGGTTTCCGCTCTTGATCCGGGGGCCGCACCCGACCCTTGGCATCCTCCGCACAATTCCATACGGTTAAAGCTGACCTTTTTCTTCGCACCGGTGGATACCTCTTCCAACGTGAGGGAAATCTGGAACTCAAGGTCATTGCCCGGACGACTGCGAGGCCCGGCTTTGCGTCGGCCTCCCTGTCCGAAAAGCATATCGAAGAAGTCTTCAAACGGCGCTTCAAAACCGGTACCGCCGAAGGAGTCAGCACCGAAACCACCGCCCGGGCCCTGCCCGTCCATGGAACCGAATCGGTCATACTGGGCACGCTTGTCGGGGTTTTTGAGGATGTCGTAAGCCCCGTTGATTTCCTTGAGTTTGGTCTCAGCCGCCTTGTCACCGCCGGTCTTGTCCGGGTGGTACTTGTGGGCAAGTTTGAGGTATGCCTTACGGATCTCGTCCTGCGACGCAGTTCTGGCTACACCCATAAGTTCGTAGAGATCTTTGTGAGGAGGCATCCGTCATTCCACCCGTATCGGAGCATCCGCCCGGATGTTCGCGCCCAGCGAACATCCGAGGCGGAAATCCGCTTAGTTCTTCTTTTCGTCTTCGTCCGAAACGGTAAAATCGGCATCCACGGTATTGCCCTTGCCTTGCGAGGCTTGACCAGGATCGACAAAATCCGGCCCTGAGCCTTCCCCGGCCCCACCTTGAGCTTGCGAGGCGGCGGCATACATCGCTTCGGCTAGTTTGTGCGATGTCTGGGTTACGCGCTCCGTGGCCGCTTCGATGGCTTGCGTGTCTGAGCCTTCCAGCGCCTTGCGCAGGGCCTCACAGGCTTCCTCGACGGCTTTCTTGTCCTCGGCGCTGATCTGCTCGCTATGCTCTTTCAAAGTCTTTTCCGTGGTGTATAGCAGCGTGTCCGCGTTATTACGCGTCTCAATGTCTTTCTTCTTGCTCTTGTCCTCGTCGGCGTGGCTCTCAGCGTCCTTCACCATACGGTTAATGTCGTCTTCGGAGAGTCCGCTGGACGATTCGATTCGAATCTTCTGGCTCTTCCCGGTGGCGAGGTCTTTGGCCGAGACGTGGACGATACCGTTAACGTCGATATCAAAGGCAACCTCAATTTGCGGTATGCCGCGTGGTGCAGCAGGAATGCCCATAAGATCAAAACGGCCAAGGGTGCGGTTAGCACTTGCAAATTCGCGCTCCCCCTGTAGCACATGAATGGTAACGGCAGTCTGGCTGTCGGCGGCCGTCGAGAAGATCTGTGTCTTGGTAACAGGAATGGTTGTGTTTCGCTCGATGAGACGTGTGCATACACCGCCCAGTGTTTCGATACCGAGGGACAGGGGGGTTACGTCGAGCAGGAGGACATCTTTGACATCGCCCGAAAGCACGCCTGCCTGAATTGCTGCTCCGATAGCGACCACTTCATCGGGGTTGACGCCGCGGTGCGGTTCCTTGCCGAAAAGGTCCTTGACGATCTTGCCAACCGATGGCATACGGGTCATCCCGCCCACCAAAATTACTTCATCAATGTCCTTCGCCGTCAAACCTGCGTCTTCAATGGCGCGCAGGCAGGGGTTCTTGGTGCGCTGCAGCAGGCTGTCGCATAGTTGCTCAAGTTTAGCGCGGGTCAGCGTGTAGGTCAGATGCTTGGGGCCAGAGGCGTCCGCCGTGATGAAGGGCAGATTAATGTCGGTCGACATGGCCGTAGACAGCTCGCACTTGGCCTTTTCGGCGGCTTCTTTGAGGCGCTGAAGGGCCATGGGGTCTTTGCGAAGGTCGATACCCTGCTCCTTCAAAAACTCTTCTGCAAGCCAATCCATGACGCACTGATCGAAGTCGTCTCCGCCCAGATGCGTGTCACCGTTCGTGCTCAATACTTCGAAGCTATCGTCGCCGATCGCCAGAACCGAAATATCGAAGGTACCGCCACCCAAGTCGTAGACGGCGATTTTTTCGTCCTTTTTTTTGTCCAAGCCGTAGGCAAGTGCCGCAGCGGTGGGCTCGTTGATGATTCGCAGCACATCGAGGCCGGCAATGCGTCCAGCGTCTTTGGTAGCTTGGCGCTGAGAATCATTGAAATAGGCGGGAACGGTGATAACGGCCTGCGTCACCGGGCCACCCAGATAGGCTTCGGCGGTCTCCTTCATTTTCTGAAGAATCATGGCCGAAATCTCTGGCGGACGGTACGTGTTGCCGAGGACGCTCACTTGGCAGTCACCTGAGGAGGTCTCCCCTACCTTGTAGGGTACGATTTTTTCTTCGTCCATTACTTCCGAGTGTCGGCGGCCCATAAAACGCTTGATCGAAAAGATGGTATTCTGCGGATTGGTGACAGCTTGGCGCTTAGCAACCGCTCCCGTCAGCCTCTCGCCGTTTTTTGCGAAAGCCACGGTCGACGGTGTGGTTCGACTGCCCTCCGTGTTCGCAATGACGACGGGTTCGCCACCTTCCATGACCGCTACGCATGAGTTCGTCGTGCCAAGGTCAATTCCAATTACTTTAGCCATTTCATTCTCTCCTCCAAGGGGGTATTTGACCCCTATTTTCTCTCACGCGGCCGCCTGGATTGTCTAGGCGGGCTCGGCGTGGTTTTCTTGTTCTGTTTGTGAAACATCAGGCTGTCCACTGCTTACGATCACTTGGGCGGGCCTGAGTACATAATTTCCGATGCGGTATCCGCGCTGAAATTCTTCTATGATAAGGTCTTGGGCATGCGTTTGTGACGGCATTTGCGCCAAGGCCTCATGGACTTTCGGGTTAAACATTTCCCCCACACTCGGAATCGCTTCGAGCCCGCGCCCCGCCAATACGCCACGCAATTGGCCCAGAATCATTTGCACGCCTTCCGCTAAGCCGTTTGCCGTATCCTCGGCATGCGCAAGGGCGCGCTCAAGATTGTCCGCAACGGGAAGAATCTCGCGTATAAGGTCTTCCGCTGCTGTTTTGCGTAGGTGTTCATTATCGCGGGCGATGCGCTTGCGATAGTTATCGAATTCGGCATGCAACCGAGTCAACTGGTCGCGCAGCGTAGCGCATTCGGCTGTCCGCGAATCCACTTCCTGCGCAAGCTGCTCCATGTCGATGGGCTCCAGAAATGGAACATCCTCGGGCGCTTGCTGCGGGGATTCCTCGTCCACCAGAGGAGCGTCGGCGTTACAGTCTGTTTGCGCTGGCGAGTCCTCTTCAATAACCGTCTTTACGGGGTCTTTTTTTGTACTCTTGCTCATAGCACCTGTTCTTATTCTATTTTCATTGTCCGAAACGGGACAAGAAACGACCAACAATTTCCGCAGTGTAGTCCACGATCGCCGTAAGACGGGGATACGGCATCCGCCGGGGACCGAGTACCCCAACCATTCCCGCAGTTTCGCCATCCACCTGGTAGGATGACGCAACCAAGCTAATTCCATCAAGACCCACGCCAGGTGCACCTGAACCAAGCACGACCATGCTCTGGGTCGGCTGGCCGGTTTGTGCCGCCTTGCGCAACATGTCAACAAGCTGCTCCCGCTCGTCAAAAAGTCCAAAGACTTGCCGAGCGCGGCCTATATCCTGGAACTCCGGTTGCTCAAACAAGTGCGATGCACCCTCCAGGTACAACTGCGCGGGCGGTCGCGGCGGAAGCACGCTCAACACCCTCAACGCTTGTTCCGCCAAAGTGCGCTGCTGATCCAAAAAATGCCGTAGCCGCTGGTCCAATGTCGTTACCATATGCTCCACGGTAACACCATATAATTGCTCGTTCAGGAATCGATTCAAGGTCTGGAGTTGGAGGTTTTCCAGCGTTTCTGTCGTTTCCGTTGTAATCGTCTGCACCCGCCCCAAGTTGTCCGCAATGAGCACTGCCAGGCGTTGCGGTGAAATAGGCATCAATTCGATGCGCCGCACTTCGGCTGCACTTTCTTGTGGCGACTCTGCCAAACCCGCCTGATGGGTCACCAAAGCCAGTAGGTGGCTGGTCTGGCGCAGGACATCATCCACATCGCGCAGCTTAAGCGTGAACTCACGGTCAATTTGCCGCCGTTCGCTCAATGTCAGCGCCTGAACCTGCATCAGGTGATCCACATAGTAGCGGTAGCCCGCATCCGTTGGAATCCTGCCTGAGCTGGTGTGCAGCTGCTGCAGCAGCCCCATTTCCTCAAGGTCGGCCATCGTGTTGCGCACGGTGGCCGGGCTTACGCCGAGCTCAAATCGGCGTGTCACCACGCGTGACCCCACCGGCTCCGCAGTGGTGATGTAATGATGCACCACCGCATGCAGAATTTGGCGTTCCCGTTCGGAAAGGGCGTATTCTTCCGCCACAGCGAGTCTTCCTTATGGCGTACCTAGCAGCCAAATCATAGAGTGTTGGCTGCAGCCAGCGTTAGCACTCGATTCCAAAGAGTGCTACCAATAGGTTTAGTTTACCACACCCTTGCGTACAAGTCAAGAATGAATAGGTTTGGAGGGAAAAAATGGGCTCCGCAGAAATCCCCTAACTACAGCGCACAAAACCACTTAATCACTTCGGAAAGTAATTAATCCCTCTTTAGAAGAGCAGACCTTGGCCAATCTGCTGGGGTGTGGCGTGGCGCAGCGCGCTTTCTAAGTGAAATGGGAAAGTGCCAGCGGTGGGCTGCAAGGGTTGCGCTGAACTTTGAGCAAGAATCTGGGGGATGGGCCCACAGCGGGGGAGATAAAAAACGGGCTTGCCCCCACAAAGTGAGTGGCGGGCCGTTTGAATACTTCCGCCTTCCTTCTGCGGCTCTATAACACAAAGGATTTTGCTGAGGGCGCTGATTGTGGCGTTTCTTGTAATGGCTGCATGGCGCTGCCACGGGGAAGAGGGCTCGAATTCACTCAGGAGGAGAACCCGGTTTGCGCTTAGCCCAGCCTCGATTTCCCGGCAAGGCGAATAGGTGAGCATGCCCTGTGGCAAAACGGCGATGCTGGTGCCCCTGTGCTCTAGCGCAGCAAGGTGCGCAGCGGTGTCTACGCCCGGCGCAGCGCCGCTCACAACAGGAAGCCCCCGCGCTGCGAAAAACGCTGCACAGTGCCTGGCAGCCAGAAGCCCTGCCTCTGAGGGCGTGCGAGTTCCAACAACTCCGGCAGCTTCTCGCTGCATAAGCGTGATATTTCCTTTGAGAAACAGGATTTGGGGCGCGGCCCCCCCTCCGGCATGCGCCAGTGAAGCCGGGTAGAGGGGCTCACCCCTACGAATGGCAATGCAGCCCGCATGCAGGGTTTCTTGAAGAAGACGGCCGGCGCGGGCACGAATCAGCGGGCTGCACCTAGCCAGAGCGCGGGCTTCGCGGCTTGCTCCCGGGGGGAGGCACCGCTGCAGTGCCGCTTCCTGCAGGCCCAACAAAGCGCCAACTGGTTCTTCAATCGCTTGGGCTAGAGCACGTATTCGGTGGACGGTAACAGAACCCACGCCGGGGGTCATGAGAAGCGCGAGTATGTCTGCGTTATTTTCTTGGAGGGTGGCAGCTTTTGCTGTATTTGCAGAGCATGATACCATGTGTTCTGGTGCCTCAGCTTGTGTTGGCCACCGCTAGTATTTTCGTTCAACGTATTTAATAGACGTTTCTCGTAGCGCATTTATTGCAAAAGGAGTCTAAATGGATTGGGTGGTTGCGATGGATGCCGGTGCTACGGCTACGCGTGCCGGTTTGTTCGATGCCGAAAAAAAGCTGTGTTTGGAGCTGGTTGGTGGCCCCGCCAATTCCGCCGCCTACGGAGCGGAAGACACAGCCGCTGAATTGGTGCGGCTAGGGCGGGCATTGCTTGCAGGGCGATCCGGGCGTATGGCCGTTACTGTTGGTGTTGCAGGAGCTGCGTTGCGTGCCGAGCAGGAGGCGTTGGCCACCATTCTCATTCGGGATTTGCCGGTAGAAAACGTGCGCGTCACGACCGATGTTCACCCTCTTCTTTTTGCAAACGCCGTAAGCCCGCCCGCAGTATTGGTAATTTCGGGGACAGGCTCCTGTGTTCTGGGCTTGGACAGCAGTCAGCGCGTCTTTCGAATTGGTGGTCGGGGGTCTGTGATGGGCGACGGAGGCAGCGCCTACGCGGTAGCCGCGCGGGCACTCCGCATGGCCTCCAAGGCTGCAGATGGCCTACTGCCACCAACGTCCCTGCAAGACGCCCTGCCCAAGACAGCAGGTGTGGCTAGTTTTGACGCTTTGGCCGCGTGGTCTTCTCTGGGTGCAAAATGGGTCATTGCCTCCCTCGCTCCCGCGGTGGTTGAATGCGCACGGCAAGGTGATGCCGCAGCCCAGGCGTGTTTGCGGGAAGAAGCTGCGGGCTTGGCGGAGCAAGTTCGCATCGCAGCCGCACGGGTGGGCTTGGCGTCAAATGACCAGCCCGTACTCCTATCGGGCAGTCTATTCACCCAATGCCCCACCTATCGGTCTCTATTTGAGGAAGCCTTAGGCGGGCTGCCAACAGCCTTTCCGCAACATACCGGCTACCGCGCCGTGGCGGAGCTTGGATTTGCTGCGGAAGCACCCCCTTGGTCCTGCGAGTTGAAAAAAACGGCCGATACTCTTTCCCCGGCGCCGCTTAGTGTGGGGCTGCCGCCCACCGAATCCATGCCGCCACTTGATGCACGAACGCTGGATGATTTGACGCCCATCGAAATCGCAGCCCTCATGACGGCTGACCATCAGCATGCCCTTGAGGCGGTGGGCGTGCAGTGCGGAGCTCTGTCCCAAGCGATTGAATTGGCTTCGGAAACACTCCAGACTGGCCGAACAATATTCTATACCGGCGCGGGCACCAGTGGGCGGCTCGGGGTGCTCGATGCTTCCGAATGCCCCCCGACTTTCGGTGTGGATCCGAGCCGGGTTGTTGGAATTATTGCGGGTGGGGAGATCGCCTTGCGGTCGAGTGTAGAGGGCGAGGAAGACTCCCGTGAACATGGACGGAGTGACTTGGTATCCGCAGGCGTTCAGACTGGTGATTTGGTCATTGGCATTGCAGCATCCGGTACCACACCCTATGTGCTCGCGGCGATTGAGGCGGGGCGGGCCGCGGGAGCCCGCACAATCATGCTATGCTGCAATCCTGCCGCTGCGTCGGAAGCTGACCTCACCATTGCCCTTCCCACCGGCCCCGAAGTGCTCAGTGGCTCTACACGACTTAAGGCAGGCACCGCCACCAAACTCGCGCTCAATATCATTTCCACCGGGGCCATGACCCGCGCTGGTTATGTTCATAGAGGCCTGATGGTTTGCATGCGGCCGGTCAATGAGAAGCTCAAAAACCGAGCAGCCCGAATTATCGCCGCACTTTCAGACGTTTCCTTTGCGGACGCGCAGGCCTTTCTGGTACAGGCGGAAAACCACATTCCAACGGCCATACTCATGGCGGCAAAGCACTTGAGTACGAATCAAGCCCGGGAACTACTCGCATTATCAAGGGGAAATCTGCGAAAATCTCTCTGCCCTACTGAATAGGCTCGGGAGAAAAACACTGCCAAGTTTGCGGTGGTTTGTTTTCGGGCTGGGGGAGGTTATAATAGGAACTAGGCTTAAGAGCATGCTCTTGAATTGAGTGGTAGCGTAGCCGCGACAGGGAAAGCAGTCGCAGGGAGAAAATGGTGGTTAGTATTGATGAATTGCGTGAAAAACCCGCGCGTTTTGTAATTGGACTAATGTCCGGTTCTTCATGCGACGGTATTGACGCCGTGCTGGTGCGCCTGAAGGGAACAGGCGAGCAGCTGGCGATGAAGATGCTGGCCCAGCGCCAGTTCCCCTTTGATACAGCCTTTCGGATGCAGCTCTTGGATGAGCACCTTACCGCCCGAGAGGTCTGTCTGCTGAATTTCGATCTGGGTGCCCGGTTTGCCGCTGCAACGCTGGAAATGATCGAAGCCGCAAAGGCCGAAGGAATCGTAGTGGACCTCGTGGCCTCGCACGGTCACACCATTAACCATTTTCCAACAAAGACCGGCGCACACCGGGGAACGCTGCAAATAGGAGAAGCTGCGGTCATTGCCGAAATGACCGGACTCACAGTTGTTTCCGATTTTCGAACCCGCGACATGGCCGCCGGAGGGCAAGGTGCCCCCCTCACACCCTACGCCGATTGGGTGCTCTTCCGTAAGAGCGACCGCACAGTCGCCTGTCTCAATATCGGTGGTATTGCCAATTTTACCGTAGTTACCCCGGAGTTCGACAAAGTACTCGCCTTTGACACCGGGCCAGGAAACATGGCCATTGATGGGGCCATGCGGCTATTGACCCGAGGAGCCGCTGAAATGGACAAGGATGGGCGCACTGCGGCAAAGGGGCTGATTATTGACGAGTTCCTAGACTACCTTCTGTCGCACAAGTTCTTCAGCAAAGAACCCCCGAAGAGTACCGGACGCGACGAATTCGGCGTGGATGTTTACCTCAAGGATGCCCTGGCCAACCGGCAGGATTACAGCTTCGAAGATCTGATGGCAACGGTCACAGAGGCCGTGGGCCGTGGGATTGCCGACGCGTATAATCGTTTCATCCGCCCCGACCACGAGATTCACCACGTCATCGTATCTGGTGGCGGAGCAATGAACCGAACTTTGATGAAAATTCTAAAGACCCGGCTCACCGGCGTTAAGGTCTACACCAGCGACCAGTATGGAATTCCCTATAACGCGCGCGAGGCCATCGCCTTCGCTATTCTGGGCAACGAGACCATCTGCGGCACCCCGGCCAATGTCCCTTCGGCCACCGGCGCAAGCCATGCCGCCATTCTTGGAAAAATCACGCTTGCTTGATTTTTGCCCTTTCACATAAACATAGAGGACTGCCCCATGGTGCGACTCGAGATACTCGATGTGATCCAAGCCGAGGAAAATACCTATCCCCTCGTGCTGCTGCGCCATGACAACCGGGTGCTTCCAATTTTGGTGGGGGTTCCAGAAGCCAGTGCCATTCAGCTCGGCCTTATGCGCGAAAAAACAGTCCGACCTATGACCCACGACTTGATTTGCAATCTTTTTGCCGGTCTGCGGGCTGAGCTTGAATCGGTGACCATTTACCAACTGGAAAACGAAACCTTCTTCGCCCACCTCAATGTAGTGCAAAAGAATGCCCAAGGGCAGGTAGAGCAAGTGTTGCGTATCGATTCTCGCCCAAGTGACGGTATTGCTCTGGCTGTCCGTGTGGGCTGCCCCATTTACGCCTCTGAAACAGTCATGGAGATTGCGGCGAAAGAAGCCACGGTTTTGGGCTTGGGAGGAGACCCTGGCGACGAGGAGGGACTGGAACCCGACCTTGAAGACTGATCCATTGCCAAAACTTCCAATTCCTCAATGCACGGAGTGTGTGGGAACCTGCTTTGCCTGTATTCCCGAGTGCCAAATTCGGCAACGCGCTGCCAAGGAAAAGAAAAATAATCAGTCGGGCGCGGAATCTTCCCGTGCCTCCTCTGCTCGAACACAAAAGCGATCCTTGAAGAAGAAGGGCGCGTAGAGCAAAAGGCAGACGGCCAGCGCAACAGGCTCCATTTCAAGAATGTACCAAGGCCAGCCGTGCATCCAGTCCAAGGGCGAGGCGGATCCGGGCTTTGCACACAGATACATGAAGTTAGAACCCACAATGTAGTTCACCGTACCTGCAAATGCCGCATGGAGGTTGAGCAGCAGTAAAGCCACTCCAATTCCCTTAAGCGTGGGCCGCCAGCGATAAACCAACGTGGCATACATGGCCCCGGCCACGATCAAACCGTGCCCCACGAAGTAGACGAGAAAATAGGCGTCAGGAAATGTTTCCTGACAATCGGGCGTGAGCATGGAAGGCACCGCACCGCCAATCCCCCAGTAATAGCACACCGGGAATAAGCGACGCTCCCGAAAAATCAGCATCGCCGCCGTCAGGAGGATGACGAGGCCGCACACATGAAACGGAAGCATGTCGACAAAGCGTGCACCATGGGAAACGCGGTGCATCCGATCCAAAACCTCTTCCGTGACAATGGCGAGACCGAGCAGGATCCCCATTCGCTGGCGGCAGGCATCGCTCGCGCAACGCAGGGCGATGCTTATGTAGGCTGCGCCCCCCACAAAAAGGAATGCCATAAAGAGAATGTGCGTGGTTCCGAAAATTTGCAGTACCGGGGCTTGTTCCATGGATTCCTTCTTCTGTGTTGTATGGGGAGCGCACATTCTACGGATAGTGCAGGGTAAAATTAAAGCGTCAGCGAATTTTTTCTTGAGAATACCCGCCGTCTTCATTTATGGTTGCCTTACGGGAAGTCCGGGCGTTGGCCTTTGCCTCCGTATCCCAGCGTGTCCCCTGTCTTTTTCCAGCGATGAACAGAAGGTACGGGAGTCAGTTTATGAAGAAAGTCGAAGCAATCATCAAACCTTTCAAATTGGAAGAGGTCAAGGAAGCCTTGTCCAGAGTGAATATTCAGGGCTTGACCGTTTCCGAGGTGAAAGGATTTGGCCGCCAGAAGGGGCACAAGGAGCTGTATCGCGGCGCTGAATATATTGTTGAGTTTCTGCCGAAGGTCAAGCTTGAGATTGTGGTGAGCGACACCATGGTGGAGCCGGTGGTCAAGGCCATTTTGGAGGCGGCTTCGACCGGACGCATTGGCGATGGCAAGATTTTTGTCTCAACTATCGAAGAAGCCATTCGCATTCGGACGGGCGAAACCGGAGAGGCCGTTTTATTGTAGGCTCGTGCGCTGCACCCGGTAGCCGATGAGCGGTGGCATCCCCGCATATTCGTGGCGGATCCATTCGATCCCCTCCTTGCTCAGGGACGACTCGAAATCGTCGATACGGGCCCATCGGTGAAAAAGAACCCACACCACGCGCCCGTCCTTCGCCTGCGCCGCTGTTTCCGCGCAGAGTTCGGGCAGCCCCCAGTTCTCAATGCTTCGATAGTCCGCAATACCCAAAGCATACGCGGCGGCGCGCGCATTAAAAGGTTTGAGTGCGTGCACCGCCGGGTTTCTGTCTTGGTTTATGTCCCGAGCCGCAGCTTGGTAATCCGCGCGGAAGGGTCTCGGGAGCGATAAGGTCTGCACGCCACTGATTCCAACAATCACGAGAGCGAGGACTGCTTGCGCGGAGGATCGCAGGCCCCGTGTCGCACCGACCGCCAGCAGCAGGCTAGCCGGAAAGGTGCAATAGACTATATAGCGCGGGTAGAAAACCATGCGCCACTCCAGTGAAAAAAGGTACAGGGCGACCAGGGGAACCCCCAACCAAAGCCCCAGCAGAATCGTTCCTTGAAAAGTATGAGGCTCCTCCTCGCGATTTCTCGTCGTGTACCACATCAAGCGTAAACACGCGACAACCAACGCCGCTCCGAGAAGGATATCCATAGAGAATCCACCGGGGAGGTATGCGGCCGGGTTTTCCTCCGAAAAGCGGCCTCCGGCAAACATTAGCCAGGCCGCGCCCACCTCACGCCAACCCGCCAGACGATCCTGATAAGGTGCGGCTTCGCTCTCGGGCGAATAGCCCAGTCTCGCCAGCCACAAGGCTAACAAGCCGAGAAGAAGTGCGTGGCACAAGCCCCACATGGCCACGTGTTTCATCGGTCGCCGCCTAAAACAAATTAGGAATAGCCCCTGACACAGCCAGAAGAGTGGCGCGAACGAGTGCGTCCAAAGCATGGCGGCATTGGCGAGTAGGTTCAAGACCCACGCGCCTTTACCATTCGTTTCAACGGCACGCGCAAAGGACACCATCGATATCAGCGATAGGAATTGAAAGAGCGCATAGAAACGGAGGTCTTGCCCGTAGAAAACACCGGGCAGGGACAAAGCGGACAACAGAGCACCCGCAAACGCAGGAATCCATCCCCCCGCCAGCCGCAGGCCCAGCGCATATACAAGCGGAATGCACCCCACACTCAGCAAGACCGTAAGGGCGCGGGCCGCGAGGAGACCCGACCCAAATAGCTGTGCCCAGACGTAGGCGACAATGCCATAGGCGGGTGCCAGACGTGCTGTGGGGTCAAAGGCGGCGCTCTGCTCAAGAAAGGCACTGAGGCTGGAAGACCCCAAAAGGGATACCGTAAAGACCTCATCCCCTGTGGCAGACTCCAGGGACAATCCGTGCAAGCGGACACCCAGCCCCACGAGCATGGCCAGCACCATGAGGATGCCGTGGAATACCCAGTTGTCGAGTTGCTTCATGTGAACCCAGCTTTGTACCCCTTTGAAGGGGCGTTGTGCTTGCACCGAATTCGGCTACATGCTAAAGTGAACCTATATTGACCCGAGAAAGGTCTTTGGGTCAACCTGACCAAGGAGAAGGTAAATGAGAATGGCTATGACTACGATGATGACGATTGCAATGATAGGGCTGCTCCTGTTGTTGGCAGGTTCGGCGAGTGCTGCGGATTTGAACGGTCAAACCATCACGGTGACCGGTGGAAAGGCGGATGGACAAAATGTCCCGGTGACGGTGGAGTGCGATGGGGGCAACGATGGCTTGGTGGTATCGGCGGTTGACAAAGCCGGCAAAAAGTATCCCGGCACCGTGCGTAACGGCGAATTGACACTGGTGCTTGATGCGGTGCCTGCACACAACAAATTGGAACTCACCGTGCAAACGGCACCGAAGCCCGCAGATTATAAGCAGAGGGTCGAACTCAAGAAAAAAGACGGTGCGGATGTAATTGACGTCACCATTGACGGCGTGTTTTTCACCTCCTATTACTACTCCAACGAAAACTTCAAGCCCTATTTGTGGCCCATCATGAGCGAGGGCCAAGTCACGGTAACCCGTGATTGGCCGATGAAGGAAATCGAAAACCCGACTGGCAGCGAAGGCAAAGACGCCACGGATCACAAGCACCACAAGTCCATGTGGTCCGCTTTTGGTGAAATCAAGCTCATCAAGTCTGAAAAAGACCTCGCGAAGAGCGGCAAGGACAACCAGGAAGGCAAGGTAGGTTTCACCGATTGCTGGATGGAAGAAAAAGAAGCCGGTTACCAGCATTCTGGTGAAGTTACCTTCGGTTCAGGCGATGCCTACGGATGGATACACGCCAAGAATGTGTGGCAAACCCACGAGCATGAACCCATCGTCACCGAAGAGCGTGAATATCGATTCTACGCCTCCCCGGAAAATGCCCGCTTGGTCGATGTGCGCTTAGTTTTCAGCCCCGACTACGGCGATGTCCGTTTTGGCGACACCAAGGAGGGCGGCTTGGTTTCTCTGCGCATGCGACCGGACATCTGCAAGGACAAGGCCATCATCACCAACGAATTCGGTGAGCAGGGCGAGGACAAGTGCTGGGGCAAGCCGTCGCGCTGGTGCGATTTCTCCGGCGACATTCCGGGCACGGGTCTGCGTGGACTCGCCGTTTTGGATCACCCCGACAACCTCCGCTATCCCTCTAGCTGGCATGTGCGCAATTACGGATTGATGGGTGCCAATGTTTTCGGCTACTCATACTTCCGTGAAAAAGAGTACAACAAGAGCTTGCCTGAGAACGGTGATTTTATCCTGAAAAAGGGAAAACCGCTCCCCATGAATTATCGGGTCTATGTGCATGGCGGCAATGCGGAAACAGCCAAAGTCAATGACCAGCAGGTCAATTTCGCCACGCCACCCAAGGCCGTATTGAAATAGAAAATCCTCTGTTTGAGATAATTTCCTTGCATGGCAGGAACTTTCCCACTCCGGCCATGCAAGGATTTCTTCTTTTCTAGACTCC
>CAIZGN010000029.1 GCA_903932505.1 Candidatus Hydrogenedentota bacterium
CCGCCGCGATCTATGCCGCCGGTGAGGGCCATGTCGAGGTGCTGAATGCGCCGTCGGAACCGCAGGTGTGGGTTGATGTGCGGCATTATCCCTTCACGGAAGGTGCGGCGACCCTGAAGTCTTCCAACCGTCTGCTGGAGGACATTTGGCGGATCTGCAGTCGGGGCGTTCAGATGGGGGCGCAGGGTGGTCTTCTCGATTGTCCTTCACGGGAAAAAGGGGCCTACCTGGGGGATGCAGTGATTTCCGGGCGATCGCAGATGTGGCTGACGGGTGACACCCGGCTGGCAAAGAAAACCCTGGTCGATTTCATGTACTCCAGCCGCATATGTCCCGGCCTGATGGCCGTGGCCCCCTGCAATTTTATGCAGGAGATCGGTGATTACTCGTTGCAGTATCCCTTGCTCTTGTGGGAGTACTACCGGCAATCGGGGGACAAGGATTTCCTGAAGACAGCGTCCGAATCGGTGTTTCCGGGACTCTTCCAATATTTCGCGCAGTATGAGAACCCCACGGGGGTATTGGCGGGGTACAAGGACAAGTGGGTGGTGCTGGATTGGCCGGAGGAACTCCGGGACGGCTACGACTATGATGTGGCGAACGCGGGCGAGAACACGGTGTTGAACGCCTTCTATTACGGTGCCTTGCGGCGTGCTTCGGATATTGAGCGCGTCGTGGGCGGAGACTCCGCCCCCTACGATGCCCGGGCGGAACGCATTGCCGCCGCGTTCAAGGAACGCTTTGTTGATCCGGCGACGGGCCTGTATGTCGATGCGCCTGGCTCGAAGCACAGCTCGCTGCATGCCAATGCGATACCCTTGGCTTTTGGCCTGACGGCCGGGGCTGATCCCGCGAAGATGCTGACGTTGATCGAGGAGAAAAAACTGAGCTGCGGTGTGTATATCGCGGCCTATGTGATCGAGGCGTGTTTCAAGCAGGGTGCGACGGATTTGGGCTACCGTTTACTGACTAGCGAGGACAAGCATTCCTGGGCCGAGATGGTTCGCAGTGGCGCAACCACCTGCATGGAAGTGTGGGGGCCGGATCAGAAGTGGAACACCAGTTGGTGTCACCCGTGGAGCAGTTCGCCCGTCTATCTCTTGTCTGAATACGTGATGGGACTGAGTCCCGGCGAACCGGGTTGGGGAAAAATCCGCGTGGCTCCGCCCATTATCAAGGATCTGCCCGAAATCGAGTTGACCGTGCCACATCCCAAGGGCAAAATCACCGCCCACCATATCCCCGGACAGGGCTGGCGCTACACCGTGCCGCAGGGGGTAGCCGCTGAAACCCTGGCCCCGCCGAATGTGCCGGTCTTCATCCAGCAAGAACCGTCTCACGCGATCCCGCAGCTTTCCCAAGAGAACCGCACCTTTTTGGAAGAGCAGCAATGGGCTGCGCATGTGGGGGATCAGTTGGCGTTATGGATTGACCTCGACCAGCAGATGTTCTACCTGCTGCGTGGTCTGGAGCCGGTCTGGCAGGCTCGTTGCGCGACTTCGGCGTGGGGGGCCGGGTCAACCTTGGACTCGAATCAAACCCCGCTGGGCTGGCACACCGTGGCCGAAAAACTGGGCGATGGCGCGCCTTGGGGGCAGGTGTTCCGGTCGCGAAAAGCCACGGCGGAAGTGTGGCGACCGGGGCAGGCCACCCCGGAGGATCTCGTGCTGACCCGGGTTCTGTGGCTGGCGGGGACTGAACCCGGTCTCAATCAGGGCAAGGACGCCCAAGGTCGGGTGGTGGACTCCAAAGATCGGAACATCTATATCCACGGCACAAACGGCGAGGACCGAATCGGCACCCCGTCGTCTCATGGCTGCATCCGCCTTCGCAACGACGATGTATTGGAGGCGTATGCACGGATACCGCAGGGCGCACCGGTGTTGATTTCCTCGCGCCAGCCTGCCGTGCAATCAGCCCAGGCGAAGCCTGCGCCGCCAAAACCAGCACCCGCCCGCCAGAAGAAGAAGAACGGGTAGCCCCGGACAGGCCAGCATGCAATAGGCGAACAGCACCACGGGGGTCAGCAGTATCCGCACCAGCAGCGCCAACACGGGGTGTACCGCGATAATGTCGGCAAAGGGCGGACTGAGCTGGTAGTAGAGGTCGACAAAAGCGGTTCCGGGCCCGTTGCTCATGAGGAAGGTGTCGCGGAAGACGCGGAGGATGTTGATTTCATTCGCCATGGGGGTTCCATAGGCCGCCGTCGCGATGAAACAGGGGTCGGCTCCCACAAGCTGCATGACGCCCAGGGGTACGAAGATTCCCAAAACGGGCCAGAGCCACCGATGCAATCTTTCCAGGGCGGTACTGTCAGTCGTCACCGTGGCGGCATCGTTAAAGGCAATTTGCCATCCGGTAATTCCTCCGGCGTTGTACGTGGTGTTGTCGGTCACCGAAAGCCGCCAGATACCCTTCGGGGATTCGCCGTAAACCGCGCTGAGGGGGTTTTGCGGTTTGTAGACCCCGGTAAACGGTGGTGTGCCATCCTGAATCGATTTCGACCCCGAATCAGAGAGGATGGTGTTGTGGAAACCCTCACCAGGGCCACCTGGACCAGTGAAGAGCACAACCGTGGTGCCGGAAGGCGATTCAAGTTCCGCCGTGAGGTCGTGGGTGTTTCCATGATATAGCTGCAGGGTAAGGTTCATGGCGCTGACGGTAAAATCAATCGGCACATTGATAATGGTGCTCACGGTGCTGTGGCTGGTGATATAGATTGGGAGATCAATACTGGGAAAAGATCGTGTGAGGGGGTTCACCGTGATCGATTCCCCTTCGGTGGAGGCCGCAGTAACAGTGACGAGTGCCGTGTCCGTTTTGTGACTCACCGTGCCCGTTGCGGTAATCGTGGTGGTTCCTGCAGAAATCGCGGTGACCTTCCCTGACAGGTTCACCGAGGCCACCAGAGGCGCGCTGGAGGTCCACGTGACGGCATCAAGGCTGTTGGTCGATGTGACGGCCATTTGCTGCGTTTGCCCAACCACGAGGGATACCGTGGCGGGGGTCACGGTGACCACATCGGAGGAGACTGCTTCGCCTTCTCCTTCGCCTTCACCCTCGCCTTCAGTGGTTGTTTCGTTAAAGATGAGGCTCCATCCGTTCAGCTTGCCCACTGCGGAAGCCCCGAAATCAGAAATCTGCAACGCCCAAGTCCCAAGGGTAGAACGGGTATTAAGGGAGGAGAGGGGGGATGTCGGTTTATAGTTTCCCGCGTAGGGCGGGGTACTGGATGCAACAGTGGCCGGTGCCGTATCAGCGAAAACGGAGTACTGAAAACCTCCCGCAGTGCCGGTGGGCGACGAGGCCAGAACCACTGGAAGCCCTTGGGGCGGGAGGAGCGTAAGCGTCATACCGAAAGCATGGGGATGGCTGATGTCGAGGATAACCCTGATTTTGCTGATGGTAATGTCATTAGGGACATTGAGCGGGGAGGAGAACGTATCGCCGGGGAGGATATCCCAGACGGTGGAGGAGTTGAACTGGAGTGTTTCGCCCTCCACGACCTTCGCGTCGAAATCTTCGTCGCCCGGGGCAAGGTCGATGTATTGGTCAGGCGCGAAATCGGACTGCGCGACCGCCGGGACAGCGGGAAGGGCAAGGAGAATGGCGGTCAGCAGGAATAAACAGAGTCTCGTTTTCATGTCGTCCAATCCTAGGCGCGCAAGGCGCAAGTAAAGCCGGGTAAACACAGCCGCTAACAGTATACGTGTCCCTTTCGAGGGAATCAAAGGCGTTTTGCGGGAATCGAAGCTGCTATACTTTGCCGGAGCGAGCAAGACCCCTCGCACGGAGGATTTTCGTATGTTCCGGATTCGATGTATTGCCTTTTTGCTGTTGCTGACACCCGCCGTGTGGCCACAAGACGCCATTGATATCGGCAACCGCCTTGAACCCTTCGTGGATCACCTCCTCATCGACCGAATGTCTTGCGTGACCCTGCAATTGGCGAACCCGCAGCCCATGGAATCGGTTCTGCAGTTCGACCAACCGTGGGAGGGACGCTATTGTGGCTATGTGACGATCTTCCGCGATGGGGCGGTGGTACGGATGTACTACCGGGGTCTGCCGGAGTCCAAGGCTGATGGATCGGACATGGAAACAACCTGCTACGCCGAAAGCGCCGACGGCATCCATTTCACGCGCCCCAATCTTGGCCTTTATGAGCGAAACGGCACGCGGGAGAACAACATTGTGCTGGCGGAGCAGGCCCCGTTTTCTCATAATTTCGCGCCGTTTCTCGATGAGCGTCCCGGTGTTCCCGCCGAAGAACGTTTTAAGGCACTTGCAGGCCTTTCCAGCACTGGCCTGGTGGGTTATGTGTCCGGTGACGGGATTCACTGGAAGAAAATCGACGAGAAACCGCTCATTACGAAAGGGCACTTTGATTCGCAGAATCTCGCCTTCTGGTCCTTGCAGGAGCAATGTTATGTGAGCTACTTCCGCATGTCCACCCCGGAAGGATTCCGCTGGGTCGATCGATGCACCTCCCCTGATTTTCGAACCTGGACCGACCCGGTAGTGATGGATAACGGTGGCGTGCCGCAGGAGCACATCTACACCAATCAGACGGTGCCGTATTTCCGCGCGCCGCACATTTATCTCGCCATTGCCGCCCGTTTCATGCCGGGACGGCGGGCAATCACAACGGAAGAAGCCACGCGGATCGGCATCGAGAAGGATTACGCGGGGGATTGTTCGGACTGCGTCCTCATGAGCAGCCGGGGTGGGAACCACTACGACCGCACCTTCATGGAAGGCTTCATCAAACCGGAGATCGGGCCGGAAAACTGGACCTCGCGAACGAATTATCCGGCGAGGGGCCTTGTCCAGACGGGCGAAAACGAACTTTCCATGTATGTGCAGCACAATTACGGGCAGACCACTGGATACTTGAAGCGCTACGCCCTGCGACTTGATGGATTCGCCTCGGTCAACGCGCCGTATGCAGGGGGAGAATTGCAATCCAAGCCGTTGCGCTTTCAGGGTAGCCAACTGCATCTGAACTTCGCTACCTCAGCGGCGGGGAGCATTCGGGTGGAGCTGGTCGGTACGAACGGAGAAGCTATCCCGGGCTATCGTCTGGAAGACGCGGAAGAAGTCATCGGCAACAGCACCGATCGGGTTGTCCGCTGGAAGAGCGGTGGTGAACTTCCCCCGGTCGCCAGCCAACCCGTGCGTTTGCGCTTTGCGATGAAGGACGCCTCGTTGTACGCGATTCAGTTCAAATAGAATCCGCAACCCCGGTTCAATTGAACTCGAATTCCATCATAACCGGCAGATGGTCGGACCCTGTTCCTGCATCCTTAAGGACCTTTGCGTTGATGCACTTGATTTTGTCGTTGTAGAAGATGTGGTCGATGGTCTTGGTGGGATGCCCCGAATTCGAGGTGTAGAACGTTCGCTCGCCCTCGGCTTCATAGGTTTCTTTGGGGATTTCCTTGTGCATACCGGGTACTGCGAGAATGGTCGCGATTGTAGGTTCATCGGTTTGCCAAGGCGGGCGGGCGTTGAAGTCTCCCAGCAGGATAAGGGGTCGGTCAGCGTAGTCGCCGAGCATGGCCGCGACGATCGCCGCCTGCGCTTCACGGGTTTTGCGCTTGTAGGCCTCCAGATGGACGTTAACGATGACCAGCCGATGCGAATCAATGGTAATCTCCGCCATCTGGATGATCCGGTCGAGGTAGAAGAGGTTGTACCAGAAGGGATTCTCTTCCGGCTTGGGCATGGTCACCTTGGAGAACTTCTCGAGGGGGTAGCGCGACGCGATGCACTGACCCGAGAGAATGCGGCCAAAATTATGGCTGGGCAGGCCGTAGGGGAAGGGAACATAGTTGAGGGCCCACGTATATTCACAGGCGCGATAAGTCAAACCCAGCCCCTCGGAAAACAGCAGGGGCTGATCCTGGCCGTAGGACCGGGCGGAATCAAAGTCGACTTCCTGCATGGCGACGATGTCGGGGTTGACCTTCCCCAGCGCGGTGATGATCGTCTGAATGTTTTGAGCGTATTCCTCCTTGGACGCATTGGAACCGGAGTTGTTGGTGAGACCAGACGCATAGCCCACATTGTAGGTGACGATCGTGTGGCGCTGGGGATTTGCAGCGGGCATGGGGCTGGGGGGTGTTTTCGGCAGTTGACGGGTGAATCCGGCAGCATATTCATCCCAAGTCATGAAACTGCGGCTGGCCCAAAAGATGCAGACCCCAAGAAGCAATAAATGGGTCGCAAGCAACGCGACCATCCTGATCACAAACTTTTTCATGAGTTACCTCTATTGACAATTCCAGAAAAACCGAACCCGAGTGTGTTTTCATGCCCTGCGCAGCATGATGCCATGCATCAGTGGAGAAATCAATCCAAGCCAAGAATGCAGCATCATGGCAACCCCAATAACCAAGTACCAGCTATTTGGAGTGCGGGAACGAAGTTACCGCTTTGGCGGTGGGTTTAGCCAAAGCGCCGACTAAGGTCGGCGCAGTCCATATAGCGGGTACCCTGAACGCGCTACGCAGGCATTTTGCCTGCCGGCGTCAGTGGCGTATTTTCGCGCTATTCTTGCCACGGACAGGGGCGGATTGATACACTTGGGGGAGTTTCTAAAAGGAGTATGTATGAAAGTAGGAATTATCGGGTTTGCGCGGTCGGGAAAAACGACAATTTTCAATGCTTTGACGGGTTCAGCGGCCGCAATGGGTGCTTTTGGCAGTCGTGAGGCGAATGTGGCGGTCACGAAGGTGCCGGATGAGCGCATTGAGCGCCTTTCGGAGATCCACAAGCCCAAGAAGAAAACCTACGCGGAATTTGAGTTTGTGGACATCGCGCCCAACGCCGCAGCAGGCGACGACAAGGCGCTGGACAGCGCGGCCCTGACGGTGCTTAAGAATACGGACGCGCTGGTTCATGTAGTGCGTGCTTTCAATGACCCGAATGTGATGCACCCGCTGAAATCGGTGAATGCGGTGCGGGATGCGGCGGCGATGGAGGAGGAGCTTGAGCTATCGGACCTAATCATCATCGAGCGTCGCATTGAGCGGCTTGAAAAGGAACACCGGAAGGATCAGGAGTACGACTTTCTGTGCCGTTGCCGGACCCATATCGAGGCGGGGCAGCCCCTGCGTTCGATGGAGTGGAGCGCGCAGGAACAGTCCATCACACAGGGGTACACGTTCCTGTCGCGCAAGCCGGTGATGCTACTGGGTAATTACGGCTCTGATCGCATCGGTCACGAGGATCCGTCGGGTCTTGAGGCCTTTGTGAAAGAGCGCGGGCTTGCGCTGGTGTCTTTCTGCGGGGCAATGGAGGTGGAGATCGCCGAACTGCCGGAAGAGGATCGCGCGGAATTTCGATCCGAATTGGGACTGGGGGAGGAGTCGCGGACCTCGTTTATTTCTGCGGCGTACGACCTTCTGGGCCTGATGAGTTTTCTAACCGCCGGTGAGCCGGAGGTTCGCGCCTGGACCATCCGAAAGAACACCCGTGCGGTGGATGCGGCCGGGGTGATTCACTCAGACATCCAGCGTGGGTTTATTCGTGCGGAGATAACCGCCTATGATGATTTCATGGCGGCTGGCGGTAGTATGGTGAAGGCAAAAGAAAACGGAAAAGTCCGTCTTGAAGGGAAAGAATACCTGATGAAGGACGGCGACATCGTGCTTTTCCGGTTCAATGTTTGAGCGCGGTGAAAGCGGGAAGAATGTGCCGATGAGAGCGTTGATTGTGGATGAGTCACCGGTCAGCAGGAGGGTCATGACCGGTATTCTTCAGCAGCATTGCGACATTCAGGATGTGGCAGTCAGCAAAGACGGTGTTGATGCGATCAAGCGCATCAAAACCGAAGATTTCGATCTGGTGGTTCTCGAGTGGGATTTGCCAGAGAAATCCGGGGTAGAGGTGCTGGAGGAAGTGCGTGCCGAGGGAATCAAGGTTCCCATCATCATGGTGACGGCGGCCAAGGACAAAGACCGGGTGATCCGGGCTTTCCATGCGGGAGCCAACGATTACCTGATGAAACCGTTTGCGCCAAGGCCAGGGGCAAAGCGAATCCTTAACGTCATCAAAAAGGCGCAGGAACCACCGCGTGAGCCCAGTTCACGCACGGCGCTGGTTGCGGATGATTCCCCGATTGCCCGCAAGATCCTGTCGAACACCCTGAAGCGCGTGTGCGGATTCGGGGAAATCACGGAGGTGTCCGACGGGCAGGCTGCGGTGGATGCGGTGCGGGATACTGACTTTGATGTGGTGCTGCTGGACTGGAGCATGCCGTCCCTGTCGGGGATTGAGGCGCTACGAGCCATCCGGGCGGCACGCAAGTCGGTGCCGGTGATCATGGTGACGATGGAGAACGAGGGAGCGCGCATCGTGGAAGCCATCGACGCAGGGGCCAACAACTACATCATCAAGCCTTTCGAGCCTCAGTCGCTCGCGCAGAAAATCCGGCAGGTGCTCCGTATCCGCGATTAGTAGGGATGGGGTCAATTGGGTCGGAGCAGGTGCTGAATCCAGTCTTCGTTAAATTCCGTGTGCTTAATGGCATAGCGCCGGAAGGTGTAGGTGACGTGCACCGTACCCGTAGCGTCCTGAATGATGCAGGGATAGGAATACTCCCCCCAGTCGGCCTCGAGGGTGCGCTGATCCGACCACGTCGCGGCTTCGTCGGTGGAGCGAATGACGTTGAGCGGGGTTCGGTCTGAATTGGGGCTGTCGTTGTAGACCAGCAGGAGATGCCCGTTGCTGAGGCGGCACATGGCGATACCCGATTCCGGGCATCGCAGGCTGGTGACCTTCGGTGCACTCCAGGTCTTGCCCAAATCGCTGGATTCACATTGCTGTATGAAGGGCTCATTGCGCAGTAGCGCGAGCAGCGAACCGTCCTTGCGTTGAATGATGGTGGGCTGACTGCCACCTTCCATGTTGCCCACGGACGTCCATGTGGTGCCTTCGTCGTTGGTGCAAAGGAGGAAACCGCCATAATGCCCCTCGCGTTCGCCACTCATGGGCACGGCGAGCGTGCCATCCTGCAAGGTGATGGGGGCGTTGCGCGGCAGCACCCCGGACAGACCCTCCAAGGCGCGATCCTCCGACCAGGTTTTACCGTCGTCGTCTGAAAAGCGCCACATGAGCTGGCACTGATCCCATCCAGCACCACGCCGCACGGGACGGGAACCATCCATGCGTCCCCACAAGACCCCCAAGCGCCTGGAAGCACCGGGACGGAAGATGATGGCGTTTCCGGGAGGGTGCAGAAACGTGCCGCGAAGAAGCACCTCGGGGGCACTCCAATCGCCACCCTTGGCCGCACGCCGCGCGATGAACAGCACCTGATCATCGGCGGATTCATAGCTGCCACCATACCAGATGGCGACCAACTCCCCGGAAGCCGTCTCGACGATGCTGGAGCAATGATGCACAGGCGCACCAGGAATCTTCTCGAAAATCAGTTGGGAGGCATAGTGCGGTGTGCCGTAGATATCATCGAGAGGGATGGATTTGCCGACCTCACTAAGGGGGGTGCCCTTGGCCGCATCAACGAGGTTGGATGGGGGTTGCTTGCTCAGCAGGAGCTTTATTTCGGCGGCGAACTGGTCTTCAGCTGCTTTGGGTGAAAATCCCCCGGAGGCACGTAGGATGCCGTCGCTGTCCAGCAGCAGCGCCTGCGGGGTGCAGGATATGCGGAGTTTTTTGGCAATCGCCCCGCCACGATCCCGATAGACGGGAAAACGCAGCGCGCGCTTGTGAATGAAATCGATGAGTTCTTCCGAAGTCTCGGAATCATTGGCGCATAGTCCCACGAAAAGAACACCCTCCTCGCGGGCCTCCTCGTAGCGGTTGTTGATCCCCTCGATGCATTCCAGGGTGACCGGACACCGGGATGACAGGAAGACCAGAACGGTACCCGGGCGTTCCTTGTAATTGTCCATGACGACCTGGCCGCCCCTGAGGCCCTCCATCGACAAGGCACCAATCGCAATTCCAAACGCTATTAACATGGTGAATTCCTTTTTCGGGTTCAGGATTTCATGTATTGATGAAGAAATTCTGTTATTTTGCTGAGTTCTGAATCGACTTGAAGCAAGATTGGGGGGGCGTCGTCCAGCACACCTTCGCTTGCGACGGTTTCCAGTTCCAGAAAAAAAGACCGCAACAGCTCCGCACCCATGTTCGCGGCCGAACCCTTGAGGCTGTGGGATGCCTGACGCATCGCATTACGATCCCCGGTGGCCAAGGCGGTCTTGAGCTGGGCCAGCAGTTCCTCCGAGTCACTTAGAAAAAGGTCTATCAGCATCACCTCGGTTTCGTAGTCACCGCTTGCCACTTCCTGAATACGCGATAAATCCACGGTCATGGATTCTTCCTTTCTACGCAGGGGAGACCAAGAGCGGCATCCCTTTGAGAACCATCATGCCTTATGCAGAGCGGAAACCGCAAGATTCGCGGTGCTGTACGAGCCCGCAAAAAAAAATGTCCGAAAGACCCTTTCGACCCTTTACTGCGCTACGACACCAGCAAAGCTTCTTTTCTGAAAAACAGGCGAGGTGAGCGGCGAATTTGAATGATAATTTGCAACACGTCTCCCATATTTGCTAGACTCCGGCACGGTTTCGGGGTGTAGCGCAGCCCGGTTAGCGCGCTTCGTTCGGGACGAAGAGGCCGGAGGTTCGAATCCTCTCACCCCGACCATTTGAAACCACTGCGGCCCAAGGGTTTGTCATCCAGACCCTTGGGCCGTTTCTTTTTTCGGGGGCAGGCCAATACCCAAGTAATGGGAAAGGTGTTCTGCCTATCACGGGGAAGTGGGGGGGATCTGCGGTCACTCGGCGGTGGGTTCAGATTCTTCACCTGACACGCGCGAGACGGTGTTGTTGCGCAGGCGGAAGGTGGTGGGGCGAGTCATGGCCTCGCGCAGCAGGAGGAGGTTTTGGGCTGAAAAAATGGGGTCTCCGCCGCTGGCGGGGTTGGCGGCAATCACGGTTCCCATGTCGAAGGCGTCTGCAGTAACGCGCGCGCCGCCTTGGGCCTCGTCGGCGAAGAGGTAGACACCTGCGCCAAAGAGCTTTTGGCGTACCGTATTGAGTTCGTTGCGGGATACATCGAGGAGTCCTGCCCAAGAGCAGATGTTTTTGTGGTTTCGTTCGATGGATGAGCGCAATAGGCGGGCGACCGATGAAGCGGCACGTTGCGCGACGGGGGTGCCTGGTGTGCTTTTTGCCTGAAACAGTGCCTGAGTGAGCAGGCGGGCGGCCTCTTCGGGCTTGGTCTCAAGCCGGATAATGGTGGCATCGTCCATTCCCCAGCCACGCATTCGGGCCCGCGACTCCCCTTTGAGCTGTTCGTCGAGTTCCTTCCACCGCTGGGACTGTCGCTCGATCTCGTTGGCCAAGTCCGCGTATTCCTTCGGTTCGACCTGATCGCGACTGAGGCGGACCATGATGCCAGAAAGCAGTTTTCCCGCCCGGTAGAGTTCGGCCTTGTGGACGAGGTCGAGCGCATTGGCCATCGCGCTGACTTCGGTGGCAATGTGGTTGAGGTTTTCGATGCACTGATCCGAAAAAAGGCGAGCATCTGGCCCAACAATGCGGGTATCGGAGGCGGCCGCGCTGCGGAACAGGACAATGATGCGTTCACAAACGGTGAGTATTTCCTCCAGAGCCCCGGACTGGCACTGGAGGCCACGGGTCATGCGCACCTCGTGGGGGTTGCTGGGGCCGCCGAGGAGGTAAAAGAGCAGGGTTCGCTGGGCGTCGTACATGTCTCGCCGGGCAAAGTGGATGAACTGTTCGAGAACGCCGGCATCGTGGGTGAATTTGCCCAAGCTCCTGTACAGTTTACGCTCTTGCGGGGGAGGCGGCGCACCGTAGTCTTCGCTGGATATGGATTTGCGGAGGCAGACCACGGTTTGGGTGTGCATAGCAACACGAACGGCCTTGCATCGGATCTCGCCCACGGAATGAAGCTCGACGCTGGTGGCGGAACCGTCGATACGGATGGTGCCTCCAAGGAATTTCCCGCCCATCGCATCACCGCGTACATGCAGGGAGCCCAGGGCAAAGATGCAGGCGGGTGTGTCGGCCCGATCCACCGCAACATTGCCCCGCTTGGCCGCGACCTTGGCTCGTGCAAGAATGACCTTGGCGAGAACGTTGCCCACGCTGGAGACGACATAGCCCCCGGCGACATCGCCGTTGATGGTAATATCTCCGGCGGCTGCGACGTTGCCCTCGACCGTTCCGTGAACAGTGAGGTTTCCGTTGCGCACGAGGAGGAGTGTGTCCTCCGGGATTTCGCCGTTGATTACGGTGTTTCCTTCGACTTGGTAGACGCGAACGGCGAGATCGGTCTCTATGCCATCGATGTTTGCGACTTTTTGCTTGGCTTTCGGGAGGAAAAAAGTGTCGGCATCGATTTCCTGGACGTTGGATCCGGTATCCACAGTTGCCCCGCAGGAGAGTGTCACGCTTCCAGGCTCGACAGGATGCTCGAGTTTGGGTTCGGGGGGTAAGAGGTCGGAAGGCTGATCTTTTGAAGAAAGGTAGGCCTCGTAGGCTTGAATTTCACGTTCGATCAGGTCACGCAGACGAACGGAGGCCAAATCGGGCGTTTTCTTTTGTTCCAAAGCGGCGAGTGTTGACTGAACAAAAAGGACTTCCGCTTCACTGAGGAGCCCATAGTCTCGCTGGCAAAGTTTTTGAATGGCCGTCCGCAGGACTTGCTGGCTGCGGCGGCTGTGCGCCTGCTGCAGTTCCTCCTGACGCTCGGCGGGGACATTGGCCCACTCTTCAAGAAGCAGTCGAATACGCTGACAGCGCTTGATGTCCTTCTCGGTCAGGTTTTCGTTTGCTTCGCGGGCGCGCAGATACAGGTTGAGCACCCCGACTTCTTCGAGCGTCAACTGATAGGCTTCCGAAAACGCAAGATTTTCAACCTTGCGTATCGCGTTCTCAAACATGTCATTCTGCATCGAGGCGTTGTCCTTCGGCGGATGAATGGCCGCTCATTACACTCAGCGCGGCCTATCGAACGCAAGAGCCAATATAGGTGGCATTTTATCACCGATGGCAGGAAAACCCAAACTTCGAAAACATGAAGGCGCGTCTGCATTTCCTTTTCGCCGGACGCTGACATATACTTGGGCAATTGCGGAGGGATATCGAATGACCGAAAAATCCGGCGTCCAGTTGAAACGGCCTATCGTGCGCCTGCGGTGGTGGATTGGCGGGTTGTTGTTCCTTGTGACGGTAATCAATTATGTGGATCGTCAAACCCTGAATGCCAATGCGGAAATTCTGAAGGGCGAGTACGGGTGGAGCAACACTGATTTTTCGTACATCCTGAACGCATTTCAATTGTCCTATACGGTGATGCAAACGGTGGTGGGGCGTCTGCTGGATGTCTTCGGCACACGCATCGGGATCGCGGGCAGCGTGGCCTTCTATTCGCTTATCGGCGTGCTGACCGCTGGTGCCGGTGGTTTTTACAGTTTTTCCGGGCTTCGTTTTCTGCTGGGCGCAGGGGAGGCGGCGAATAATCCGGGGGGTGCCAAAGCGGTTTCGGAGTGGTTTCCAGCACGGGAGCGGGCTTTGGCGGTGGCGCTGTATAACAGCGGTTGTGCGGTGGGTGGTGCCTTGGCTCCGATCCTTGCGGTGACCATCTACAACGTGAGCCACAGTTGGCGACCAGTGTTTTTGATTACGGGCTCCTTTGGTTTTCTTTGGTTATTCTTCTGGTGGCGGCTGTATCATTCCCCTCGTCAGCATCCGCGCATAGGGGAGGGAGAGCTGGAATACATTGAGGCGGGGCGTTCCGGGGTAAGCGTGAGCGGTGAGGGCCCCACCGTGACCTGGAAGAAGGTGCTTGGCTACCGGCAGACCTGGGGACTTATTCTGGGGAGATTTCTGCTGGATCCCTTCTGGTTCTTGATTACGAATTGGTTTGTCGTGTATCTACACGGGCGCGGTTTCGACCTTAAATCGAGCATGCTGGGTTCCTCGGTGCCGTTGCTCTGCGCGGCCGGTGGCAACTTTTTCGCGGGATCCCTTTCGAGTTATCTGGTTCACCGGGGCTGGAGTCCAGGACGTTCACGACGCATGGTGCTATCCGTGTTCGGGCCCAGCATGGCGGTGTTGTTGCTTGCGCAATACGTGGACAACTACGGCATTCTTCTCGCCATATTCGCCTATGCCGCTTTCGCGTACACCTGCTGTGGCACGATGTTTCTCACCCTGCCGACGGATGTTTTTCATCCGCGCGCGGTGGGGACAGTGATGGGGCTTGCTGGCACGAGCGCGGGGGTGAGTACGCTGTTGACCACTTACCTCATCGGGTTAGTTGCCGACACCTATGGTTTCGCCCCAATCATGGCGGTCGCGGCCTGCATTCCCTTGTTTGCGACAGCTGTTTTTGTAGTACTCGTTCGGCCGGATCGCGAGCCTGATCCCGAGGGGATTCTGCAGCGATTTTGAAAGCCGTTGACTTTGCTATGAAAAATGCGTGACGAAATGACGATGTTGAACGAATTTTGGTTTGAAGTCCCGTAAAGGATACAATACGGGCATAACCCTTTGGAGGAATGAGTGATGGTAGATGCAGAGCTCCTTTCGATTCTGGTGTGCCCAGAAAACAAAACGCCGGTTCGTTTGGCTGACGAATCCGTCATGAGTAAGATTAATTCCGCAATTGCTGCCGGAACCCTGAAGAATCGTGCCGGGGAAACGGTTGCAGAGAAGGCGGATGGTGGACTGGTTCGCGAGGACAATACGTACTTGTACCTGATCCGCGATGACATCCCAATCATGCTGATTGACGAGTCCATCCTGCTCAGTCAAGTGGCGTAGAGCCGTCGTCTTTTCCCAGAATTTCCATAATCGCATCCCCCGCAAGCCGTTTTGATATCGGTTTGCGGGGGATGCTTATTTCGGCGAGGTGTCTTTTATGCTGCGCTGTTCAAAGTGCAGAAAGCCCTTTTTTCATGTAATTCCCGCCTGATTTTGTGCCATCCATCGCCGGTCTTCCCCGAAACCCGGTGGATACTGAAAACCACAACATATGGTGTCCCCCGGAACCCCAAACCCAAAAAGTAGGTCAAAGATACTTGACATGGCACCAAGGGTGGGGTAGAATAGAGTTCAATCGGCATGGATGGTGCGCCAAAACGACACGGTGCGTGCCGAAGTGAGTTGAGTGAAATGGGACGGTCGGGAAGGGTTCCCGGTTGTTCAAGATTGAAAGTTTGTAGCGTGAACTGCGTTGTTTCAAACGGTTCACCGGTACTACCCGGACGCGCGTGTTAGTCCGGAGCGGGAAGCTTTGGTATGGCCATGGACGAACGTCAAGCCTACTTGGAGTTCTTCGGGTTGCGCGAACAACCATTCGCGCCTACCGCGGATCCCGCCTATTTCTATGCCGCCCAATGCCACAAGGACTGCCTGTTTCGCCTGTGGTCGAGCATCGATGACCGTATGGGGATTGCCGTGGTCATCGGGAATTATGGCACAGGAAAAACGACCCTCCTTCGAAAGCTGTTGACGGGCATGGCTGCGGACACCGAGCGCTATTGTGTGGCGGTGATCGGATCGCCCATTCCTTCGTGGACGAGTTTCGCGCTTCTTGAAAGCATTGTGGCTCAATTTGGCCTTTCGCCGCAGGAGCAGTCCTTCGTCTCGCACATGGAAGCGTTGAATCAGTTCCTGCTTCAGAACCGTCGCAGGATTTGCACGCTGATCATTGACGACGCCCAGAACCTGAACAAGCGCGGGCAACTGGAATTGCTTCGCCTGGTGCAGAATCTGGAAACGCAGCAGTACAAACTGCTGAATCTCGTTTTCTTCGCGCAACTGGAGTGGATCGAGGTGCTTCGTGCAGCGCCGAACTTTGAGCAGCGCATCAGCACCACCTCGATATTGGAACCGATCGGCTACGAAGAGTTTTGTCAGCTGGTGGAGTTCCGTTTGTTTCAGGCCGGAGTGACCCAGGGGTTAGGCCCCGAGTTTGAAGCGGCGGCCCTTCACGCGATCCATGCCTACGCGGAGGGGAATCCGCGCATGATTGTCACCATCTGCCGCAACACCCTTTTGGCGGCTGCGCAGTTGCGCACACGGCAGATCACGCCGGAAATTGTGATGCACACGATCGAGAAGACCACCTTGCCAGATCCCGGGCGTCGGGCTCGTGCTGCGGCGGCCGTGCGGGAGTCGATGCCCAGGGCGGTCATCCCCCCGCAGGCACCCAACCCCGTTCCGGTAACCATTGACCGCACAGGAATGACGCGCGACCAACGCGCGGCGCAAATGCTGCTGCGCGCCTCCAAAGAGCGCCAAAATCAAGGGGCGGGACGTCCATGATTTCAAACCAAGACGAAACGGAAGATCAAGCCCCCGCCTACGAAGAGGTCTTGGATTCGGATCGTCTTCAGCAGATCGAAGGCACCCTTCGGAATCATATTCCGAAGGACGTGCGTTTGGAGAGTGGCGTTCCCTCCGCGCATCGCTCGAACGAACTTGATTTCATCCAGATGACGGGGATTACCCGGCGTCACTCGGTCTCCAAGGCCGAGGAACGTCCCGCACCGGCGTCCAGCCGTGTTGATGATTTGGATCCATCTCGACCGATCAGTTTTTATGAAAAGGGCGTGATGGACGTGGATTCGAGCAGCGGCCCACGCGCCTTGGAGTCCCCGGGAGAAGAACTGCTTCCTGAGAAGTATCAACGACCCGCCGCATCTCGTCCCCTTGATGACCTAAAGAGCCTTGTCGAGGATCTTGCGCGGGAGAGCGGTATGAATCCGCCGGTTGCGAGGCGTTCGACTTCTGGTGATGCACCGGATCCTGAGCGGGCGACATCGGCCCCGCCGGGAACCTTTGACTGGAGTTCGTCCCAGGCGACCAGCGTTGTTGACGCCGCTGACTTTTCCGATGTGGGTTCCTTGTTTGACCCGGCCATTATTGCGCCGCTCACCGAGGGTGGGCAAGCCACGAGAACCGTTTCGTCGCCGTCATCGTCAGAATCGGACGAGCTTGCCTGGGCACTTCCCTCCGTCACTGAATCGATTGAATCCGTCCAGCCAGAGGAGGATTTCCTCCCAACACCCACGTCGCCCCTTCCCCGTCCAGCCGATCGGCTTGTGGAAGCCGAGCAGCTTATGCAGGCCTTGGAACAGCAACCGCGCGATCTTGCGGTGCTCCCTCCCGATACCGCACCCGCTGAAATCTTGGAGGATGATGCCTCACAGCTACTTGAAGTCATCGAATTGGAAACCGCTCCGGAGGCACCGCCGCACAGCGAAGCACGCATGGGGTATGAATATTCCGCCGCTCCATCACGCCGTCGTCGTTCACGGCATCATTCTCACACGGTGCGCCGTGCCCTGAAACTTGGTGTGCTTATTGTGGTGGTGGCCGGGTTTGCAGCGGGAGGTGCACGGGTCTACAAGCGGTATGTGAGTGCGCGGATTGTATCCGCGGATGAACTTTGGAAGGAATCCGAAAGCCGCTCCGAGGAGGGCGCGTACAGCACGGCTTCGCGCCTCTGTCAGGATTTTTTCCGCCGCTTCCCAGAAGATCCAAGAAGCTCAGAGGCACAGTTCAACGCCGGTTTTCTGTTGCAATTGGAGCGGCCCACCACCAAAGAGAGCCGCGATGCCACACTTACACAGGCAGCCGAACTCTTGAGCCAGTTTGTGGAAAAGAATCCGACGGATCTCAAGCGGGCGCGGGCGGTGAGTGTGCTTGGCGAAATCTACTGCAGTCTGGGCCGCTATACCGAGGCAACGGAATTATTGCGCGACCCGAAGCGCCAGTTGGAAGATCCCGATGCCGCTCTTCCCATCCTTCGCACCTTGGCCTTGGCGAATCTTGGGATAGGCAATTATGACGGGGCTGAATCCGCCTATCTTCAGGCAGCGGTTCTTCCGAAGAACTACACATGCGATCAAGATTATCGTGCGCTGGGCGACATGTTCCGGCAACGGGCCGACATCACGCCCACAGACGAGGAAAAGAAAAAACTCCTTGAAATGTCCCTGAAATACTGGAAAATGGCCGTGGAAATGAGTGGTATGGATCCCTCCGACCGCAAACAGGTGCAGCAGCAGATCGACCGGACTGAGATTGAAACCGGGGGAGTCCCCGCTGAAGGGAAAGACCCTGCAGACACCGAGGCCGCACCGAGTGAAGAGGCCGCACCCAAGGCCGGGGCGGTTGATATTGAACCTGCGCCCGACGCCGAACAACGTCAATTGGCCGAAGAGGGCGAGCCTGCCACGGGGGAACATACGCCATGACTTTAGTTTTGCCGTGTTTAACACTGCGGCTGCAGTCCAAAAGGGTCTTGATCCGCCCGGAGGAAATTCGATGACGATAAAGATGTTCAACGTATGGTGCCTCGCCGTGCTGGTCATGACCGCAGGTGCCGCTTGGGCGGAGGAGCCTTCGGCTGCCATCGCCGTGAAGGATACCCTGTATGTGCAGATTCAGCGCCATCCGGAGTTGTCCGCCTCTGCGCAAGTGGACGACAGTGGTCATGCCGATCTGACGTATGTGGGCCGCGTTTCGGTTGTGGGGCTGAACGAGATATCTGCGGCTGAACGTATTGCCGACGCCTATCGGTCGATTCTTAAGAACCCCAAGGTCACGGTCTCCAGGCGACCGATGGCGGCTGCCGTGCCCATGACGACCGCACAGCCCCGCACCGAGCAGATGGACACCAAGATTGTGCCTTTGAACAATTCAAGCGCGGAATCGCTGAACGACGCATTGTCGGGCATGTCGACTTCGGGCGGCAGTGTGAGTTATGACAAGAATACGAACTGCCTGATTCTTACCGACACCCCGAACACGCTGCAGAAGATGATGACGGTTGTGCAGGAATTGGATCAGATGAAGAGCCAGCTCATGCAGGTGCACATCGAGTCCAAGGTCGCGGAAGTGGAGAGTACAGCGGCCAAAGAAGTTGGAATCCGATGGTTTGCCCAAGGTGACCACCTGGGCACCGGATATTCGCCCAGTCAGCGACAGGATACACGGTTGAATGCGATTCGAGGGAATACCGACGCCAACAGCAACGAACAGGTGCAGTCCGGGGGCCGCTTCGGTACTTCTCGCGACTACATCAAGAACGGAAATTGGGATCGTCGACTCCAGGTTCCGCTGGTTGTTCCTGGCGCGGGGCAATATTTCCTCGGATACATGGGCAAGGGGATTGACTTGGGGACTCTTCTCGATGCGCTGGTGTCTGACAACAAGGCGGAAATGCTCGCGAAGCCCTATATTCGAACCGTGAATCACCAAAAAGCTGAAATCGAGATGACGGAGGAATTCCCATTCACGGAGATTGGGGCGCAGGGTTTCACTTCGGTGAGCTCAACCCGCTTCCTCAAAATCGGCATCATTCTCGAAGTGACGCCGCACGTTCGAAAATTGGAAGACGGACAAACCTACGTGCAGCTTGAGTTGCAACCCGAGGTTTCGACGGCAACCGGCACCTCGAACGGCGTCCCCGTGCGTTCCGTTCGCAAAGTGAAAGGCACCGCCGATGTGATGGATGGTCAAACTCTTGTCATTGGCGGCATTGTGAACAATGATTCTCGCGATGTCATACAAAAGGTTCCCGGCTTGGGTGATGTGCCATTGCTGGGTGGACTTTTCCGGCATAAAGAGCGCAGCAAACAAGGCCGGGAGCTAATGATTTTTGTCACGCCGCACGTTTTCGACACGCCGGCCGACGTGACCTCGCCTGCGCCAATCAGCCTTTCCGAAACAGCGGCTGGGACCGACCTGAGCCAGTCGACCTCCGCCTCCATCGAAAAGCGGAAGGAGTAGCCGACCATGTCGATGGAGCTTCCTCCCACAGAATCACAGAAAAGCGCGACAGGCGATAACACCTTCCGCTTTCTGGTGAATGTGCTCAGCGACTACTGGGGCTTGATCCTGGCGGTGACCGTGGGGGGTGTGTTGGCGGTGGGGGGAACCTCGTGGCTGCTTTTGGAGGTTCAAAAAGACAAGTACGAGTCAATGGCGGAGATCCGTATCATGCCTTCGCCTTGGGAGAAGGGAGTTCTGGCCGAGATCAGTGGCGTAGCTATCACCTCAACCCCCACCATATTGAAGGATCGCACCAATCTTAGCACCCTTGCCGAAGAGACGGCACTGGCGTTGGTGCAGGCGGAC
>CAIZGN010000030.1 GCA_903932505.1 Candidatus Hydrogenedentota bacterium
CGCTCGATCTGGCCGCCTGGAGTTCGCTCATAACCATCACGAACCTACGAGGAGTTTTGGACATAACACCAGTCCCTCCCCCAACCGGCCCACAGAGATTCTTCCGAGCGCGCCGCAGCCATTGATTGGCCCCGGCTGCATGCGTCTGGGAGCGCACTTGAACAGGAGTGTGGAAGTCCCTCTTTAGCGGTGGTTCCCGCTAATAACTGAAAGTAACTGCAGGTCAGCGATGGCTTGTGGAGAGCAACTGGAAGTGAACGGATAGTCCGTAGAAAAGACGCCAAAGCAGATGGTTTGAGTGGCAAAATGGAAAACACACGATGTATATAGCATCAAAAATATTGATATGAAAATCCTCGTCACCGGCGGCGCCGGTTTTATCGGCAGCCACATCGTTGAACATTTCCAAGGCCAGGCCGAGGTGCGCGTGCTGGACAACTTACGCTCCGGCTTCAAACACAACCTCGCTGGATTCCAACACGAGTTCATCGAGGCATCCATCCTAGATCGCGCAGCCGTGCGCAAGGCCGTGCAAGGCGTGGATTATGTCTTTCATCTCGCGGCGATGATCAGCGTGCCGGAATCCATGGCCAAGCCGGTTGAGTGCAACGAACTGAACACCATTGGCACGCTCATCGTGCTGGAGGAAGCGGCCAAGGCGGGCGTCAAAAAACTTGTCTTGAGCAGTTCGGCGGCGATTTACGGCGACAACCCGAGGGTGCCGAAAGTCGAGACCATGGTGCCCGAACCGAAAAGCCCTTATGCCATCACCAAGCTCGACGGGGAGTATTATTGCAAGCTGTTCGCGGACGAAAGGCGGTTGCCGACCGCCTGCCTGCGTTACTTCAACGTCTTTGGCCCGCGCCAGGATCCCAAGAGCCAGTATGCCGCCGCCGTGCCCATCTTCATTGACCGTGCGGTCAAGAACCTGCCGATCACGATATACGGCGACGGCGAGCAGACGCGGGATTTTATCTTTGTGAAGGACATCGCCGCCGCCAACGCCTATTTCGCCACGCAATCCCAAGCCACGGGTGTTTTCAACGTGGCCTACGGCAAGAAAATCACCATCAACGATCTCTGCACGACGATTTGCCGGCTGACCGGCTCGAAATCGGAAATCAAACACGCCACGGAACGGGCGGGCGATGTGAAGCATTCCATGGCCGCGATTGACCGCTTGCGGGCTGCGGGTTTTGCGCCGGTATCGGATTTTCATACCGGGCTGCTGGCGACGATCAACGCGATTTGAAGCCAAAGTGTATGAGATCATCCTTCCCTCCTAACCTCTGAGTAAGAATGACAATTAAATCTGACGACAGTTTCGCGGTAACAGACGGATTGAACAGGGCGCTTGAACTACTCGTGTCGCGACGTGGAGATGCTGCACAGCTGCCGCGCACTCTTCCCGAGTCTGGGTTGGGGGAGATGCAAACGCTGGACATTCTTTCGCGGCACGTTCTCGACCAAGCCGCCCAACTCGGTGCAGCGAGTTCGCTGGCTCATATGGATCCTCCAACGCCGTGGATCACCTGGGCGATGACGCTTTGGAATGCCAGTCTCAACCAGAACATCCTTCATGAGATGACCTCACCATTCGCTACTCAGGCGGAGACACTGGTCGTCAACTGGCTCGCACCGTATTTTGGTATGCAGGGCGGGCACTTTTGCGCAGGTTCAACAATCGGAAATCTGACAGGACTCTTGGTTGCGCGTGACACCGTTGGAGTGAATACGGTCATTGCCTCTCAGGCGGCACACCTGAGTATTGCGAAAGCTTGTCGTATCCTGGGGCTTAAACTGGTGGTGCTTCCGGTTGACGAGCGGGGACGTCTGGATCGCGAGCAACTCCCCAACCTCGATGACGCGTGCCT
This sequence comes from Candidatus Hydrogenedentota bacterium, assembly GCA_903932505.1. Classification (GTDB taxonomy): domain Bacteria; phylum Hydrogenedentota; class Hydrogenedentia; order Hydrogenedentales; family CAIZGN01; genus CAIZGN01. The sequence continues at coordinate 1,875 of CAIZGN010000030.1, forward strand.
CGTGCTGACTGCGGGAACCACAGCCACCGGTTCCATCGATCCGTTGGATCTAGTGGGCGCGGCGAAGTGGACGCACGTTGATGCGGCCTGGGCTGGTCCGCTCCGTCTTAGCCCCGCCCACTCCGCGAAACTCGATGGGATTGAAAAGGCTGATTCGGTGGCCGTATCCGCCCACAAATGGCTCTTCCAGCCCAAAGACTCAGCGCTGGTGATGTTCCGCGACCTCGCGGCGGCGAATGCGGCGATTAGTTTCGACGGCGGCTATCTTGCCAAGCCTAACGTCGGGGTTCAGGGTTCCCGGTCGGCCGCGGCTATTGTTTTGCTGGCAACGTTGCTCGCCTGGGGGCGCGAGGGCGTGGCGCAACGGCTCGACCACCTCATGCGGGTTGCTGACTCGCTGGCGGATGCGCTCGAGAAGAGCGACCGCTTCGAATTATGGGGCAGACCGGAGACTGCGATCAACGTGTTCCGCCCGCTGGGCTCAACCGCTGCTGCGTTCGTTCAGGCGCTGCCTGCGGGCATGCTCTCTACTTGTGTGCTGGATGGTGAGATCTGGGCGCGTTCGGTAGCTGCCAACCCTTCGGTGGATGTCAATCTCGTGGTGGAGAGCATCTTGGCTACGAACTGCGAAGAC
>CAIZGN010000031.1 GCA_903932505.1 Candidatus Hydrogenedentota bacterium
GACGAAAAAACGGGGCACTTGATCCCAGCCCCGTTTCTTCTACTTTTGCCGCAAACTTATTTCTTTGCCGCTTCAGTCTTGTTGGCCGCGTTGATTTCCTGCGGTCCGGGACCATCGGGTTCCTTGTGCGAAATCGCGAAATGGCAATCGATGCAGGTTAACCCCTCGACGCGACCCTTTTCATGCCGGACTTTCGCCTTGTCGGATATCCTTTCCGGATCCATCTTGCTGCTGTTGTGACAATGGCGGCATTCGCGCGAATCGTTGGATTTCATGTCGACCCACACCCGCTTGGCCAATTCAGCGCGTTTGGCCTCGAACTTTTCCTTGGTGTTGATCGAGCCGGTGACGAAGTGGCCCCAATAGTCGTTGATGAGTCCCAGCTTGGCTATGTACATAGGCACGTAGCTGTGGGGGACATGGCAATCGTTGCAGGTTGCCCGCACCCCACTGCGATTCGTATCGTGGATCGAGCCCTTGTACTCTGCCGCCAGAAATTCCATTTCGTGGCAGGCGGTGCCGCAGAATTTTTCCGAGTTGGCATAGACCATGAATGTCCCGGTGGATGCCAAAACAAGCAAGCCTGCGACAAGACCCACAACCAGCACGGTTAGCGATCCGGGACCCGAAGCCCAGCTGCGGATTTTCTCAAGAACTTTGGACATCTGGCCCTTCTCCTCTGTCACACACAACACCAATAAAACTGCGCGGATACCGCTGCAACCTGGCGTGAATTAAAAAATCGCCCCTTTCGAGATCAGGCTCCGGTCCACTTCCAGTTCCTGAGGTCCGACGCCACCTTCGGGCTCGGTGTGAGCGATGGCGAAGTGGCAGTCGACGCAGGTCAGCCGCTCCTTCTTGGCCTTGGCGTGCCGCGCCTGGGCCTTTTCGGACTGTCGTTCGGGATCCATTTTCGCGGCGTTGTGACACCCACGACATTCGCGCGAGTCATTCTCTTTCATGTAGATCCAGACCCGTTCGGCCAGTTCCTGGCGCTTCGCAAGGAACTTTTCGCGGGTATTGATCGAGCCGGTGACGAAGTGTCCCCAGAGGTCGTGCACCGCGCCCATCTTGCGGATATACAGCGGAATCTGGGAATGGGGAATGTGGCAGTCAGGACACGTAGCGCGAACACCGGTGCGGTTCTTGTCGTGAATGGTGCCCTTGAACTCCATGGCCACGTTGGTGGTCATCTCATGGCAGGTGGTGGAGCAAAACTCCTCCGTGCTGGTATATATGACGGTGGTGGCGGTCAGGGTAGCCAGCACTATGCTGACGAAAATACCGGTCAGAAGCACAAGGGGGGCTTTCTTCCCCTCGCTCCACTTGCGCACCCTTTCAAGAACTATACGAACCTTGCGAGGCAGCATTTGCCCTTCCTCCACAATAGACCTGCATCAGCGCACCGATTTGCCTGCGCTCTGGTACAAAAAACATCGCCGGGCCAGTAGCCCTTGAATGGGTACTGGCCCGGCCAATTCTTGTCAAACCGTCAAACCATTACAGGGACATGATCCACTGCACGACATTCTTGATCTCGGCGGCATCGGTGCTCTTGATCGCCTTATGCTTTTCTTTCTTGCCCTCGATCTCGATCGTCGGCTCAAGGGTGATGTGCTTGGTCAGCTTGTCTTCCGCATCAGCCTTGCCCTTGTATTTCTTTGAAGTTTCCTTGAAAGCTGGGCCATCTTTCTTCTTGTCGATGGCGTGGCATTTGAAGCAATCGCTCTTTTTCAGCAGCGCCTGCGCTGCATCGGCATCGACCGCAGCGTTGGCAAACGAAGCTGCCATGAGGCCAGCGGCCAAGGTCAGGGACGCAAGAATTTTCATTCGGGAACTACTCCTTAATAGTAAATAACACAATCCAAGTTTATCTCGTATGCCGTCCACGCAAGGACGCACAGCAGACTCTGATTACTCTTGCGCACACGCAACCGAGCGGATTCTAATCCGATCGCCGCCTAAAAA
>CAIZGN010000032.1 GCA_903932505.1 Candidatus Hydrogenedentota bacterium
CACCCGCGAAAATCACCGCACAAGGAAGGTCTTCCAAATGTGCGTTTTGCATTAATCAAGCCCCCTTTGTTACCCTAGCTTTGGCTGCCCAACGGGTCACAACCGGGAATCAAACCGTTTCATGGCTGAATATCGGTGTTTGTGCGGCTGAAGAACCAACGTGACCACGCAGATTGTGCAAAGGAGATAGAAAATGCCGAGAGTGCTCGTGCTCGATAATTTGAGCGTCGAAGGGGTGGATGTTTTTCGTGCGGCCGGTTTTGACGTTGACGTTAAGCCCCCGCAAAAGCCCGAGGAACTCGCGGCGATTATTAATGACTACGACGGACTGGTCGTGCGCAGTGCCACCAAGGTTACTGCAGAAGCCCTGAAGGATTCCCGCCGCCTCAAAGTTATTGGTCGTGCAGGGGTGGGAACCGATAACATCGACAACAATGCCGCCACGCAACTCGGGATTGTTGTCATGAACACCCCCGGCGGCAATACGATATCCACCTGCGAACATGCCTTTGCGCTTTTGTTCGGCCTCTGCCGTAACATTCCGGCCGCAAACGAATCGATGCAGGCGGGTCGCTGGGATCGCAAGAAGTTCATGGGATCCGAACTGTGCGGTAAGACCCTCGGTGTCATTGGAATGGGCCGTATTGGTGGTGCCGTCGCCAGGCGCGCACTGTCGTTTGAAATGAAAATCATCGCCTTCGATCCCATCTTGTCAAAGATGAAGGCGGAGACCCTAGGGGTCGAACTGGTCTCACTCGACGAACTTTATGAGCGTTCGGATTTCATCACCGTCCATGCACCCAAGTCCGAAAAGACCAACGGGCTCATCCGCATGGAGCAGTTGAAAAAGATGAAGCCCACCTGCCGCATCGTTAACTGCGCGCGCGGGGGAATCATTAGCGAGGCCGACCTCGCCGAAGCACTCAAGACCGGTGTTATCGCCGGGGCCGCCCTCGACGTCTATACCTCCGAGCCGTTTGAAAACAATCCCTTTATCGGGTTGGATAACATCGTTATGACCCCGCACCTCGCTGCGTCCACCGACGAGGCCCAGGTGACCGTCGCCGTCGATGTGGCCCGGCAAATTGTGGATTTCCTTTCCACAGGTGCCATTGTCAACGCGGTCAACGTGCCCAGCCTCGACAGCGAGACCCGCGAAGCCCTACGACCACAACTTTACCTCGCCGAGCGTCTTGGGCAGTTTCAAGCCCTCTTTGTGCGAGGTTGCCCCATCTCCATTGATATCGACTATCGCGGGGATTTGGGCGTCGCGGACACCTATCCCATCACCGCTGCCATCCTCACCGGATTCCTCAAGCCCCTCGTTGAGTGCGTTAACATGGTGAGTGCCCCCTCCCAATTGAAGGAGCGCGGGATCGACTTGCGCGAGACCCACTCGGCCGCACCGACCAATTATGCCTTCGAAATTGCCGTTACCGTGGCCACCGATACCGAGACGCGCAAGGTCGCCGGCACTCTGTTCCATCGGAATGATCCTCGCATTTGTACCATTGACGACATGCGCGTGGACGCCAAGCCCCAAGATCACATGCTCGTCTTGTGCAATGAGGACAGACCCCTCATTATCGGACGGGTGTGCACCTTGATCGGCGCGGCGGGGGTCAATATCGCGAATCTCATGCTCGGTCGCGATTCCCTCGGCGGAAACGCCTTGACCGTGCTCAATTTGGATCAGGCCTTGTCAGGTGCTGTGTTGGAGGCATGTCGCCAGGTGCCCCATGTCAAGGAAGCGCGTTTGGTGACCCTGCCACCCGCTGAATCTTGAGGGGCCTTGGAACAGACGGGAGTATGTTGCATGGATATCGACGACAGGGAACTGCGAGACAGGGTGGGCGAAGTCTTTCGCTACGCCACCGTGGGCCGTTGTGTCAACGGTGTCACCCATGACGTCAACAACTACCTCGGGGCGATGATGGCATATGCCGAACTCATCGGCCTTGATGTCGCTTTGACCGATGATGCACGAGGCATGCTCGCGCAAATCGTGGCCGCCTCCGAAAAATGCAGCCAGTTGGTCAACGGCCTCACCAATGTCGCACGCTTGAATATTGCCGGTTCTGCGGCGGTCGATATTCGCAATCTCGTCAACATGGTAATTTTGCTGCGTTCCTATGAACACAAAATCAATGCCATTAAGATCGAGGTTGAACTGTCCCCTGTGCTGCCCAACCTCATCGCGGATCCCAACCACCTTCAACTTGCCCTCATGCATCTGCTGATGAACGCCCAGGAAGCCACACAGGAAACACCGGAGAAATGCATCCGGATTCGAGGCGCGGTCTCCGGCAATGAAATTCAAATCGAGTTCTGGAATTCGGGGGAACCGCTTACACTTCAGGAGGTCGAGGCCCGCATGCTTCCGTTTGTCACAACAAAGGGAGACACGCACATCGGGCTTGGACTCGCTGTTGCTTCTGATATTGCGAAGCAACACGGAGGTTCCCTTGCCTACACCCCGGAAAGGGGATTTATTCTCTCCCTTCCCATGTCCACCTCCAGCTAGAGTGCAGCAGGAAGCGAATGAAAATCGACCATAACCTGCACGCCGCCTCGCTCCGCCCCGCGATCGAACGCTTCTTTGATCGCGCCGCCGAAAAAATCCTTCGTCTCGCCCGTGACTGGAAAGCTGACCAAGGCTCGCCTGTTTTTACCGTGCACGGACGATATACCACCCGGGGCTGGACGGAATGGACCCAGGGTTTCCAGTTCGGATGTCAATTGCTCCAATTCGACGCCACCGGCGATCTCCGATTTCTCGAACTCGGTAGGGACAACACCCTGCGCCACATGGCACCCCATCTCAGCCATATCGGCGTGCACGATCACGGCTTCAACAACGTCTCCACCTATGGCAACCTGCGTCGCCTCATCCTTGAGGGTCGCGTGGAGGGTGGGGGAGAGGCACTCGCGCTCCACGAACTCGCCCTCAAAGTCTCTGGCGCGGTGCAGGCCGCCCGATGGACTCCCTTGTCCGACGATACCGGCTTTATCCACTCTTTCAACGGGCCACATTCTCTCTTCAGTGACACCATCCGTTCTTGTCGCTCTCTGGTCTTGGCCGATGCCCTCGGCCATGCGCTCATGGGGGAAAATGACCGCAAGTTTTCCCTGCTTGCCCGCGCCATGCAGCACATCCGCGCCACGCTCGTCTATAACGTCTACTATGGCAAAGGCAGGGACGCCTACGATGTGCGAGGTAGGGTCGCCCACGAAGGTATTTTCAATACCAAGGACGGCAACTACCGATGCCCCTCCACCCAGCAGGGCTATTCCCCGTTTTCCACCTGGACGCGCGGACTTGCCTGGGTGTTGCTCGGTTGCGCTGAACAACTGGAGTTCTTCTCGAGCCTGCCCGAGGAACATTACCGCCCCTACGATCCCGAAGGTGACTTCCTCAAACGATTGCAGGACGCTGCACTGGCCACCGCCGATTTCTTCATCGAAAATTCAGCCGCAGACGGCATTCCCTTCTGGGATACCGGCGCGCCGGGCTTGCTTGAACTGGCGAATTACCGCGAGGAAGCATCCACGCCCGACAATCCCCACGAACCCGTCGACAGTTCCGCTGCTGCCATTGCTGCGCAGGGTCTTCTGCGCCTCGGGCAACACCTTGGCCCCAAACGTCGGGGAAAGCCATACCACGAGGCAGGGTTGACGGTCGCTCGAACCCTTTTCGGGCCGCAGTACCAATCCCCCGATCCCAAACACCACGGTCTGCTGCTCCACTCCGTTTACCACCGCCCCAATGGCTGGGATTACATTCCCAAAGGTAAACAAGTGCCCCACGGCGAGTCCTCCATGTGGGGGGACTATCACGCGATGGAGTTGGCTGTTTACCTGCTGCGGGCCATAGAGGGTAATCGCCCCTACCTAACTTTCTTCGGGCCGTTGCACTAGTCCCCGCGCCCTAGATTTGCCTCTTCTCCGGCGCAAATTGCCTCCTTGCGAAAAATTCCGTATACTATGCCCTCCAAACCAAGGCATGGGCACGGCGTTGCCGTATCCGGCCAAACCAGAAGGGATTCAGGGAAATGTCCACCGGTAAACGATTCAAAATAGCATCCATTGGCGCGGGCAATGTGGGGGCCTCCGTGGCCCAATACTGTCTTGAAGAAGAACTCGGCGACGTTGTGTTGACCGATATCGTCGAAGGCCTCCCCCAAGGCAAGGCTCTTGACCTCACCGAAGCGGGGCCGATCCGCGGCTACTCCAGCCAGTGCATCGGCACCAACGACTACAAGGATATCGAAGGTTGCGATGTTGCGGTCGTCACGGCCGGCCTGCCGCGCAAGCCCGGTATGACCCGCCTCGACCTGCTCGAAAAAAACGGCCGCATCGTCTCCGGCATTTGTGAAAACATCAAGAAATACGCCCCTGACGCAACCGTGATCATCGTCACCAACCCCTTGGATGTCATGGTCTACCTCGCCCAGAAAAAGCTCGGTTTTCCCCCTGAACGCGTCATCGGCATGGCCGGCTGTCTCGATAGCGCCCGCATGCGCTCCTTTGTCGCCATGGAACTCGGCGTCAGCATGAAAAACGTCGACACCATGGTTCTCGGTTCCCACGGTGATGACATGGTGCCCCTGCCGCACTACACCACCGTCTCCGGCATTCCCATCACCAAGCTACTGCCGCAGGAAAAGATTGATGCCATCGTAGACCGCACCCGCAAAGGCGGTGGCGAAATCGTCGCCCTGCTGAAGACCGGCAGCGCCTTCTACGCCCCCGGTGCAAGTGCGGTCCGCATGGTGCAGTCCATCATCCGCGACGAGAAACAACTCCTTCCCTGCGCTGCTTATCTCAACGGCCAATACGGACTCAGCGACATCTATATGGGCGTTCCCTGTGTCTTGGGCAAAGACGGTGTCGAGCAAATCCTCGAACTCGAAATATCCGACGCCGACCGCACTTCCCTGCACCAATCAGCACAGGAAGTCCGCACCGGCATCGATGAGCTCAAGTCCATTGGTATCCTGTAACCATCAGTGAAAAAAAAAGACGCGGCAAACTTGCCGCGTCTTTTTCTTTAATCCCAAACATCTGGCGTGGGTAGCGAGGCTGCCGCTTTAGCTAAGCCAGCATCCCAAACTCCCGCCCTCTGTTACTCCCGCTCAAAACTCACCCGCTGTTGAATCCACGCCGCCACCTCGTCCATCGGCACACGAACCTGTTCCATCGTGTCGCGGTCGCGAATCGTGACCGTGCCGTTCTCTTTGGTGTCGAAGTCCACGCAGATACCGTAGGGGGTTCCAACTTCATCCATACGACGGTAGCGACGGCCGATGGCACCCGCATGGTCGTAGTACGTCACAAATTTCTTGCGCAGTTTTTTCTCAAGATCCTGCGCCAGCTCGGCGAGACCCTCTTTCTTCACCAAAGGCAGCACCGCCGCTTTGATCGGGGCCAGCTTCGGCGCGAAACGCATCACCACGCGGGTTTCACCCTGGACTTCTTCTTCATCGTAGGCGTTGCAAAGCACGGCCAGTGTTGTGCGGTCGGCACCCGCCGATGGTTCCAGCACGGTCGGCACGAAACGTTCGTTGGTTTCGGTGTCGAAGAAACTCAGGTCTTTGCCGGAATGTTTGCTGTGTTGCGTAAGATCGTAGGTGCCCCGGTTGGCCAGACCCTGCAATTCGCCCCAGCCAAAGGGGAATTCATATTCCACGTCTACGGTGCGCTTGGAATAGTGCGCGAGGGTTTCCTTCGGATGCTCAAACCAGCGCATCTTGGATTCCGTCAAGCCGAGGTCGAGATACCATTTCCAGATATCCCCCTGCCATTGGTCGAAGAGTTTCTCTTCGTCCTGCTCCCGGCAGAAGTACTCAATTTCCATCTGTTCGAATTCGCGACTGCGGAAGATGAAATTACGCGGGTTGACCTCGTTGCGGAAGCTCTTTCCGATTTGCGCGATGCCAAACGGAATCTTCACGCGCACAGAGGAGTACACATCCTTGAAATCCACGAAGATCGACTGGCACGTTTCCGGACGCAGAAAGGTCTCCACCGCCGTGTCGTCACTTACGCCCAGGCGCGTGCGCAACATGCTGTTGAAGGCCTTCGGCTCTGTCAATTCGCCGCCGCAATCCGGGCATTTTTTCGTCTCGAGATGATCTTCGCGAAAACGCTTCCGGCAATCCTTGCAGTCCACCAGCATGTCGTGGAAGGCTTCCACGTGCCCGCTCGCCACCCACACCGCCGGATGCGTGATGATGCTCGCATCGAGCCCCACCATATCATCCCGGGTCTGGACAAAGTTGTACCACCAGTCCTCTTTCAGGTTGCGCTTGAGTTCAACCCCGAGCGGGCCAAAATCCCAGCAGCCGTTGATGCCGCCGTAGATACCGCTCGATTGAAAGATAAACCCTTTGCGCTTGCACAGACTGACGATTTTTTCCATGTCCACGGTTTGCTTTGCTCCAGATGCTGTAACTACAATGATATCCCCATTTCAGGGGAGTGGATTGGGGCCTTCAGAAGGTCTGATTCTAGCGGTACTCGGTCAAAAAATGCAAATTTCTGGGAAAATAGCCATGCAACGTCCTCTGTTCCTCCTTTATGCGTTCGCGTTGTCTTTGCCGGTTCTGTTCGGTTCAGGATGTCCGCAAAGGAACTATCGTCAGGACATGCGCGATTTCGTCATCGAAATCAGCGATTATGCTAAGCATCAGCATCCCGGATTTGCCATTGTCCCGCAAAATGGCGAGGCACTCATGACCTGCAACGGCACCACAAAAGGCACACCGCAGGAAAACTACCTCAAAGCCATTGATGGACAAGGGCGGGAGGATCTCTTCTACGGATACAACAACGACGACGAAGCCACGCCCTCCGAGGAAACCGCCAGCATGCTGAGCATGATGGAATTCGGGATGACCCACAACGTGCGCCCACTCATCATTGATTATTGCTCGACCCATGCGAACATCGATGATTCCTACCGCAAGAACGGCGCGCTGGGCTTCTTGTCCTTTGCCGCAGAGCGTCGCGATGTCGATCTCCTGCCCACCTATCCGACCACGCCCCCCAATGAAAACACCAATCCAGTGACCTCCTTGGCCGCCGCCCAGAACCTGCTCTACCTGCTCAATCCCGGCGGCTACGATAGCCGCGAAGCGTATCTCTCCGCCCTTGAAAAAACCAACTACGACGTCTTCGTCATCGATGCCTACTATGACGATGCGGCCCTCTCCAAAGAGGAGGTCGAACGGCTGCACACGAAAGCGAATGGTGGTCGCCGCCTCCTGCTGGCCTACCTCAGCATCGGTGAGGCGGAAAACTACCGTCCCTACTGGCACGCCGGGTGGCGTCCTGGCTTTCCCGCCTGGCTCTCGAAGGAAAACCCCAACTGGGAAGGCAATTTCAAGGTGAAGTACTGGCAGGAAGGCTGGAAACGCATCATTTTTGGTTCCCCGGAGGCTTCGCTCGACAAAATCCTTGAAGCGGGCTTCGACGGGGCCTATCTCGACATTATCGATGCCTACGAGTATTTTGAGGGAAGCTGAGACAGGCTAGCGTACCCTTGTGAGACAGCACCACCCCGGCAAATGACCATATTCTCCTCCCTTTGGAAAAATAAGCCGGAAATGTGGTAAACTTAGGCGTGACAACGGAATAACAAGGCAGGACGAGGTTCCGTGCATGCGTGTATACTTGAGCCTGGGCAGCAATCTGGGCGATCGCTTGTATCATCTTGAATCCGCGCTCAAGCAATTGGGGGCGCATGAAAGAATCCACTGGACGGCATGCTCGGGGTGCTATGAGACCAGTCCTGTCGGCAGTTTGGACCAGCCGGTCTTTCTCAATGTGGCCGCAGAGATCGAGACGGACTTAACCCCGCTTGAACTCCTGAATGTGGCAAAAGAGATCGAGACCGGACTGGGGCGCACCGAGACTTGGCGCTGGGGTCCACGGGTGGTTGACATTGACATCATCCTCTGCGGCTCTACGGTGATCTCGAGTGACCGCTTGACCGTCCCGCATCCGGAGTTTCGCAGGCGCGCCTTTGTGCTGCAGCCTCTCGCGGAAATTGCTCCGGATGTCGTTGACCCCGTCACGGGCAAGACTGTGGCCGAGTTGGCAGCCGGTACGCAAGCGGAAGGCCAAGTGCGCAGGCTGCATGATGTTGTTGTCGATTGAACCGCTCCGCTTGGAGCCTTAACGGGACCGGGACGGTGTGCGGATAGTGGCGCTTATTGCGTTCTTCCCCGTACCGTGGTTCGAGAGGATGGGCCTTATGGCTGGCCGCGTCACCACTCTGACGTTTCGCGAGCGTAAGCGCGCGGGCGAAAAAATCGCCGTCTTGACGGCCTATGACTACCCCACCGCCAAACTCGTGGACGAGTCCGCCGTGGATGCCATTCTTGTCGGGGATTCCCTCGGCATGGCAATCATGGGCTACAAAGATACCCTGCAAGTCACCATGGATGACATGGTGCATCACACCGGCATGGTTTCGCGTGCCGCCGAACGTGCCCTCGTCATTGCCGATATGCCTTTTCTTTCTTATCAAGTCAACGCCGAGGAAGCCCTGCGCAATGCCGGGCGTCTGGTCGGGCAGGCGGGTGCGCATGCGGTGAAGCTGGAGGGAAGCGCAGAAAAATTCGGCGAGTCCATCCGCACCATCCTGCGTGCCGGAATTCCCGTCATGGGACACATCGGACTCACGCCCCAATCGGTGCATCAGTTCGGTGGATACCGTGTGCAGGGCCGTGATGCCGAAAGCCGGGCGCGCCTGAAAAAAGAAGCGGCCGGACTCCAGGAAATCGGATGCTTCTCCATCGTGCTCGAGTGTGTGCCCGCCGACCTTGCCGGCGAAATCTCTGAGAGCCTATCCATTCCCACCATCGGCATCGGTGCCGGACCGGAGTGTGACGGCCAGGTTCTGGTGCTGCACGACATCCTGGGATGGGGCGAAAACCGTTTCAGCAAGACCTACGCGGATGTGCGCTCGGAAATGGCCCAAGCTTTCGAGGCTTATGCCCGGGAAGTGAAACAGTGCACGTTTCCCGAGGAAGCGCATTCGTATCCAACCTCCGCGCAGAAGGCTGGGTAATCCAAACCATGGAAGTATTCCGCACCGCCGAAAGCATGAGAAACTGGTCGCGCGCACAACGCGCCGCCGGCAAGCGCATCGGCTTTGTCCCCACGATGGGCGCGCTGCACGAAGGACATCTTAGCCTCATGCGCGTCGCCGTGCAGGACAACGAGGTCGCGGTCGCCAGCATTTTCGTCAATCCCACGCAATTCGCCCCGCACGAAGACTTCGACGCCTATCCGCGCCAATTTGAGCGCGATGCGGCGATGTGTGAAGCGGCGGGCATCGTCGCCATTTACGCGCCCATGGCCTCTGGCATGTATCCCGAAAACTTTAGCACCTATGTTCTCGTGGAGAAGGTCTCCGAGGGTTTGTGCGGCGGCAGCCGTCCCCACTTTTTCCGGGGTGTGGCCACGGTCGTCACCAAGCTTTTTAATGCCGTCACACCGGACCGCGCCTATTTCGGTCAAAAAGACGCGCAGCAGTGTGCAGTTATCACACGCATGGCGCGTGACCTCGATATGGGCGTTGAGATTGTTGAAATGCCCATCGTCCGCGAACCGGACGGGCTGGCCATGAGCTCCCGAAACGCCTACCTCAGCGAGGAGGAGCGTGTTCGGGCGCTGTGCATATCTCGAGCCCTCTTTGCCGCGCAAGCCCGCATGGAAGCGGGGGAGAGGGATGCCGCCTGCGTCAAGGCCGAAGTTTTGCAGGCCATGGATGAGGTGACCGTCGACTATGTAGAATTGGTCGATGCCGACACCATGCGATCGGTCGAAACAATCGAGAAACCTGTCCTCTTGGCGGTGGCCGCCGTGTCGGGTGGCACACGCCTGATCGATAATATAAAATACACCCCCTCGGAATCGCTCGTCCGGGTGGAACGTTAAGTCCTGATATAGGAAAGGCAGAACACGATGTTGTTGAAAGTCTTTAAGAGCAAGATACACCGCGCTACAGTGACCCAGGCCGATCTCAACTACAACGGCAGCCTCACGATCGATGCGGATCTCATGGAAGCCGCTGAGATTCTGCCCTACGAGCAGGTGCATGTGCTCAACGTACACACCGGCGACCGTTTTCTAACCTACGCCATCGAAGGCGGACGGGGCAGCGGCGTTGTTTGCCTCAATGGGGCCGCCGCACGCCTCGGTCAGCCGGGAGACCTCGTCATCGTCATCACCTACGCCCAAATGACCCCGGAAGAAGCCCGCAACCACACGCCCCGTGTGGTATTGGTCGACGAACACAACCACATCGCAGACAAACGCGAAGAATAAAAAAACGGCCGGCACGTCGTACTTTCCTTCCCTGGAAAGTCCTGCGTATGCCGGCCGCAGTGTGTCAAGGGGCTGATATTAGAGACTCTCTTCCATGAGCGGCACCGGGGAACTCAGTTTCCGGGGTATCCCGATTATCAAAGGTTGGATCTTACGGACGACGGCCACGCGACTGTCCGTCATCGCGCCAACGCGTACTCTCTTTATCATGAGGGTGAACCCTCCCAAATTAGGCGCCCAAGCGGGGCCGTCCGTTATTTCAACAACTGTAGCGCCGACTGCGGCACCACGTTAGCTTGCGCAAGAACCGATGTGCCCGCGCTCACCAGAATCTGGTTGCGCGTAAAACGAATCGTCTCCTGTGCCACGTCCGCATCGCGAATCGCGCTTTCGGAAGAAGATGCATTCTCCTCCTGAATCGCCAGCGTGCTGATCGTGAATTCAAGCCGGTTCTGGAAAGCACCCAGTTTGCTGCGCAGCGAACTGATGCTCTGGATCGCCACGTCCAGGGTGCTGATCGCCGAAATGGCCTGCGTGTAATTGGACACGCTCACCGTGCTTACGCCCAAATCATTGGTCTTGGCCCCGCTGACCGTCACATTCAGCGTCTGGCTGGTGTACGCGCCCGACTGCAGGGTCACCGTTTGCGCCGAGCTGAGCACCTTGATGCCGTTAAACTCCGTTTGCAGCGCGATGGCGTCGATCTGCGCCAGAAGCTGGTTCACTTCCTGATTCAGCGATGCACGGTTCGTGTCGGTCTGCGTGCCGTTCGATGCCTGAATCGCAAGCTCGCGCATGCGCTGCAGAATATTCTGCGATTCGCTCAGCGCCCCTTCCGCCGTTTGTACCAGACTGATGCCATCCTGAGAATTGCGTTGCGACACGATGGTGCCGCGCACCTGCGCGCGCAAGCCCTCCGCGATGGCCAACCCTGCTGCGTCGTCCGCAGCCCGGTTGATACGCAGTCCGCTTGACAGACGTTCCAGCGATCGGTTGAGATCCAGCGTGGATCTCCGCAGAACGCGGGCCGTGTTCAAGGCCTGCACATTGGTGTTGATTCGAAGTCCCATGTTCATTTCCTCCGTGAGTGGCTGGTTTGCAGCGCGTCCTTGCGCCGCCATGACTGATGTCCCGGCTTCCGCGACCCGCCGGGTGTCCCTACCCGAAAAGTCGTTTCAATGGAAGACCAGAATGGATTACCGAACCGCCGGCAATCCCTGCTATGCCGCCCGCTGCACTATTGCGCACCAACGTGTTGCTCCTCCGTCGCATGGGGGCAAACGTTCATGTACGCCAAAGTTCATCGGGCCGGTTTTCGACGGTGCGGGTCCCATAACCGGTACCGTCGTTGTTCCTTCACTTAACACCGTGTTCAATTGTCAATCTTTGGTCTCCGCATGCATTCCGCGTTACCAGACCATACTATCGGCAACTTTAGAAAAAACTTTAGCAAGCACTTTTGTTCGTTTTTATTGGACTTTTTGAAATATATCGGCCTTCTTTCGCTAAAGTTTCCGCCCGACACGCCGATACTCACTAATGAAGGGCCGAGACAAGGACGTCGAGGCAGTGCGACACGGATGTCGAAAAAGTTGAAGCCTGGAAATAACCCGAAGGCGGTCAATCCCCCCGCCGTAAGTGAATTAGGGTTCCAGGATTCTTACCTCCTTGAGCGCGCCATGACTCCCGTCGTGGCGTTTCTCTTTTGTAGCGAGGTCATCTAACACTTATCTATGAAAGCAGTAGATCTGCCATAGCGTAGTATCAGAGGGCTGACCTCCCCGGCAGTCAAAACACCGCAACCAGACCCGCAACGCATCCCCGTTTTTCCAAAAAACGCAAAGCCCGGCACCCACCCCGGTTGCCCCCTCTCAAAAAAAAAATCAAAATCGCAAAAAAAAAGCTTGACTTTCAAACCGGTTTGTGGTACAAACTAGTATATGGACATGAGATTGGCAGGCAAGTGAGTCCTTCGCCCGTTGCATGTTCTGGAAAAATCCACTGTGGAGGAGATGAAAACAAATGAAGAAGTTTATCGTAGTAGCATTGTTGCTGGCGCTGAGCGTGAGTTTCGCTTTCGCGAGCTCCCTGAAAGTCCCGTGGTTTGTTGACTCTGGTGCGGCTAACGGCGGAAATCCGCCCGTGAACGGTACGACCATTGCTCTCGTTTACCTGACGAGCAATTCCAGTTCCGATCTCGACTGCTCCATCCAGTACTACAACGCGATGGGTCAGGAACTCGGCCGGAAGTCTGCCACGGCCCATGCGGCTGCTGGTAGTTACGCTGGTGACTTGTACACCCCGAACGCAAACACGTTTAGGATCCCTGCGTTGGCGTCCATCGCTTTCCGCCCAGTTGCGGACGACGATCCCACGAACGCGACCGGATTGCAAGAAGGTGGCGTTGGCCGTTTGGTTCCGAATCGTGGCACCACGCTTATTGACGGCGTGACCGCCGACGTAAAGACCAATGGTTCTTTGGTGGTTTCTTGGGTTGATGGCGATGTCACTGGTCCCGCAGCTGGTGCTCCGGACAAAGCGGTGCAAGGTGCCTATCAGTACGTGAAATCGAACACCGGCGACGGACGTGTCGTTGGTTACGGTCACTTGCTGCCTCCCGGACTGTAGGCTTTACTCCGTTGCCTAACCGGCAACAAAACGAAGTTGATTTGAGGCGGGAATGTCGTAAGACATGCCCGCCTTTTTTCTTTTTTTTGATGGCGCTTGAAGAAATCGGATCTAAGCGGCTATCGGATTTTTTTGTTCTTTTGTGTTTGATGAATTTGGTTGAATGTCGTTTCTTGTTTATTTGTGGCTAATATAGGTGGGTAATGGAGAGAGCAGGCGAGTCTTATCGGGGTGAGGGTACGCACCTATCCGTGCATGTTCCCTTTTATTTGAAGCGTGTCCTCCTTATCGATATGGGCCAGGGACGACTTGCACAGCGACTGCGCTCCGAAAACGGGCTCGAAGTGCAGGGTATCGAAGCCGACACCGTTCTCGATGGAAAAGCCCCAGATTTTCCTCCGGGCTTCTTTGGTGGGATTATTCTTCGCGATTTTCAGGGGGATTCCACGGCTTTTGTTCAAATCCTCAACTGGGCCCTCCCGCTCCTCTCAGAAACCGGGCAAATATACATACTCGCCCCAAATAGCGATTTCTGGCGCTGCCGACTCGGCTTGAAGCTCCTTAATAGTGCGCTCCTGTTTGCGGATATAGTCAGAATGTCATTTTCTGTCGGTTTGAAGATGTATGGATTTTATATTGCAGAGGATGCCGCCTTTACCGCAGCACCATGTGATTCCCTAGGCATCCTACGAATCGAAGGCCACGAACTGCACTTGGATAATCCCGAGGATCGCGACACCTTGGCCTGCTCCGATATTCTGTTTGTTTTCGTTCGCCAACAATACTCCGCCGTCCAACACGCCGAATCCTGTCGGCAGGCTGGCTTTCCGGATATCGGTTACGAAGTCTTGGCCCATGTGCCGGTCCAGGCCCAGAAGGATCCTGAAATCCTGTGGGGGGTGGAACTGGGAAAACTGCAGAACCTCTACGACTGGACCGTTCGTACCGCTCAGCCGGATCCCCTGCTATATTTTTCGAAGGGTGTGCATCACTTCCTGTGTACGGTTCGCCTGCGGCCCCAAGAGGTACCCGCCTATCATGCCATGGCAAAGTTTTGGAACTTGATTGGCGGTGCCCATATGGGGAACTCCCTGTTGCGCTCCCTGGAATATGCGCTACCGGGGTCGACAGAACACTTCGCTGAGCCAGTCTCCTCGTCATCCCCGCTCGAAATCCTCCCGCCCCCAGTTTGGGAAAACCGGGAAACCATGCCCCGCGTTCTCTTCGTCCTGCCACAGCGCCCCCATTATGGTCTTGATGTCCTCTTTGACGGTCTGTGCCGGGTCTTGGGTTCCGAGAATGTTTTGGATTGTCCCCCCAAGGCGACCCTGCATGGCGGCACTTGGCCGGGTCTCGAAGATTATCCCTGCATGTTCCATTGGCCCGATACCTCCATGCCGGTACAAGAGACTTTGGCCCGCTTGGCCCAGGGGGGCTTTGACCTCGTGATTTATGGCGATTGCGAAAACGAACTCGGTGCGGACTTCTCGAAGCAGTTTGGCGAATGCTTGGGGGATGTCCCGCTTTTCCTGTTTGATGCGAAAGACGAGGCCTGTCACACGTGGGCTGCCGTACAGTCACTGCTGGGTGGGATTTCGTTGGCTGGTTGCTTCAAACGCGAAATGCTGGCCTGCGTGGATTATGGTCCCGGGGTATATCCTATGCCGTTCAGTTACGGCGAAGAACGAGCCAGGCAGGATTTTGTGTTGCCCCGTGGCGAAGACTTTTTCTGGGCGGGCCATCGCAACAGCTATATCCGCCGTCTGTATCTCGAGCACATTGAGTCGCGCCTTGGCCGAAGCCTCGACCAGCGATACGCGCTCGATGAATACAATGATCGGCTTTCTCGCGCGCGGGTTGGACTAAACCTCTTCGGTTTTGGCTTTGACACGGTACGCTACTGGGAATTGCCCGCGCACGGTTGCCTGCTGTTTTCCGAACGCCCCCCCATCCGCATTCCGAATAATTTCGAGGATGGAAAGACCGCCGTGTTTTTTGACGACCTCCGCGAGTGCTTGGAAAAACTCGACCATTACCTCGCGCATCCGGAAGAGTCCGAGGCCATCGCCCGCGCCGGACACGCCCTCTACTGGCGGCACCACACCAATCAGGCCCGCGCCCGCGACCTGCTCGGTTATGTGCGGCAGGCCACTGCGGGAAAGGTCTAGCCGTTGAGGGGATACGGCTCGCCAACAGGACATTTCATCACACTGAATTGATTATCACTCCCCGAAAGGCTACACTTCCGCCCTCATGTTCTCGCCTCACCAAAGAATGTACTTCGTCGGCTTTCTGCTGGATGCCGCCTTGGCGGTCGCCATGACCGCGATGCCTTTCTTTGTCTACAAGCAATTGGGCGGGGCGGAGGCCATGTCCGGCTTCTTCGGAGGTTTCGCCGGAGCGGGATACGCCGTCACCTGCATCATATTGGCCCGTTTTGTATCGCGTGCCGACAATATCCTCCACTGGGCGGCGGCGGGCATGGGGATCTACACGGCCCTCTTTATCGCCATTCTTTCTTCCCGCAATCCGTGGATTTGTGGCACGCTGTATACATTGGCCTTCTGCTCCATGGCCCTCGTCTGGCCCGCGCTGCACGCTTGGATTGGCAGCGATCCCGACCCGGATCAACGAAAACGCCACACCGGATGGTTCAACGTTGCCTGGAGTCTCGGCATGTCCGCCGGCCCCCTGCTCGCCGGCCCCCTCATCGACTGGCACTATGGCCTTTCCTTTATCGCAGTCGTGTTGCTGACGCTGTCCAGTCTGCTGCTACTGCTCACCCTGCCGCACGAAAACCGTCATTTCGCCCGTGCCACAGAGGAACAGCTGGATGCCCGTCAGGCGCATGATCGACTCAGCGAGGCCCATCTGGTCAGCGCGTGGTGCGCCACGTTGACCGTCAACAGTCTCATGGGCCTGGCGCGTAATGTGTTCCCAAAACGCGTGGACGACCTCGTCGCTTCTGGCCAGCTGCGGTTCTTTGCTGAAGACACTGTCAGCAGCCTCCTCACCGCCAACGCGGCTACCAAGTTTTCCTGGCTTGCCTTCGTCGTCACCCTCGCTTCGGCGGGGGCCTTCCTTGCCGCAGGGCACACCACACGCTGGCGTCATAATTTCACCTGGCTCGCTTTTATGCAAATGGCTTCGGGCGGAGCATTTTGGTACCTCGGGCACACCTGCAGTCTTGTCGGAATGCTGCTGGCCTTCGCCGTCTTCGGGGCCGCTTCCGGGCAAGTCTTCTTCGCATCGCTGACCTACAGTCTTGCGGATCCCGCCCGAAAGCATGGTCGTGCCACCATGAACGAGGCCATGGTCGGGGCAGGCGGTTTTGTCGGCAGCATTGTGGCGGGCAGTGCCGTCTCCTACTGGGGTTTTGAGCGACCGTTTCAGTGGATGCCGGTGTGTATTCTATCCGCCGTGCTCCTGCAGTGGGGCTTGCTCATCTATGGCCGCCGAAAGACCTCTGCCGCGCATTCGTAGCGCTCCTCCCAAAATCTTTGCCTTCCGGGGCCTCGCGTTCTTATAATCAGCGTCGTACGCAGAATCGCACTCATACTAGGAGATTATTCATGCAAGGTCAGACCATTTTTGACGAGTTGGCGCGTCACGCTATCATTCCGGTCATCGCGATTGACGATATCAACACGGCACTGCCGCTCGCGGATGCGTTGCTTGAGGGCGGTCTGCCCGTGCTCGAAATTACCTTCCGTACCACAGCTGCCCAAGCCGTTCTGGAAAAACTCAGTTCCGACCGTCCCGAATTACTGCTCGGTGCCGGAACTGTCCTCACCGAAGAAAATGCGCGCATCGCAAAAGAGAGTGGGGCGCGCTTTGCCGTGGCCCCGGGCTTGAACCCTAAAGTCGTTGAGTGCGCCCATGCCGTGGGGCTGCCCTTTGCACCCGGTATCGCCACCCCCAGTGATGTCGAGGGTGCCTTGGCGCTCGGTTGCTCGGTCATGAAGTTCTTCCCGGCCGGGGCCTTGGGCGGTGGCCCCTACATCAAGGCCATGGCCGCCCCCTATTCGCATCTGGGAATCCGGTTCATAGCCACCGGCGGCATCAATGAAGAAAATCTGGCCGCCTACCTGTCGCTGCCATCCGTCCCCGCCGTGGGCGGCACTTGGATCGCGCAAAAGGCCGACGTGGTCGCTGGTCGGTGGAAAGCCATCAGCGCACGCTGCGCAAAAGCGGTGGCCACCGTACGGGTTCTGCGGGGGATGCCGTGAACCTCAGTGATGCTTTGAAAATAGCCCTCGAGAAGGCCAAGGCCCCCGGCGCGGTGGCGTATGTCGGCGCTGGCGACAAAAAGCTGTTTCACGAGGCGGTTGGATCGCGCATGCTCACGCCGGAGAAGCGACCTGCCGAAAAAGACACGATATACGACCTCGCCTCGTTGACCAAGATGGTGTGTACCACCACGCTTGTCATGATGCTCCGCGACGAGGGGAAACTTGACCTCGACCGCCCCGTTTCCACGGTTATCCCCGTGCGGGGCTTCGATCGGTTCACCCCTAGGCATCTGATCACCCATACCTCTGGTCTCGCTCCGTTCAAGCCTTGGTACAAGGAAATCCACACCCTCGACGAAGCACTCATGAGAATCGGGGCTTTGGATTTGGATTTTGCGCCCGGCACCCGTCGCCGCTATTCTGATCTGGGTTTCATGACCCTCGGCAAGATGGTGGAATTGATTGAGGGCGACTCCCTGTCTGGGGCCTGCAAACGTAGGATTTTCACCCCGCTGGAAATGACGCAAACCGGATTCAACCCCCCCGAGGATTGGCGGAAACGTTGCGCCGCCACGGAGCGCTGCGCGTGGCGCGGCAAGGTGATGGTGGGGGAGGTGCATGATGAAACATGCTATGCGGTAGGCGGGGCGGCCGGACATGCCGGACTCTTTTCCACCGCCGAAGACCTTGCAAAGTTCTGTCGAGGTCTCCTCGCGGGGCGTCTCCTAAAACCCGAGACGCTCGCGGAGATGACCAAGCCAGGACATGTACCCTTCTACCCGTGGCAGGGACTTGGGTGGAAGGTCGATCCTTGGATGTGCGGTTCGGAGGGCTTTCTTCCGTCCCGTGCGGCCTTCGGACACACCGGATTCACAGGCACGTCTTTGTGGCTTGACCGCGAGAGCGGACTCTTTGCCATCCTCTTGTCCAATACCTGCCACCCATCCCGTGACACCCGCGATACCAAGACCCTGCGGCGCATTTTCTACACTGCCGTGGCCTCGGAACACTACGCCGGGCACTGCAATGCCCACACCGGCCTCGATCGCGTCGTCTGGGACGAGTTTGCCGCCATCACCGGTAAGCGTCTTGCCGTTCTTGCCAACCATGCCTCGGTGGACGCCTTGGGCCGTCCTCTGCTTGATGTACTTGCGCTCTGCCCCCAGGTCACGGTGGCCCGCCTCTACAGTCCAGAGCATGGCTATGCCGGGCAGGCCGAGGCCGGTGAAAAAGTAGGGCCCGAAAA
>CAIZGN010000033.1 GCA_903932505.1 Candidatus Hydrogenedentota bacterium
AGGGCGGTGTAACGGATCGGTTCCAAGCCTGACCTCTTCACCGTCTGAAACGCCGTCGCCATCGGTGTCAAAATTGTTGGGGTCTGTTCCGAAGGTGATTTCCTTAGTTCCGATCAGACCGTCACCGTCCGTGTCCACGTTTGGGTAGGCCGGCATCAAGCCTTCTTCAGAAAACCAATACAGCAGCCACTCGGGCCGCTGCACCGCCCAGACATCGTTAATGAAGGTGTTCATGGGTTGATAGTACATAACACCACTAACTTGGTCGTACAACTCAGTAAACACCGACTGCACGTTGTCTTTGCTCAGCACACCGCCCGGGGAGAGCAGCGTCACCGCACGCGCTTCCCACGTGGCCTTGAAGTCGGCATTTTCACGCAAAGCCTGATACAGCTTGGCGATTGGGGATACGTCCCGATCCGTGCCCGGTGCCCGCAGGAAAGTCCAGCCATCCGTCAGATGAAAGGGATTGTCCACATAGGATTCCATTGAAAAATCTGCCGGGGAATCCGCGTAGGCGTAGTAGCACATTTCCATGTCCCACACATAGAAGCGCCAACGACCCAATTCCGTGCCATCGGTCTTTTCGCGGGCCATGTACCAATTGTTGCGCGGCCAGTCGAAATTCGCGCCGTAGCATTCAATGATGAGGTAGTCGATTAAGTTGTCGATATCCACCATGGTGCCAATCGTCGCGTAATTTGCCGGGTCGGACAGGTCGTGGGTTGCCGCATAGTCATTCAGGGCAAACCAGGCATCCCAGTCGCCGTCCAGCAGTTCCCGCCGGTCGTTTTCGGATTGGTCGGTGCCCTTGATCACATCCCAGCGCCCGACACTTCCATAAACGTGCTGGAAGAAGTCCTCGGAATAGCGTTCCACAGGGTTGAAATAGCCCTTAAAATAGCCGTTAAGGTAAAAATGAACAAAGGTTCCCCGGGAGGAAACGTTGCCCATTTGCGCCATCAAACGCCGACTCATTTCGTCCTTGACGAACGGGTTGAAGGTGTCGTCCGTTCCAGCGCGCATGACGACCTCCCGCTGGCTGGTGAGGTTCGCATTGGGGATGAGGGGATAATCCAGTCGCGAATTGCCGTACTGACTACGGAAATTGTATCGGAACGAAACTTTATATTGGGGTTCTGCCCATGGATCGTCAATGGTTGGTGCCACCTGGTATCCGGCCCGACGCCCACTACTGCCGTGTACGCGGATACCACAATCCTCCTGGAAACCGAGACGTTCGGCGGAGTCAACGATGCCGGACGGGTCGAAAAATTCGAGGGAAATTTTGCGCTCCCACGCGTCTCCTGACTGCAAGAATGAATTGAAATCATTTACATCAATGGGATACCACTCGCCCCCATCATAAGCACCGCCATTAACAACCATGATGCCGTTCGGTGCCCAAAGAGCCTGCTGCGGGTCGCCGACCACGCACAAGGCGGGCAAACTCTTCTCCACGGCACTCGCCCCGATGATGTAAGTCGCCGTTGTAACCTTTGAGCCTATGTATCCAGGCGCATAGGCGATAGCCCGAATCACTTTATTGTTGTTGATCGGGATGGGCGCATCATAGACGACGCCGCGCACTGACGTCGGCAGCGATCCATCCAGCGTGTAATAGATTTGGGCACTGGCTTCGATGGCTGAAAGGGTCAGGTTGAAAGGGGCATCATAATGGCCGTGGGTGTGACTGAGGGCTGGTGCGGTTGCTTGTTCGGCCTGCGCGGTTTCGTAGTAGTTCGGGGCACCAGGCGTCGGTGTGGGCATGAAACCATGTATTGGCAGCCCCGCGTCGACGCCGATTAGTCCATAGGAGATGTCCGCGCCCAGTTCGCGTGGCTGGTAGGCATAGGCCACTGTGGGAACCGATGGATCCTGGACGAGGGCCACATACTCGCCGTCCGCATTCAGCTTGAAATTGGTGTGCAACTCGCCGGGCAGGGTCGTACGATTTGCGTCCGACGCGAAAACGACCAGATAACCGCCGGGTGCAATCGTCACATCCGGAAACAGCCACTTGCCGGGGGTAGCTGGGTCATCGGTCAAGGCCCAACCCAGCAAGGACACCGGAGCGTCAGAGGTGTTGCAAAGCTCGATCCAGTCTGAACGTTTCCCGTCCATATCCACGAGGCCAGTGGTGTTTGAGGCGAGGTATTCATTGATAATCACTGGCGCACCCGGGCCCAGCACGATGACGTATCCCGCCTTCGTTTCCGTCACACTGCCTGACGCCGTGGTCGCCGTCAGCGATACCGGGTATTGTCCGGGCATCGCGTATACATGATTCGGTGTGGGGTCGGTACTTGTGCCGCCATCGCCAAAATCCCATGCCCAGCCAATAACCGGGGTTAGCCCCGCTATCGTGTTATTGGTGCAGGTCAGCGTTTCACCCTGGCGGATGACCCGGTGTGACACGTCGAAGTCCACTTCCTGCGCGTGTAGTCGAAATGCGCAGGTCAGCGTGAGCAGACCCAGAACGAGCGAACAGGCGACTCGAGAATTCGACAAGGAAGACGAACCTCCCGAGGTTCCGCCGATTTTCGCTTTGCCAACTTGGTGCAGGAAGTCAATCTTTGAGCCAAACATTTGCATCATCTCCCAGTCATGCCGTCCATCCGGCAACAGAAAAAACACCTACTCAGTTCATGCGCTCCCTAACCAACAACGAAGACAGAGGCGGTTTTCTTGAATTTTCGCCCTGTCAGCCGACAATCCCAATAACAATCAGAGCATATCAGGTAAGATTCCGCAGTCGCAATTTCTTTTTCCCGTTTTCCTGCCATCCTGCTGCGGCGTTTATTGAGGAATGTGTATAAAAAGCGGGCCCGAAAACCGTGGGGGTCTCCCCCACTCGGATTCTTACAAGTTCGCCGCAAAACCCATGATAGTGTAAAAAAGGTTCTGTAAAAGTTACTGGACAAGCGAGGCCTTCACTGCGGGTGAAGGAGCCTCAGCCTGTCTTTTGCGCTTTGGCCTGCTGTTCCTCCCATTGCTGAGTGCTGATAACGCTGCGAACCATCATCAGCGTGTTCAGCATGGCGGTCTGCAATCGCGTGATCTTGTCCTGCGCCTGGAATTGGTCACCCACCGCATAGGCATCCTTGAGGACCACCTCCAATGCTGCATTATAAGCCTGCCGTCCGGCGAACGTGCATTGGGGTTCCAGCAGATAGTCTGGCGTGCCATACAGGCCGGTGATCGGACGGGACAAATGGAGTTCGCCGGGGCCGGGGAACAATTTGTTCCCCTTCAAATACATGTGGTTCTCGTCCCAATCCATATTGTTGAAATAGGCATCTTCCGCCCCCCGCACCACGCCCACGAGTTTTTCGAGGGCTGCCGGGGTCTTCGGTTTGTAGATGCGCTCCAGAACAGCCGCCAGGTTTTCCTCGACACTCTTGGTGGGGTTACACATGAGCTGGCCGCCGAAGGCAATGTTGATCTCCACCCCGGGATTGTTCGGTGGGCCTTGGTAATACATGACGGCGCGTCCCCCGTCGGCGAAAAGCTCCTTTATATGGGTGCCGGTCTGTTTGGGATAGGGCAGGAACCACTGCAGGCGATCCCAGGTGTACGTCGGGTAGACCCACTGCCCGCCCGATGTCCCGAAACGGCACTGCAGGCGTTCGATAAAGGG
>CAIZGN010000034.1 GCA_903932505.1 Candidatus Hydrogenedentota bacterium
AACCAACAGGCAGGAACGAGGATCAATCATGAGCCGTGAAGTATTTTGCGCAATCATGCGCGGCGCCAACACCTTTGTGAAACAGGCGGAGCAGGATGTGGATGCGGCGATCGCCGCCAAGGGCCCGGATCAAGAGGTCAGCTTTCCGGATACGGCGTACTATTTGCCCATGGCTTACGCCTTGATGGGCATCGAGGCGAAGAATCTGCGTGACCTGAAAACCATCGTCGATCACTGCAAGACGCTGGTGCGCCCAGAGCCCACCGTGGATCAGTGGCTCCCCTATCTCGGTGCGGGGCTTGACAGCGGTGCGGCGACCTTGCTGTCCCAAGAAGTCACCTGCGCCGTGCGCTATCTCAATCAGGATCCCATCGAGCGGGAGCATACAGGTTTCATATCCGACACCATTCTGCGCGAATTGGGCATTCAGCTGGTGGACGGCCGCATGCCCGGTTTTGCTGCCATCCTCGGCCCGGCGCCGACCAATGAAATCGCCCTACAGGTCGTGCGCGAACTGCAACAGCGCAGTATCCTCACGTTCCTGCTGTGCAATAGCGATGGTCGTTCGATGTATGACCAACTGGTTGAAGAAGGCGTGGAAATGGGTTGGAAGACCTACATCGTGCCGGTTGGGCGCGATACCACCTCCGCCATTTACGTCCTCGACTGGGCCATGCGCGGCGCGCTGACCTTCGGCGGTCACAAGAAGGGCGAATTCGAGAAGTGCTTGCGCTATTGCAAGGAGCGCATCTTCGCCTTCGGGATCACCTTTGGTGACATTCCCGACGATTGGTACGCGGTGGGTGCGGGTGCCATTTTGATGGGCTTCCCCGTGATTTCCGACTCGGCCAGCACCCCCGTGGTGCATCCGACCGGCGTGACGACCTACGAAGCACTCGTACGCGAACTGGATGCCACGCGGCTGGTGTCGCGCTGCATCGAGGTGCGCGGGGTGAAGGTGAAGGTGGAGAAGATCGACATTCCGGTTTCCTACGCGGCGGCTTTCGAAGGGGAGCGTGTGCGCAAGGAAGACGTTTATGTGCAATTCGGCGGACGTTACTCCAAGGCGATTGAGTTCCTCAAGACCTGCACGTCCGAGGAAGTGCAGGACGGCCGCATCGAAGTGATAGGCCCGGATGTGGATTCGGTCACCGCGGATTCGGTGCTGCCTCTCGGTATCCTGATCGAAGTTGCCGGGCGCAAGATGAAGCCCGACTTCGAGGGTATCTTCGAACGGCAGCTGCACCGCTACCTGAACTACGCGATGGGCATCATGCATATCGCGCAGCGCGATCAGGTCTGGATTCGCATCAGCAAGGCGGCCGTGGATGCCGGCTTCAAGCTTAAGCACATTGGCACGATTCTTCACGCCAAATTCCTCGAAGAATACGGCGGAATCGTGGACAAGGTGCAGGTCAAGATCTTTACGGAAGAAAAGGCGGTCGAAGCATTGCTTGGTGAGGCCTTGCCCGCGTTTGACATGCGCGACGACCGCGTGCGCGGCATGACGGACGAGTCAGTGGACACGTTCTATTCCTGCGCCATCTGTCAGTCCTTCGCACCGAATCACATCTGCGTGATCACCCCCGAGCGTATGGGCCTTTGCGGCGCGTACAACTGGCTGGATGGTCAGGCAGCCTATGAAATCAATCCGACGGGTCCGAACCAGCCCATCAAGAAGGGCACCGCGATCAACGATGAGGTTGGCGAGTGGAAGGGCGTGAACGATTTCGTGTACGGGCATTCGAACCGGAACACGGAACGTTTCTCAGCCTATTCGCTGATGCAGAACCCGATGACGTCGTGCGGCTGCTTCGAGGTCATCGTGGCGATTGTTCCCGAATGCAACGGGGTGATGGTGGTAAACCGCGAATATCAGGGCGACACCCCCATTGGCATGCGTTTCAGCACGCTGGCGGCCTCCGTCGGCGGTGGCGCGCAAACGCCGGGTTTCGTGGGCGCGGGCCGCATGTATCTGACCTCCAAGAAGTTCATTTCGGGTGACGGTGGCCTGCCGCGTCTGGTGTGGATGCCGAAGGAACTAAAGGAAGCCATTCGCCCCATGCTGGAGCGGCGTTCCGAAGAAATCGGCATCCCCGGCTTCGTGGACAAGATCGCGGACGACACGATCACGTGTGATGCCGAAGGTGTGCTGGCGCATATGGAAAGCGTCGAGCATCCGGCACTGGCCTTGGATCCAATGTTCTAAGCATTCCACCGGCGTGCCGGGTGGAATGATTCATGGTAAGCGAGACGGATCGTCCGCGTGGCGATCCGTCTTCAGCGCAGGAGTGGAATTAACCGGGAATCAGGCGGGCGGCCTTATTTAAGCCGCCGCACAAGGAGAATGGAATTATGGCGCTGTCTGGACTGCAAATT
>CAIZGN010000035.1 GCA_903932505.1 Candidatus Hydrogenedentota bacterium
ACCAAGTCCCAAGGGGCCGGTTTGGGGCTTTCGGTGTGCCGCCGGATTATCGAGGCGCACGGCGGCCGCATCCTTATTACCAATGCGAATCCGGGCGCGGAGGTACGGTTTTCCCTGCCACGTGGTGCGGCCTCGCGGCCGACCTCGTCTACCCCTTGAACCACTGCACGAAGCGCGCGATGCCTTCGTCCATGCCAAAGCGCGGCGCATAACCGAGCTTCTCCCGCGCATGGGTGATGTCGGCGTAGGTGATTTCGACGTCCCCGGGTTGAATGGGCCGCAGGTCGATATTGGCTTTCTTCCCCGTGTGCTTTTCAATGAGGGTGATGAGCTCAGAGAGGCTCGTGGTATGGTGCTCGCCCAAGTTGAAGATTTCATAGTCGAAAGGCCGGTCGACACAACGCACCACGCCGTCGATGATGTCGTCGATGTAGGTGTAGTCCCGCTGCGTGGAACCGTCCCCGAACATGGGCAGGGGCGCACCCTCGAGAATCTTCTTCGTGAACATGTGAATGGCCATGTCAGGCCGCTGTCGGGGTCCGTACACGGTGAAGAAGCGCAGCATGGATACCTTGACGCCGTAGATGTGGCTGTAGACGTGCGCCTGCAATTCATTCATTCGCTTGGTCGCCGCATAGGGGCTGATGGGGCGCATGACGGGGTCTGTTTCGCGGAATGGTACGGCAGTGCTGCCGCCATATACCGAGGAACTGGACGCAAACACCAGATGAGATGGGCTGAAGTCTCGGCAGGCGTCCAGGATGTGCTGTCCGCCGATGACATTGACGCGATGGTAGAGGTTGGGATCCTGCAGCGAAGGGCGCACCCCGGCGCGCGCAGCCAGGTGGACGACGACCTCGGGGCGAACTGACTCAAAAACGGCGCGCAGCCGAGTCTCATCACACAGATCCACCTCATGCAGTTGAAACCGCTCGTTCTGGAGTGCCCCGGCAATGTTCTTGCGCTTAATGGCCGGGTCGTAGTAGTCGTTGAACTCATCGAGTCCCGCGACCTCATCGCCACGCGCCAACAGAGCATCGGTCAAGTGGGAACCAATGAACCCGGCCGCGCCAGTCACCAATACACGTTTCACGCTGCTTGCTCCATTCGACCCTTGCGGGCGTTGGCGGTTTTCGAGATCCGCATCAGCGACTATTCGGTACGGCGTGATTCTAGCCGTTTACTGGTTCAAACTCCAATCGACGAAATTCTTGAGGTCCTTGGCGCGATTGGGGTGGCGCATTTTTCGGAGGGCTTTGGCCTCGATCTGGCGCACTCGTTCACGCGTGACATTGAAGACGCTGCCGACCTCTTCGAGGGTGCGCGGATAGCCATCGCCCAGCCCAAACCGCAGGCGCAGAACTTTTTCCTCGCGCTCGGTCAGCGAGCCGAGTACTTCAGCGAGTTTTTCCTGGAAAACGGCGAAGGCGGTGGTGTTCGCGGGGCTCTCGGCGCTCTTGTCCTCGATGAAGTCGCCGAAGCTCGAATCACCTTCGTCACCAACGGGCGTTTCGAGGCTGATAGCCTCTTGGGCGATCTTGAGGATGGATCGCACCTTGTCGGCCGACATATCCATCTCTTCCGCGATTTCCTCGGGGCTGGGTTCGCGACCGTATTCCTGAATAAGGCGACGGCTTGTCCGCACCAGCTTGTTGATGGATTCAATCATGTGTACAGGGATGCGGATGGTTCGCGCCTGATCTGCGATGGAGCGGGTAATGGCCTGACGAATCCACCACGTGGCGTAGGTACTGAACTTATAGCCCCGCTGGTATTCAAACTTGTCGACCGCCTTCATCAGGCCGATATTGCCTTCTTGAATGAGGTCAAGGAATGACATACCTCGGTTGGTGTATTTCTTGCCAATGCTGACCACAAGGCGCAGGTTCGCTTCAACCAACTCCATCTTGGCGCGATAGATCTTCTCTTCTTTTTCCTTGATGACATCGATGAGTGCGCTGATTTGGTCGGCGTCCAGTTTGGCGTCCGTCTGGATTTGATCAATTTTTCGCATGGCCATGGTCAGACGGCGCTCGGCATCCAGCACGGCATCCTTTTCCATGCCCAGCTTCTCGGCCACCTTCGCGCTTCGACGTATCTGGACGGCCACCTTGTGCAGTTCTTCGCATTCCAAGCCCACCTCACGACACACGCGATCGATTTCATCGCGCGCGGCGGAAATGCGGCGCTTGAGTCCCTTGAACTTGCGCCCGATCTTCATGATTTCCTTGGCCTTGAGGGAAAACTTCCGCACAATCTCCACTTGACGGGCGCGATATTCGGCGATTTTCTCGCAGATATTGTCCTTACTCTTATGGGAAAGACCGGTTCTGCGCAGGCGCTTGTCCTGATCCTCGATTTTTGCGTCCAATTCGGCGATGGCCGCCGTGTGGAGCGGGAGATCCTTTACGAACTTGTGGTGATCACGAATATCCTCAATGTCGGTGATTTGGGCAAAGTTGAGACGCCCGGCAAGCAGACGCGCTGCGAGCATCTGCACTTCCTTGAGCGTGTACGGCGTGTTCAGCAAGACATCCATGAGTTCGTGTTCGGCCGCCTCGATGCGCTTGGCGATGGCAATTTCCTGGTCTTTCGTCAGCAGCGGAACCCGGCCCATTTCCCGCAGGTACATGCGAACGGGGTCGTCGGCACGCTCCAGACGGCTGTGCGCGGCTTCCCTGCGCTGCTCGGCCTTCTTGGCGACGGCCTCTTGGTGTTGTTCCTGCTCGCGCTTCTCGGCGTTAATCTTCAGGTCGTCCACCACCTCGACATTGGTATCGGTTAGCACGACCATCAATTCATCGATCTCTTCGACCGTGGCATCCAAGGGAAGGATATCCGCCAGATCGTCATAAGTGAGCACGCCCTGCTCTTTGGCTTTGGCGAGCGCCTGGGTCTGGCGTTCTTCGATGGTTTGTTTGCGTGAAGGTTGCTTGGTGATGTTCTGTACCATGATTTTCCTCGCCATGCTGCCGTAAGTATAAGCCCAAAATCAGTCATCGCCCGGCTAGGCGGCGCCGACAGTTTCCCGAAGTCGTTGCAATCGGATTCGCTCGGCGAACAGGGCCTGCATCTTGGCCGTGTCGCCCTGCCTTTCGGCCTCCTGCAGCTCCCGCAAGATTTGCGCAGAGAGCGCATCCATCGTCTCACGGCGAATCCTGTTCAGCCGTTTGCGAACCAGTTCCGACAGATCCCGCGCGGTCTCCGAGTCGTCTTCAACAGCCGCTGCTGCCATCAACTGCCGGGCTGCGGGGTCTTCCAAGCGCAATTCAGCGGCATTACCCAAGTTGTCCAGCAATCCCGAAACCACCGTGCTTAAGGGGCCCTCGGGGAGTGACGCCTCACTCAGCACCGTGCGCACTTCCTCAAGCAATTCGGGGCTGCGCAAAAGCGCCGCCACAAAATCACGGTCATCCCGGCTGCAGACCAGCACAGGTTCCTCTGGAGTCTCAACGGGTGCCGCCAGCGGTCGCCTTTCCGTCTTCTGGCGGAACTTGTCGTATTCCTTTCGGCATATGTGCTCGTTGAGCCGCAATTCCCGAGCGAGACGCTTCAAATATTCATCGGCGCGCATCTCATCTTCGATCTGCCGCACGATTTCAAAAACTTCCTGTGCTATTTCGGTACGGCCCTCAATGGTATTCGTCCGTTCCGAACTCATTCGCACATAAAACGTCACCAAGTCCTCCGCGGAATCCAAGGCGTTCATGAACGCCTCCGAACCCTGCGACTTGATGAAGTCGTCCGGATCCTGAGCATCAGGCAACACCATCGCCCGCACCGTCAGCCCTGCCGATGACAATATGCCTGCACCACGCAGCGCAGCTCGAATGCCCGCCGCATCGCCGTCATAGACCACCACCACCTCTGGTACATAACGCCGCAGCAGCGCCGCTTGTTCCGCTGTGAGGGCGGTTCCGCACGATGCGACCACATTTTCGATACCCGCGTCAAAACAGCGCAGCAGGTCGAAGTAGCCTTCCACCAACAGCACGCGCTTTTCACGGCGCATGGCGTCACGGGCCTCAAAGAGGCCGTAGAGCACCCGGCTCTTGCGATAGACAGACGTTTCGGGCGAATTAATATATTTGGCGTTTGAGTCGGCCAGATCACGTCCGCCAAACGCCACGACGTGACCGGAAACGTCTTTAATTGGAAACATGACCCGGTGGCGGAAGAAATCATACAGGCCGCCACGCTCGCCGGAGCGAAACAGGCCGCTTTCCTGCAAAATCCAGATCGG
>CAIZGN010000036.1 GCA_903932505.1 Candidatus Hydrogenedentota bacterium
TCCGAACTGGAGAGGATATTTTGTTTTGCCCCTTTGGGGCGTGGGGGGATACAGGCAAGCTCCCTGCTTTATGGGTTGTTTGGCGGTTATGATTGGGGAAGTTTAATTTTAGCGATTTCCTTCTTCCTCAGTCACGATAGGCGGGTGGTGGTGGTGTGAGTTGTTTGCGGAGGTCGTTTTTTGTTGCAAAGGCGAAGAAATGGTTTCCTTTGGGTGTGTAATGGCCGAAGACGGCGGCTCCGGCCGCTTGTACGTAGTGGTTGGAGATGTATTGGTCGACGTCTCCACGGAAGGTGCTGTATTCTTCTCGGTGTTTTTCGGCCATATCAACCAGTAGCAGGTTTTTGCTTTGCAGGAAGTCTAGAATGTCTTGGTCGTAGCGTCCTTCTCCGCGCAGGAATTGTGTAAGGGTCCCCTGGCAGTAGGTGAGGAGTATGAGGAGTTTTTTCCCGGTTTGCGCGAGCCAGGGTAGTATGCGCTCTTGGAAGAGGAATTCGGTGGATTTGAATCCGTAGTGCCGGTGGAGTTTGGCGGCTTCTTGGGCGCGTCCGGCGGGATTGCGTAAATCCACGGTGATACCTAGGGCCTCGGCGAGTGCCTCGAATTCTGAAACATCGGTCTCGCCGCCGTTTTCGAGCAGGAACAGGCGGACGATGGTGTCGTCTTTGAATGTGGTCGCAAACTTCTCTTTGTCGCACAGGGCGCGCAGGTCGTTTTCGTCTTGGCATAGGCTCGATTTTTCGACCCATTCGCCTCGAGCCAGATCGAAGCGGAGGTGGGCCCAGGGCAGTCCGTGCAAGGGGTAGGCCTGTTCGGCGGGGCGTTCCCGCTCGTTCCAGGCGGTGCGTATCCACCGTGCGGCGTCCAAGCTCCGGATATGGTCATCCACGAAGAGGTTTAGGATGATGTACTCGGCGGCGCAGTCTGTGTCTTCGATGCGTCGGGCACGGCGGTAGGCTTGATAGACCCCATAACCACCGCTGCCGAAGTTGCGAATGGGTTCGCGCAGGTGGGCGGCGAGTACTTCCTGCCATGTTTCCCCGTCACTCACCTGCTGGCATTGGGTGAAGCTGTCGCCATAGGTGTTGATGCGGCATGGTTGGTCTGCGTAGTGGAGCATTTTTCGTTGCCCGGAGGACTCGTGGGTGTAGGCGTTCCAGCAGTGGTCAATTCCATCGCGCATGACAATATCGGCGGGGACATAGCCCAATTCGGGGTCAAAGCGAACCCAAGAGGGGCGTTCGTGGTCGAGCAGGAGGTCGACGTCTATTTTGCGATAGGTGGTGCGTTCCAGAATGCTGCGCAGGAGGTCAGTCATCGGATTTTTCCTTGTCTTTCATGAATACTTCACGGGATTGTCGTGGATTGCTGCAAACGTTCTTCCCAGTATTTTAAGGCCTTTCGGTGATAGGCGAGCACTTCTTCCTGTTGGTTTTCCGGGAGTGTAATTTGTGCCATGCGCTCCTTTATCCAATCGAGGAAGAATTGCACTGAAGCAGGGTCGATATAATCTTTCCGGGCGCCGATTTCGACATAGAACGGGGCGGTGGAGGCAAAGCGGAATGTTGTGGGGACATCAGCGATGGCGCGGACGAGGAACCACCCGCTCTTGTCGAAGGCCACTGTGCCAAGGCCATTCGCCCGGAATTCTTCGGCGGTGAGGCTGCGCTCGACCAAGCCGTTTCTGATGATATCAATGCGTGCGATGGGGTCGTTGCTATCCAGGGTTGCGGTCAGGTTGATCGAAAGCGGGGCATCGGACTGAAATACATGTCCCGGCCATTCGTCATTGGCCTTTACCCGGAGCAGCGGGCCGTTGGTAACAAAGCTGCGGCCCGCCTTGAGTCCTGTCCACCAGGATTCATAGGTGAGGGGCCCGTCCAGCTGCACGTAGACCCGGTTGTATCCCACGGGATTGGGGAGAACACCGGAGGCGCTGCCTGCGGAAGGCGGAATGCGCAGGCCGCAATTGAGCGCTTGATAGTAGATGTGTTGCGACCATAAACCGCAGCCGTGTGGAGCGGGAAAAGCGGAGCGGTCGCGTGGTTTTCCCCAAGCCTCGTTGTCCAGCATTCCCCCGCGCTGGATGTGGTTGTTGAGGATACCGATGGAGTCCGCGTACCCAAGTGCGAGGGCTACCGGAACATCCCACCAGAAGGGTTTCTCGACATCGATCCACGCACCGGGTTGCTTGCGGGCTTCCTCCAGATAGCGCATGGGAGACGGATATTCTTTCTCCGCGTTTGTGATATCGAGGGGCGTCTTGAGGTGGTAGAGCAGGAAGGCCCCGCCATTTCGTTCATCCTCACCCCCGAGCACATCGTAGAAGCGGTCAGGATCGGCGCTACGCACGGGATCGGTTGGAAGGGGGTTGCTTGTCCACGGACTGTTGGCGTTCCACCAGGTAATATCCGGGGCCACATGCAGGTCTTCTGCACGCAGGAGCAAGGGCATGTCTTCCATGGGCCGGTGTACATGGACATCACCGCTCCACCAGCCATCCGCAGCCAGATTGGCTATTCGTTTCATGCGGACTTCGAGGGTCGGCAGGTCTCCCGCACCCACCGTGATCGTTCCCTTGGCAGGTGCAAACTCCGGTCCCCTTTCAATTTCGTAGGTATACACGCCGGATTCGAGTCGAAGATTCGCGTTTCCTTCGCAATCGAAGTGGTCGGCGAAGGCGGGGACTCCCTCGGCGACCCGCTTCTTTTCGTCCTTGTCCTTGAGGTGGAAGCGGCAGGGCATGGGCTGCCCTGTGGCATCATCCAAGACTTGAAAGTGTACCGCGTTTGTTTTCGTTTCAGAGGCGAGTGCCTCTTTTGGATATTCAAAGAATGGGATATTCGGATAGGCGTCCCAAGGGGCCCAATCTTTGGTGAGATCGCGATAGGCATCCGGACGGCGCTGGTGCAACATTCGATTGTTTTTGCGCTGGTCACGCAGAAATGCGAGATCGAGTTCATCCACGATATAGGCATCCCCTTTTTGCGTGGTGGCCTGTTTCACCTGACCGGGATAGGCGCAAATCATGGTGCCCGCGCCCGTGGAGTTGTTTGAGGTGACTATGTGTGTAGTGGTCATGAAGCTTGCAGCGCGAACGATGTAGTCCTCGACCGAACCGGCGCGCCCATTGATCCAGACGAGCACCTCGGCTCCTTTTAACGATGGAATTTCGAAACTGGGGAAGAAATAGCCATCGTAGCAGGTCAACACGCTGATGCGGCCGAAATCGAGGTCGACGACCGGGTTGGCTTCGCCCAAGCGCATGAGCACTTCACTGACTTCGCCGGATTTGGGCGGCCAGCAATACGGAGAGCCCGCGCCATAGGCCGCATGCATCTTGTTGTGCTTTCCGACTATTTGTCCGTCCCGGTCGATGATGAGGGCGGTGTTGCA
>CAIZGN010000037.1 GCA_903932505.1 Candidatus Hydrogenedentota bacterium
GGACTTATCGAATCTCTGAAGGCAACCGTGCGATAATATTGTGCGTATGGGGCTTGGGTGGAATACATGTCGTCACACGGATCGTCAAAAAATCGAGCGAAACGGGTCTTGCCCCCTGCGGGGGGTGCTTTGCCGATGTTCCTTGAAGAGATGACCCGCCTGGGCTGGTCGGAACTCGACGTGCTACTGGTGACTGGCGATGCCTATGTGGATCATCCATCGTTTGGTGTGGCACTGCTCGGGCGCTGCCTACAGGCACGCGGATTCCGGGTGGGCATCGTGGCGCAACCGCGCTGGACCGGCCCGGAGGACATACAGCGGCTGGGGCGGCCACGGCTCTTTGCGGGCGTGACGGCGGGCACGGTGGATTCCATGCTGGCGCACTACACCGCTTTTCGCAAGAAGCGCAGCGATGACGCCTACACGCCGGGAGGCTTGGCAGGCGCGCGCCCGAACCGCGCGAGCATTGTCTACACGAATCTGGTGCGTCAGGCATTTCCAGGCCTTCCCGTAGTGATTGGCGGGGTTGAGGCCTCGTTGCGCCGTGCCACGCATTATGATTTTTGGACCGACAAATTGCGCCCTTCCATCTTACTGGACAGCAAGGCGGATTTGCTGGTGTATGGAATGGCGGAGCAGGCGATTGTGGAAATCGCGACCCGCTTGCAGGCCTCTCCTCCGCAGGAAGACGCAAAGAGCCGGGCGAGCAGCCTGCGGGGAATTCCCGGAACTGCGTTCGCCGTCAGCAATCTCGACGCCCTTCGGCTCTTACCCAACGCGCCTTCAGCCGAGGACATTCTCCCAATGCCCTCGCACGAGGCCATTGTCGCGAATCCCAGGAAACTGATGGAGGCCACCCTGACGATGGAACGTCAGGTGCATCAAGGCACGCACTGGGCCGTGCAGGAAAACGGAACGCGCCGAGTGATATTCACCCCGCCCCCCGCATCCCTGCGCTGCGCAGAGCTGGACGCCATTTACGCCCTGCCCTACACGCGCCGGGCACATCCTTCCTACACCCAACCAGTGCCAGCCGCACGCATGATTCAATTCAGCGTGACCTCGCACCGGGGCTGTGCGGGCGGATGCACTTTTTGCTCGATCACCCTTCATCAGGGACGCCAAATCACCTCGAGAAGCCCGGAATCACTCAAGTCTGAGGTTCTCGCACTGACGCGCCACCCGGACTGGGACGGCAGCATTTCCGATGTGGGCGGTCCAACGGCAAACATGTGGGGGGCTCGCTGCACAGCGGATCCTTCGATATGCAAGCGGGTGGACTGCCTAACCCCGAAGGTGTGCCGGAATTTTGAGACACGCGAGGCCGGATTGGTGGGACTGCTCCGAACGCTTCGGTCGATGGACGGGGTGAAGCACCTGCGGGTTGC
Organism: Candidatus Hydrogenedentota bacterium; assembly: GCA_903932505.1. Taxonomy (GTDB): domain Bacteria; phylum Hydrogenedentota; class Hydrogenedentia; order Hydrogenedentales; family CAIZGN01; genus CAIZGN01. The sequence continues at coordinate 1,389 of CAIZGN010000037.1, forward strand.
CAGCGGGGTTCGCTACGACCTCGGCGCCTCCGATAGCGAATATCTGCGCGCCCTGGTGCGGGAGTTTGTCGGTGGCCAGCTTAAAATTGCCCCGGAGCACCTCTGCGACCATGTCCTGCGGCTGATGCGAAAGCCCAAATTCGAGGAGTTCGAGCGATTTCTGGAACTCTTCGAGAGAGAATCGAGCCGGGCCCACAAAGAGCAATATGTGATTCCTTATCTTATCAGCGCTTTTCCTGGATGCACATCAACGGATATGAAATTGCTCGCGCAATGGCTCCGGCAGCGCGGGTGGAAGCCACAACAGGTTCAATGCTTCATCCCCACCCCGGGAACCGTGGCCACGGCCATGTATTACGGGGGCATCGACCCCGAGGGAAATTCGATCCCCGTGGCTCGAACGGACAAGGATCGCATGAAGCAGCACTACATCCTCGCGCCGAAGGGAGAACCTGAATGATAGCACAGTCGCGATCACGCCCATGGAACACCCCTTTGGGGGGGGAACGATATTTCGTGGATTTTTGAACGTGCAGGATTCTTTCTGTACACTTAGTGCTGGTTTCCATGCACCCTTGTTTGTCCACCGGACAAGACCTCGCCAAGAATAACGGGGACCTGGATGATGACCCCGACACAATCAAACGCAGGCTCAAATTCCGCAGGCCCCTCCCCCGGGCCTGCTTTTCCGCGAATTGGCGGACTGGATCTGCCGCGCGGCACAACGCCGTCCATCTTGTGGAGCGCGTTGGGGCTGCTTTCTGCAGGACTGATCATCACCGTGCTGACAGCGCTCTATCTCAGGGAAAGCGTGAGCAGGGACGCCCAACGCGATTTCGATTTTACCTGCAACGAGATCCAGTTGAACATCAACGCACGCCTCACCGCATGCGCCCATATCCTGCGCAGTGGCAAGGCACTTTTTGACGCCTCGGGAACGGTGGATCGGGACAAATGGCGGGCCTATGTTCAAGGGCTTGAGGTAGATCGACAGCTGCCGGGCATTCAGGGGGTCGGGTTCTCTGAACTGGTCAGGCCCGAGCAACTCCCGCAGCATCTGGAGCGTATCCGTGCACAGGGCTTTCCCGAGTATGCGATCAAACCGCCGGGTGAGCGCGAGGTCTACTCCTCCATCATTTTTCTCGAGCCTTTCTTGGGGCGCAACCTGCGGGCCTTTGGGTATGACATGTACTCTGAACCGGTGCGCCGTGCCGCCATGGAGCGGGCGAGGGATGAGAATAGCGCGGCCCTTTCCGGAAGAGTGGTTCTGGTACAGGAAACCAATGAGGACGTGCAAGCAGGTACGTTGATGTATGTTCCCGTGTATCGTCCGGGCCTGCCGCTGGATACCGTGGAGAACCGGCGCAGCGCGCTTCTTGGTTGGGTTTATAGTCCCTATCGCATGACCGACCTCATGCATGGGATTCTGCGTGGATGGGAAGTGAAGCATCGGGATCGTCGGCTCTTCCTTCAGGTCTACGATGGCGAGAGCATTTCGACGGACGCGCTGCTTTATGACAGCCAAACCCCAGACTTCGCCGCCGATGCATCGCAAACACGATTCACCCGGCAGAACCCGACGGATTTCGGGGGACGTCGCTGGACCCTGCAGTTCACGCAGCTCAGCGTGGTGCGGTTTTCCGATTATGGCAGCGTCTGGCTCGTCCTTATCAGCGGGACGCTGATCAACCTTCTTCTTTTCGGCTTCATACTGTCTTTGATGAGCACCCGGGTGAATGCGCGACGCCTGGCCGAGCAACTCATGGTGGAATTACGGGAGGGCGAAGAATCCTATCGCAATCAATTCGCTAACAATTCTGCCGTGATGTTGCTGGTCGACCCCATAGATGGCGCGATTATCGATGCCAATGCCACCGCAGCGGAATTCTACGGTTATTCGCGGGATCAACTGCTCACCATGCGCATCGGAGACATCAACACCCTACCCACAAACGAAGTTCAGGAAACCATGGGCCGCGTCACCACGACCCACGGCAGCCGATTCGGCTTCCAGCATCGGCTGGCGGATGGTTCGCTGCGCGATGTCGAGGTCGCATCAAGCCGGGTACAATTCGGCGGGAGGGAGATCCTGCATTCGATTATCCAGGACGTGACCGAGCGCAAGCGCGCGGAAGCGGAATTACACGAGGAACGACTTCGGCTGGCGGGCATCATCGAAGGCACCAACGTGGGCACCTGGGAGTGGAAGGTTCAAACGGGAGAGACCGTTTTCAATGAGCACTGGGCTGAAATCATTGGGTACACCCTGGACGAGATTTCCCCGGTGTCGATTGACACCCGAAATCGTTTCACCCATCCGGATGACCTCGAGCGCAGCGCGGACGGACTGCGAAGGCACTTCACGAAGGAACTGGACTATTACGAGTGCGAGCTGAGGATGCGCCACAAGGAGGGGCACTGGATCTGGGTGCTGGATCGGGGCAAGGTGGCGGTCTGGACGGATGAAGACCTCCCCCTGCTGATGCTGGGCACGCACCAAGACATCACCGACCGAAAAAGCGCGGAAGAGGAACTGCGGCAATCCGCCGACCGGCTCAAGCTGGCCACCCGCGCGGGGGGGGTCGGGATCTGGGACTACGACGTCATTCTGAACCAGTTGGTATGGGATGAGGAGATGTTCCGCCTCTACGGCATCACACCAGATACATTTGAGGGGGCCTATGAGGCCTGGGCAGCCGGACTCCACCTGGAGGATCGTCAGCGAGGCGATGAGGAAATCCAACTGGCCTTGCGCGGAGAAAAGGACTTTAACACCGAATTTCGCGTCGTTTGGCCCGACGGAACCATCCGCAATATCCGCGCACTTGCCGTGGTTCAGCGCGATGCGTCCGGGCGTCCATTGAGCATGGTGGGCACGAACTGGGACATCACCGCCCTCAAGGGAGCCGAGGAAGCCCTGCGAAAGAGCGAGGGGCAGTTGCGCCTTCTCCTCGACTCCACCGGCGAGGCCATTTACGGAATCGATCTGGAAGGAAACTGCACGTTCTGCAATCCATCCTGCCTGCGCATGCTGGGTTACGATTGTCATGAGGATCTGCTCGGCAAAATCATGCACTGGCTCATCCACCACACCCGGCCGAATGGACAGCACTTCCCCGTGGAGGCCTGTGGCATCTTCCGGGCTTGCAGTGACGGAACCCCCTGCCATGTGGACGATGAGGTACTGTGGCGTGCCAACGGCACCTGCTTCCCCGTTGAATATTGGAGCTATGTGCAGAGGCGGGGCGGAACCATCATCGGCGCTGTGGTCACCTTCATCGACATCACCCTACGAAAGCGTGCGGACGAGGAATTGCGGGAGGCGAACCGGCGTCTGGAACAGACGACTCAGGAAGCCAAAGACCTCGCCCAGCGGGCCGAAACAGCCAATGTCGCAAAGAGCGAATTTCTGGCCAA